>DASTKX010000070.1:0-11207 GCA_035715585.1 Thermoleophilaceae bacterium
CTATGCCTCGTACCGCCCAGCCGTTGCTGATACGAGGGAGCCAGAACAGCACTGGTCTGAAGCGATGGTCCAGCCCGCGCTCGGCCGAGGCCTATCATCCCCCAATGCCCGAGGGGGGTGACACGGCAGAGCTGCTCGCCAGCGTCAAGGTCTTCTCGGGCCTCGAGCCGCGTGAGCTCGAGGAGGTGGCCCGGGTCGCGGTGCCGCGCAGCTTCGACCGCGGCGAGGTCATATTCCGCGAGGGCGACCCCGGCGACACCTGCTACGTCGTCCGCTCCGGCACGGTCAGCATCCGGCGCGACCACCCGGACGGGCGCAGCCGCGCGCTCGCCGAGCTGCGCAACGGGGCGATCTTCGGCGAGCTGTCGATGTTCGGCGCCGAGACGCGCTCCGCGACCGCCGAGGTGCTCGAGCCGACCCAGCTCGTCGCGATCCTGCGCGCCGACATGCAGCGGGTGATCCGCTCGTCGCCGGACATCGCGTTCAAGATGCTCGCCGAGCTGGCCGACCGCGTCCGGCTCGTCAACGAGCAGCTCAGCCGCCAGTCGTTCCAGACGGTGTCGGGCCGGGTAGCGAGCACGCTGCTCGCCCAGGTGGTCACGCGCCAGTCGGAGGGGGCCGGCGAACGCGACGTGCTGATCAAGGCGACGCAGGCCGAGATCGCCCAGCTGGCCGGCACCTCGCGCGAGAGCGCGAGCCGCTTCCTCGCCACGCTCGCGCGCGAGGACGTCGTCGAGCTTGGCCGCGGCAAGGTGACGGTCCACGACCCGGACCGGCTGCGCGGCTTCATCCACTGAGCGCCCGCGCTCCACTGTGGACAACGCCATCGGCGGTGGCTATACGCGGGGGAAGAACCGGAGCCCCGGCACCTGATCAGAGCCACCGACGTTTTCAGAATATGGTAAGGCCCGTGACTACCACCCCCTGGGGCGACTCGGACGAGTTGCGCGCGCGCAAGCTGTCGCCGGGACCGGGCGCCACGCGCGAGCAGGTCGAGGCGAATCAGCGCGAGCGACTCTGCGGCGCGATGGTCGCCGCCGTCGCCGAGCACGGCTACGAGGCGACACGCGTCGCCGACGTGCTGGAGATCTCCGGCGTCTCGCGCAACACCTTCTACAAGCACTACGACAACAAGCTCGACTGCTTCCTCGCCACGATGGACGCCGTCCTGCTCTGCGGCGGGTCGAGCGTCGTCGCGACCTATCTCGCCCACCCGGGCCCGTGGGACGCCCGCCTGGCCGACGGCCTCGACGCGCTGATCGCGACGCTCGTCGCCCAGCCGGCCGCCGCGCGCCTCTTCTACGTCGAGAGCTTCGCCGCCGGCCCGTCGGCAGTCGCCAAGGTCGACGAGTTCGGCGACCGCATCTTCCAGATCGCCCGCCGCTCGCTCGACGAGTCGCCCGACTACGCCGGCATGTCGACCGAGCTGCTGCGCGCGGTCCTGCGCGGCATCCGGCGCGTGATGCAGAGCCGGCTGCGCAGCGGGCGCGAAACCGAGCTGACCGAGATCGGGCCGCAGCTCTTCCAGTGGTCGATCGCGTACCAGACGCCGCCCCAGCCGCTCGCTCGCCCGGCCGAGCCCCCACCCCACCGCTTCCGGGTCCAGCCCCCCGACCCCGACGACCCGCGCGAGCGGATCATGACGGCGGTGATGGAGCTGATGGCGACGAAGGGCTACCAGGCGCTGACGATCACCGACATCGCGCAGCAGGGCGCGCTCTCGCTGACGACCTTCTACCGCCACTTCCAGGGCAAGGACGACGCCGTCGTAGCGGCGCTGCGACGCAGCACCGAGCAGATCGCGGAGGCGGTGTCGCCGGCGTTCCACAAGCAGGCAGACTGGCCGCAGGCGATCGGCGCGGGAATGCGCGCCTTCTTCGCCTTCCTCGTCTTCGAGCGGCCGTTCGCGCGCTTCGGCGGCGTCGACGTCCACTCCAGCAGCCGGCTGGTGCTCGACGTGCGCGCCCAGCTGCTGTCGACGGCGCAGGCGTTCCTCGCCGAGGGCTACCGTCAGCACCCGGAGGTCGAGCCGATCGTCGCCGAGGCGATCGGGGCGAGCATCGACGCACTCGTCTTCGACCAGATCATGCGCCACGGCGAGAAGCGCCTCTACGAGATCACGCCGACGGCGACCTACATCGCGCTCGTCCCGTTCGTCGGCGTCGACGAGGCGTGCGCGATCGCCAACGCCGGCGCGTAGAGCCTCCGCTAGGCTGCGCTCGCCGTGTTCGTCCTCAACTTCTACTCGCCGGTCTTCATCGACCAGCTGAAGCGTGGCCGCAAGACCGCCACGATCCGGCTCGGCGACAAGGCCGCGAAGTACCGCAAGGGCGAGGTCGTGCTCGTAACGGTCGGCTTCCAGCACGCGCCGCGCGAGCGGATCTTCGAGGCGGTGATCGACGGCGTCGAGGTCAAGCGCGTCAGCGAGCTCTCGCCGCGCGACATCGAGCACGACAACCCCGAGTTCCGCCGCCTCGACGAGACGGTCCACTTCCTCGAGCAGATCTACGGCCGCAAGGTCGAGCAGGACGACGCCGTGACGGTCGTCCGCTTCTCGCAGATCTCCGACCGCCCGGCCGAGATCACCGAGCGCCTGCGCCCGGACGCTCCCTCGCAGAACTAGCGGCCGGCCCCGCCTCGCGGCGAGGCCGGCCACCGCCGCGTTCTCCTACTTGACGTCGAGCTCGTCGATCATCCCCATCGCGACGTGCGGCGGACCGCCGTCACGGTTGGTGATGAAGCAGACGAGCGCGTACTTGCCCTTCTTGAACGGCATCTCGATGACCTGCGCCTGACCGCCGTCGATCACCGCGGAGGACTTGGCGCTCTCGAAGTCGACCGGCGGAGGCCCATCCGACTCCTCCTCCGACACGAACTTCTTGACGTCGGCGATCGTCGAGCCCTTGGCGATCGGCAGGGCGATCACATGGTGGAGCTGCTTGCCGGTGTTCTCGAACGTCAGGCGGTTGTCGCCCGGCACGATGCCCGCCGTCTCGAAGCTGAAGTCCTCGGCGGTGATCGTCGCATCGGTCTCCGGCAGCTCGGCGTCCGCGACCTCCTCGCCGGTGACCTCGAACTTCGCGACGCCGCCCTTGCGCGCGTTGACCTGCTCGCTGCCCTGAGCGCTCTCGGTGTCGAGCACGTAGTAGGTGCCGGGCCTCAGCACCTCGGTCACCGTTGCGCTCTCGCCCGGTGCGACCGCGCCGAGCCCGCCGCCGTCGGTGATCCAATCGGGGATCGGCGCTCCCTCCTCGGAGTCGACGCTGTTGGAGATCACCTCCTGGGCGCTGCGGTCGCCCTCGACGCGCAGAATCTGGGCGTCGTGCGGGCTCTTGCCGGAGTTCTTCAGCGTGATCTCGACCACACCGGCCTCTACCGTGTCCGGACCGGCGATCGCGACTTTGCCCTTGCTCGGCTCGGTCGTCTCGAGGGTGACGGCGGCGGTCTCCGAGGACTCGGACGAGCCGCCGCTCGAACCGGAGTCGTCGTCATCGGAGCCGCAGGCGGCTGGTACGAGGCACAGCGCAGCAGCGGCTAGCAGGACAGGCAAGCGTCTCGGCGTCATGAGTCTCCCTGGGTTGCTTTCGACCCTTCTACCCGAGACACGGGATCGAAACAACTCTTGGCACTCATGTTGTTAGAGTGCCAACGAAGTTCAACGAACTCAGCTGTAGACGGAGGTATCACCCGTATGAAGCTCAAGCCTCTCGGCGATCGCTTGATCGTCCAGGCCATCGAGGAGGACGAGACGACCGCTAGCGGCATCTTCCTCCCGGAGACCGCCAAGGAGAAGCCCTCCCGCGGCAAGGTCATCGCCGTGGGCGATGGCAAGTGGGACGAGGACGGCGAGAAGCGCATCCCGCTCGACGTCGCCGAGGGCGACGAGGTCCTCTACTCCAAGTACGGCGGCACCGAGGTCAACGTGGAGGGCGAGGAGCTGCTCGTCCTGCGCGAGTCCGACGTGCTCGCCAAGGTCGCCTAACCCCCCTTTCAGGAAGACGGAGGAAGCAAAGCATGGCTCACAAAGAGCTCAAGTTCGACCAGGAGGCCCGACAGGCGCTGCAGGCCGGCGTCGACGCGGTCGCCAACGCGGTCAAGGTCACGCTCGGTCCGAAGGGCCGCTACGTCGTGATCGACAAGAAGTTCGGCGCCCCGACGATCACCAACGACGGCGTCTCGATCGCTCGCGAGATCGAGATCGAGGACGTCTTCGAGAACCAGGGCGCCCAGCTCGTGCGTGAGGTCGCCACGGCGACCAACGACGTCGCCGGCGACGGCACCACCACCGCCACCGTTCTGGCCCAGGCGATCGTTCGCCACGGCCTCCAGAACGTCGCGGCCGGCGCCAACCCGCTTGGCCTGAAGCGCGGCATCGAGACCGCCGTCGACCAGGTCGTCGAGGCGATCGGCAAGGCGTCGACCGAGATCTCCGGCAAGGAGCAGATCGCTCGCGTGGCGGCCATCTCCGCCGCCGACGACGCGATCGGCGACGTCATCGCCGACGCGATCGACAAGGTCGGCAAGGACGGCGTCGTCAACGTCGAGGAGGGCCAGACGTTCGGCATGGACCTCGAGTTCACCGAGGGCATGCAGTTCGACAAGGGCTACATCTCGCCCTACATGGTCACCGACCAGGAGCGCATGGAGGCGGTGCTCGAGGATCCGTACATCCTCATCGCCAACTCGAAGATCGGCTCCGTCCGCGACGTGCTGCCGGTTCTGGAGCAGGTCATCCAGTCGGGCAAGGCGATCCTGATCATCGCCGAGGATCTCGAGGGCGAGGCTCTCGCGACGCTCGTCGTGAACAAGCTGCGCGGCACCTTCACCGGCGTCGCGGTCAAGGCCCCCGGCTTCGGCGACCGCCGCAAGCGGATGCTCGAGGACATCGCGATCCTCACCGGTGGCGAGGTCATCACCGAGGAGATGGGTCTCAAGCTCGAGAACACCCAGCTCTCGCAGCTCGGGCGCGCCCGTCGCGTCGTGGTCACCAAGGACACGACCACGGTCGTCGACGGCGGTGGCGACACCGAGGCCATCAAGGGCCGCATCAACCAGATCAAGTCGGAGATCGAGAACACCGACTCCGACTTCGATCGCGAGAAGCTGCAGGAGCGGCTGGCGAAGCTCGCCGGCGGCGTCGCGGTGGTCAAGGTCGGCGCTGCCACCGAGACCGAGCTCAAGGAGAAGAAGCACCGCGTCGAGGACGCGCTGCAGGCCACCCGGGCCGCCCTCGAGGAGGGCATCGTTCCGGGCGGTGGCGTCGCGCTGCTGACGGCATCGAAGGCGATCGAGCTCGACGGACTCGAGGGCGACGAGAAGACCGGCGCGCAGATCATCCTGCGTGCGCTCGAGGAGCCTGTCCGCCAGCTGGCGCACAACGCTGGCCTCGAGGGCTCGGTCGTCGTCAACGACGTCCGCAAGGCGAAGAAGAACCACGGTCTCAACGCCGACACCGGCGAGATCGTGGACCTCGTCGCCGCCGGCGTGATCGACCCCGCGATGGTGACCCGCTCGGCGCTGCAGAACGCAGCCTCGATCGGCAAGAACATCCTCACCACCGAGGCGATCATCGCCGAGATGCCCGAGGAGGGCGGCGGTGGCGGAATGCCAGGTGGCATGCCCGACATGGGCGGCATGATGTAGCCAGCGCTTCCGCGCTGTCTTTGAAGTTCCCGAGGGCCCGGCGTAATTCGCCGGGCCCTCGGTCGTTCTGAGAGCATGAAAACGATGCCCGAACGCCTTCTGACCCTCGTCGTCGCGATCTGCCTGGTGCTGCTGGCAACCGGCCGTGCGCAGGCGGCACCGGTCGTCGACGGTGAGTTCACCCTCATCAGCGGCGACGCGCAGCGGATCGCCCAGGGACCAGACGGCAACATGTGGATGACGCTGTCGGGCGACAAGGAGATCGCGCGGATCACTCCGCAGGGCGCCGTCACCGAGTTCGACGTCCCGCTCTTCGTCAATCCCATTGGGATCGGCGCCGGTCCCGACGGCAAGCTCTGGGTGACGTACTCGACCAAGGTCGGCCGCTTCGACCCGACCGACCCGGCGGGAACCGCCGAGGCGTTCGACGCCGACATCGCCGGCGGCCAGCAGATCGTCACCGGGCCGGACGGCAATCTCTGGACGGTTGCCGCCGACAAGCTGCTGCGGATCACTCCGGCTGCCGTGCCGGTCGTGCAGACGTTCCCGATCCTCACCGCCGGCGTCGACATCGCGGCGAGCGCCGACATGCTGTGGATCGCCGACGCCAACGGCGGCGAGGTCGTCAGCGCGACCACCGACGGCGCGGCGACTCGCTACGCCGTCGGCGGCGCGCCGCGCGGGATCGCCGTCGGACCGGGCGGCCAGATCGGCTACACCAACCCCGCTCCGCCGGCCAGCGCGGGTCGGATCGTTCCCGGCGGCACGCCGCTGCCGACACCCGCCAAGCCGGGCACCGACCCCTTCGGGATGACTGTCGGCGCTGACGGCGCCTACTGGTTCGCCCAAGCCTTCGGCGACAACCTCGGCCGGCTGACGACGGACGGGGTCTACAGCGAGTTTGGTGACTTCGGCCCCGACGCGAATCCCCGCTACATCGCTGCCGGCCCTGGCAACACTCTTTGGGTGACGCTCCAAGAGCTGGGCGGTGTGGGAGGCAAGAAGGTCATCCGCGTCAGCGGCCTCGAGCCGCCAACCCCGGCGCAGCCAATCTCCTCGATCATCCGCCTCAGCGGGCTGAAGCTCGTCCCGAAGCGCTTCCGCGTGGCGCGCAAGCCGACGGCGGTCAGCGCCCGCAAGCGCGGCAAGGCCAAGGTGAAGAAGCGGGCCCCGGCGGGCACCTCTATCCGCTTCACGCTCAGCCGCGCCGGCGAGGTACGGATCACGATCGAGCGGAAGGCGAAGGGCCGCCGTGCCGGCGGGCGCTGCGTCAAGCCGACGCGCAAGCTGCGCGGGCGCAAGAGCTGCACGCGCTGGGTCAAGGCCGGGCGCGCGCTCGAGCGCAAGGGGCTAGCGGCCGGGGCGCAGCAGATCCCCTTCAGCGGCCGGATCGGCCGCAAGGCGCTCAAGCCGGGCAGCTACCGAATGACCGTGTCAGCCTCTGTCGTACCCGGCCCGCGACCGTACGTCGCCAAGACGACACGCTTTACGGTCGTAGCGCCAAGCCGCTGAGCGGCGGCGCCAGCACCGCACCTCGTGTCTCGTCCGTAGCCGCCCTGTCACACAAAGGTCCTGTTCTGTGCGTCGCCTGCGCCTAGGGTCGGCGACGTGCCGGCCATCGCAACCGCCTTCCCCGAGCAGCCGATCCCGATCGCCGGGATCGGCCCCTTTTCGTCACTGCTCGAGACACTGGCAACGACCGTGGGCGCCGGACTCCTGCTAGGCAGCTTCGCGGTAGGCGTGGCCGGAGTGGTTGCTGGCGGTCAGCCAACTCAACGGCGACTCGCACGGGCTGGGTACCTCGGCGGCGTGGTTGCCGTCATGTTCTTCCTTTTGGATGCAACCACCATATTGCGATAGGATATATGCATGTTTGACAAGGTCGAATGGGAGCGGGGCGCAAAGGATGCGCACATCTCTCTCGTCGTCGTCGCCGCAATCCTGGTCGGCGGTTTGATGCTCGTCGGTCTCGATGCTCCTGACGCGGAGCTTCAGGCGGTAGGGATCGTCGCACTCATCGGTGGCTACATATGCCTGTTCTGGCTCTTCCACCGCGAAGACCAAGCGCGCGAGCGGGCTGAGCGCAACGAGGACTAGCTACGCCGCCGCGGCGGGGGCGGCGCCGAGGACGGCGCTCATGCGGAGGGGGTTGACGCCGAGCGACTCGGCGTCGGCGGTGCCGCGGGGGGAGGTCATCGGCTCCTCCATCAGGTCGGCCTCCTCGGCGGTCGCGAAGACCGGGGGGCCGACGATGCGCTCGAGGCCGCGCAGGCCGGCGCGGACGGCGGGCATCGGGACGTGGAGCAGCGGGCGGCGACGGCCGGTCGGGCGCAGCGCCAGCTCGACGATCTCGTCGTAGGAGAGGATCTCGGGGCCGGCAAGGTCGAAGGCGCGGTGGCCGTTCTCGGACGGGCCGGGCGGTCGGTCGAGCGCGGCCATGACGCAGTCGGCGACGTCCTCGGCCCAGATCGGCTGGAAGCGGGTCTCGCCGTCCCCGGCGATCGGCATCGCGGGCAGGTGGGAGAAGCGGTCGAGGATCGTCAGCCAGGGGTCGCCGGGCGTGTAGACGATCGACGGCGAGAAGACGGTCGTCTCGAGATCGGACGCCTCGACGGCGCGGCGGGCGAGCGCCTTGGCGCGGAAGAAGCGCGTCGGCGACTGGAGGCTGGCGTTCATCGCCGAGGCGAACACGAACCGCTTCGCGCCCGCCTTCTCGGCCCCGCGTACCAGCCGCAGCGTCGCCATCGCGTTCAGCTCCTCGATCGACCCGCGCGGCTGGTCGCGGATCGACGCCGCCAGATGGATGACCGTGTCGACGCCGCGCAGCGCGTTGCGAAACGACGCCGGGTTGGCGAGGTCGCCCAGCGCGATCTGCACCCGCACCCGCTCCGGTCCCAGCCGCTTCGGATCGCGCACCAGGCAACGAACCGGCGTCCCAGCCGCGGTAAGCCGCCGCAGCACCGCCGACCCGACCGTCCCAGTTGCCCCCGTGAGCAGAATCACGCCTAGAACCCTAGACGCGAGGAACGGCTAGCTACGCGGCCTTGAAGTAGTTCGCGTTGATCTCGGTGAACTTCGCCCACTCCTCGGGGAGCTGGTCCTCGGCGAAGCAGGCGTCGACCGGGCAGGCCTCGACGCAGGCATCGCAGTCGATGCACTCGTCGGGATCGATGTAGAGCATCTCCGCGGCGTCGTAGCCAGGCTCATCCGGAGTCGGGTGGATGCAGTCGACCGGACAGACCTCGACGCACGAGTTGTCCTTGGTGCCGATGCAGGGCTCTGCGATTACGTAGGCCATTGTGCTCCTGATACTACATAGGGTTTCGGGGGTTTTGCCGCGACGGCGCTAGGGCGCCATCGGCAGCGCGGTCCCGGTGACCGCCGGGACGCCCTCGAGCGCCGGGCCGGAGGCCTCCTGGAAGACCGGATCGACCTGCGGCGTCGCCGCGATCAGGCCGCGCGCCACGTGACGGATCGCCTGCGCGGCCGGGCTGTCCGGGTCCTCGACGACCAGCGGACGGCCCTCGTCGGCGCCGAGCCGCAGCTCCTCCTGGAGCGGGACGTTGCCGAGCAGGGGGACGTCGAGCTCGTCGGCGAGCTCGCGCCCGCCGCCCTCGCCGAAGATCGTGAAGCGCTCGCCGTTGGGCGCGGTGAAGCCGGACATGTTCTCGACGATCCCGACGACCTCGAGGTCGTAGTTGGCGGCCGCCTCGGCGGCCCGCTTGGCGACCTTCTGGGCGGCCGGCTGCGGCGTCGTGACGATCAGGAAGCGCGCCTGCGGCAGCAGCGAGGAGAGCGTCATCGTAACGTCGCCGGTGCCGGGCGGTAGATCGATCAGCAGGTAGTCGAGCTCGCCCCAGGCGACGTCCTCGAGGAACTGGCGGATCGCCTTGTGGAGCATCGGCCCGCGCCAGACGATCGCCTGGTCGGCGCGGTCGAGGAAGTACTCGATCGAGATGACCTTGACCCCGTCGGGCGACTCGAGCGGCAGGATCTTGCGCTGGCCGTCGATGTCGGGGCGGCCGTGGACGCCGAGCATGCGCGGGATCGAGTAGCCCCAGACGTCGGCGTCGAGCGCCGCGGCGGTCTTGCCCTCGGCCTGCAGCGCGGCGGCGAGGTTGGCGGTCATCGTCGACTTGCCGACGCCGCCCTTGCCGGAGCCGACGCAGATCACGTTCTTGACCTGGGCGAGCGCGCCCTGCGGCAGCGCTCCGCGGCCGAGCCGCTGCTGGAGGCTCTGTTTCTCGTCGGGCGAGAGGACGTCGAAGCCGACGCTGACGCGCGTCACGCCGTCGAGGCCGCCGACGTGCTCGGCGACGGCGTCCTCGAAGTGCGAGCGGATCGGACAGCCAGCGGTCGTCAGCGACACGACGACCTCGACGTGGCCGTCGTCGTGCTGGGCGATCGAGCGGACCATTCCCAGCTCGACGATGTTCTTGCGCAGCTCAGGGTCGATGACCTTGCTCAGCGCCTCGTTGATCTGCTCCTCGGTAGGCATCGCCTGGATTGTCGCAGAGTCGTTTCTCTGGCCGACCCCCAGAAAGACGAAGGGCTCCCGACTGGGAGCCCTTCGCTGGGGAGGAGAGATTTACTGCGGTGCTACGCGAGCGCGGCGACCTGCTCCTGGACCTTCTTGGCCAGATCGGTCGCGTTCGACTGGACCTCGCCGACCTGCTTCTGGAGGTCGCCGCGGACCCCCTCGACGCGCGTGCTGACGTCGTTGCGGCGCTGGCGCAGCTCGCGCTCGACGCGCGTGCGGGTGCGCTTGACCTCGCGGCGGACGTTGTTGCGAGCGGTGTTGCCGCGCCGCTCGAACTTCTTCAGCTCCTTCTCGGCCGTCACGCGGCTGGTGAAGGGCTTGGTGATGTCGACGACCGCGTCGCGGGCGACGAGCGCCGCGCCGACGGGGATCAGGACCGCGCGCTCGGCCTGGAGGGCAACGACGTCAAGCGTCAGGCCACCGGCGTCGACGGCCTGCGTCGTGGCCTTGGCGGCCGACGTGCGGGTGGCCTTCGCCGAGCTCTTGGCGGTCTTGGCGCTGCGAGCGGCGGTGTTGCGCTTACGGGTTGCGGCGGCCTTCTTGGCGGTCGCCTTGCGCTGCGTGGGGGTCTGCTCTGCCATCTGGGTGTAGCTCCTTCCGGGTGGGCTCCGGTACTCGCCCAAAGTTTATTAGTTCTAAGTTCGGTAGAACTGTACCACCGAACACACGTTTGTAAACCTCGACCTCGCGATGGTTACGCGAGGCAGCAGATCGGCTGCTTGACTTCTCCCGGAGGGCGGGATAAGTTCGTGTCTCGATCTAGCGACGGTCGAAGCCTCATCTTCTGGCTCCCTGAGGAGGGCAGGGAAGGTGCCGATTCGGCCCCAAACTCCGGCCACCGCCCGCCCGGCCGGACCGGTTCGCGAATGGAGGGCGCGGACCGATGGGCGCCGATCGTCACGGGCCGGCGGCTGGAGCCACGCTCCGCCGCCGGCCTCCAGAAGGCCGACGAGCGGTCGGTCGGGTCAGCTCTTGGAGCGCTTCTTCGCCTGCGCCTCAGCCGCGGCGGCGATCGCCGAGACCG
>DASTKX010000071.1:0-14830 GCA_035715585.1 Thermoleophilaceae bacterium
CCGCCGCTGTAGCTGCCGGCGCGCAGGCAGCCGACCTGGCCCGGAGCTAGCGAGTCCGCCAGCCGCTGCGCGGTCTTGAACGGCTGCGCCTCGCTACCCGCACCGCTATCCGAACCCAACGGCGACGCAACACGCGAACAGGCGCTCGCCGCCGACGGCGCCGCGAGAACGACCGTGAGGGCGGTTGCGGCGAGAAGGGTTCGGCTGAGGCGGCGCATGCCCCTCTCATCGGGTGCAGCGCGCGAAAGCCCTCGGCCCACGCCCGTCTATTCGTACGAATGTCTAGGCGAAGCTGTGCAAAGACGACTACGGGGGCGCCGGGAACCTTGCCTAGGTCGCCCGACGCCCCCGTAAGGAAGCTCTATGTGGCTTCGTAGCCTCTAGAGGCTGCTTGGCCGGCGCGTCACGCGACGCAGGCCAAATCCGACGAGCACCAGCGCGGCGCCTACAGCGGCGAGCACACCGAGCTCGGCGCCCGTGAACGGAAGGCTGCTGCCCTCCACCGGGGCGCTCGTCTGAACCGTGCCGGCGGTTCCGCCGGTCGGCCCACTGCCATTGTCACCGGAGTTAACGACGCCTTGCACCTGGCCGTCGTTGCCCTGGTATCCCTGGGTGCCCGACTGGCCAACCGCCACCGCTGGCATAGCCAGCAGCGCGACGCAGGCCAGGGCCAGGCATGTCTTGGTTATCCGACTCATTTCGACCAGAAGGCTCCTTGTTTCGTCCAGCGCGTTCTCGCCGTGGACCAGTTTGTCTACTGCCTGCTCACCGATCCGTAGATCGGCAAGCCCTACGACTGTCCCTCAGAGATAGCACCAATTATGTACTTGCGCAAACCTTGCCCCGAATCGCTACCGGCCCCGGGCCTCCCACCAGGAGCTAGCCGCCGATTCGCGATCTATCCGACTCAACGATACTGCGGTTGAGGACGCCAACGTCGAGGCGCTCGCCGCGCCTGACCCGGCGCAGGGCCTGGCGCGGCAGGTCATAGCGCGGATTCTGCGCGTTCGCGCGCTCCAGAAGGCGGATCGCCGCCTGCCGGTCGCCGCGCATCGAGGCGAGCGCGCCGAGCTCCAGCAGGGCGTAGGGCTCGTCGCGCTCGCGGTCGAGAGCGTCCCTGAAGTAGCGCTCGGCCCGACCGAAGTCCTCGACGCGCGTGGCGATCGTGCCGGCTGTCAGGTCGGGCAGCGGCGACAGCGGGTTCAGCTTGGCGGCGCGATCGAGCTGATCGAACGCGGCGGCGGGATCGGACTGCCACGTCTCGCCGGCCTTGTGCACGTCCCGTACCGACAGCCACGGCGCCGCCAGCGACAGCCCCGCGGCGAGCGCCACCACGGCGACGGCGACCACGGCCGGTGGCGATAGCGAGCGCTCGCCGGCCTGCCCCTCCGGGCGGGGAACGACGGCCAGCGCGATGCCGAGCGCCGCCCAGGCGCCGCCGCCGAGGGCCGGGAACTCCCACAGCCAGTCGAGCGATCCGTGCGCGACCCAGTAGAGGAAGAGCAGCACGGCGCTCCCTCCGACGGCACGCGCGAGATCGGGCCGGCCCCTCGTCAGGGGCGCGAACGCGACTCCCGCGGCGATCAGCGCTCCGAGCAGCAGCAGCGCGCCGACGCCCCCCGTCTGCGCGAGCACGCGGATCTCGAGGCTGTGCGGATAGCGCGGCTGCTGGGAGCCCTTGCCGCGGACGAAGAACTCGCGCTGGAAGTTGTCGGCGCCGAAGCCGGTGAACGGGCGCTCGGCGAACATCTCCCAGCCGACCTCCCAGAAGTAGTAGCGGTCGGTCGCGGCGGTGGTGGTCAGGCGGGCGTCGCCGGCCTCCGGCGTGGAGCCACCCTCTTTGAAGTCGTCCCAGTAGTCCGCCGCCTTGGCGGCCGGACTCCCATGGTCGACGGCGTAGAACCCCACGCCCCCGATCGCCAGCGCGACGAGCAGCCCGACGGCGATCGCGCCGGTCCGCCGCTCGGCCGCGGCCGAGACGCGCACGCCGCGCTCCAGGTAGCCGACGATCGCTCCCGCGACCGCCAGCAGACAGGCGATCGCGAGGATCGTCTCGACCGCGTGGTCGGCCGCGCCGGCCAGGCTGCGGCCGGGCTCGTAGTCGTCGTAGACGGCGAGCGCCGCGGCGTTCATCGCGTAGGCGGCGATCCCCAGGACTCCCATCGAGGCGAGCGTCCGGGCGCGTCCCGGGACCAGGGCGATCGCGACGACGACCATCACCGGCACGGCGAACAGCCAGCCGCGGCTCTGGCCCATCAGCGCCAGGCCCCACAGCACGCCGGCGCCGCCGAGGAACGCGCCGCGCAGCAGCGGATGGACCTCGCGGCGCGTGGCGAGGATCAGACAGGGCCAGAAGGCTGCGAACCAGAGCGCGACGTCGCCGTTGACGTAGCCGACCGGCTCGGCGAGGCGGGCCTCGAAGAAGAAGCCTCCGGGCGTCGGGTCCGCGCCGATGCGCAGCAGCTCTACGACTCCGATCGCGACGACGGCGAGCGAGTAGCCGCCGAGCAGGATGCCCGCCGCGCGCGCGCGCAGCGGCCAGAGCGCGAACAGCGCGAAGATCGTCGCGTAGAGCAGCGTGCGGTTGGCGCCGTCCCAGGCGACCCCCTTCTGCTGGGCCCAGGCGATCGACAGGAAGCTCCAGGCGGCATAGCCCGCGAGTAGCGCGACGGCGACCGCAGCGGCGCGCGACGGTCGCGGCCGGCCGGCGATCAGCGCGGTCATCGCGAGCAGCGCGACCACCACGAGGGTCCCCGGCAGCCATGTCGTGGCGCGGAAGCCGCCCTCGTCGGCGGCGAACCAGACGAGCACCGCCATCGCCGCCAGCCCGGGCAGGAAGGCGGGGCTCTCCGCGATGTCGGCGCGCAGCGACGACAGGCGCCCGGCGGGAGCCGTCGGAGGGGGGTCGGCCGGCGCCTGTTCGGCGGCAGCGGACGGCGGCGTGGTGCCGATGGTCTCGTCTGTCATCTCTATTGCGCGCCCGCCGCGCCCATCCCGCGCGGTCGCGGTCGCGACCGAGCCGGTCAAGGGGGGCGACGGTATTCTGCCAGTTGCATGTCCCGGCGTCCGCTCGTCGTCGTGCTCGACGGCCCACCCACGCCGGCATGGCAGGCGCGCGCGTTGTCCCTGATGGAGCAGTCGCCGCAGTTCCGGGTGATCGAGACGCGGCTGCTGGGACCGGTTCGCGTGGGCGCCTGGGAGCGGATGCTCGCCACGATCGAGCGACGGATCTTCGGCGGTCGCGACGCGCTTGCGCCGACGCGGCTCCCGGCCGTCGCCGACGGACCGTCGCAGCAGCCCGACGCGCTGGTGGTCTGGCTTTCCGAGCGCCCACCGCCCGCCGACGAGCCGCGCGACCTGCTCCACCTGCGCCACGATCGCGCGGCCGTGTCCGCGGCGGCGGCGGTGGGGCGCGCGGTCGTCGACGACGCCGCCACGGTCGAGACGGAGGCCGTGCTGCGACGCGGCGACGCGGAGCTGCTCGTCGATAGGACGGTCTCCGGCGTGCGCCCCTACTCGGCTCTGGTGACGCGCGACCTGATGCTCTGGAAGCTCGCGTCGTTCGCGTCGCGCGCCGTGGAACGGGCGCCGCGCGCGGATCGTCCGGCAGCGCCGCCGCGGTCGCTGGCGCCGCCGTCCGCGAGGTCGGCGAGCAGCCACGCGCTGGTCGCCTGGACACGCGTCGTCGTCACGCGGGTGCTGTTTCAGCGGCCGTGGTCGATCCGCGTCCGCCGCCGCCGTGACGACCCGACCGGCGGCTGGACCGGCGGCGACGAGGGCCTCGTGCGCTGGGGGGACTCGCCGGTCTACGCCGATCCCTTCCTCTTCGAGCACGAGGGGCGCCACCACCTGTTCTGCGAGGAGGTTCCAAGCGGATCGCGGCGGGGCGTGATCTCACACACCGAGCTGGCGCCGGACGGCTCTCCCGCCGCGCCGCCGACCGTCGTGCTCGAGGCCGAGCACCACCTGTCGTATCCGTTCGTCTTTCGCCACGCCGGCGAGCTGTTCATGGTCCCGGAGACGTCGGCGGCGCGGCGCGTCGCGCTCTACCGCGCGGTCGACTTTCCGCGCGTCTGGGCGTTCGAGGCCGAGCTGCTCGCCGACGTCGCCGCGAGCGACGCGACGATCGTCGAGCACGACGGCCGGTTCTGGCTGTTCGCCGCGATCGCCGCCCCGGACGCCAGCTCGCTCGACGAGCTGCACCTCTTCTGGGCCGACGAGCTGCGCGGCCCGTGGCGCCCCCATCCGCGCAACCCGGTCGTGTCGGACGTCCGCGGCGCGCGGCCGGCCGGGGCGGTGCAGCGGCGCGGCGAGCGGCTCGTGCGGCCCGCCCAGGACGGCAGCCGCCGCTACGGCTGGGCGATCTCGTTCCGTGAGATCGACGTGCTGACGACGACCGAGTACGCCGAGCACGAGATCGACCGGATCGAGCCGGCCGGCCTCGGCGGCGCCCGCGCGACCCACCACTACACGACCGACGGGAGCTTCGAGGCGATCGACTATCGGCGCCGCTGGCTGCGACGCGGATCGCGCGGCCGGCGTTGACCTCGGGCTTCCATACGATGCCCTCCGTGAGCGAGCGTTCGATCGTCCAGGCCACCCTCTGGAACAGCCCCTACCTCGGGAACGTGATGAGCAGCGAGCTCGCGCTCGCCGCGAAGGTGCGATCGCGACTGGGGCTCTCGACGCACTTCGTGCTCGCCGAAGGCGCGGCGGAGCAGCCGTGGATCGCCGATCTCGAGGCGGCCGGGACGACGTGGTCGGTGTTCCCGAAGCGCGGCGGCTGGCGCGCCCACATGAAGCAGGCCATAGCGGCTCACGGCGGCGCGCTGGTCCATACCCACTTCACGACGGCGGACCTGGCGGCCGCGCACGCTGCGCGCGCGGCCGGCATCCCGTGTATCTGGCACGTCCGCACCGGCTTCAACGGCTATCCGCCGCAGCAGCGGCTCAAGGACCTGCTCAAGATGCGCTACGTCGCGCGGCGCGACGTCGCCCGCGTCGTGACCGTGTCGCCGTGGCTGTCCGGCCTGATGCGCCGGCGCGGCGTCCGGCCCGAGCAGCTCGAGACGATCCCCAACGCGATCGTGTTCGAGCGCTTCGACGACATGCCGTCGCGAGCCGCGGCGTGCGAGCGCTTCGGCCTCGACGCCGACGCCGACATCGTGCTCGGCCTGGCCTGGTGGCCGGACATCAAGGGCGCCGACGTGCTGCTCGACGCGCTCGAGCGGATCGCGGATCGCCATCCGAAGCTGCAGGCGCTGCTCGTCGGCGAGGAGCTGACGCGGTCGTTCCTCGACGATCGCTATGGCGGCCGGCTCCCCGCCTGGCTGCGCGTCTCGGGCTTCGTCGACGACGCGGCGTGGCTCTACGCGGCCGCCGACGTCTTCGTCAGCGCGTCGCGCCACGAGGGCCAGTCGTCGGCGATCGGCGAGGCGATCGGCTGCGGCCTCGGCGTCGCGATGTCCGACATCCCGGGCACCGCTGGCTGGGGAGCCGCGCCCCATCTACGCACGTTCCCGAGCGAGGACGTCGCCGCGCTCGCGCTGACGCTCGACGAGCTGCTCGCGCGGCCAGCCGAGCTGCGCGCCGCGGAGGCCGAGGAGAGCCGGCGCTGGGCGCACGGCACGGTGGGCATCGACTCGTGGTCCGAGTGCCTCTGCGACCTCTACGAGAGCCTGATCGCCGGCTGACCGCCGCTCGCGGCGGTCAGCCCGCGGCACGGCGCGCGAGCGTCGCACGCAGCGTCGTCGCGTCGGCCGGGGTGACCTCGCGCAGGGCGAACAGGACGGCGAGGTAGACGGCCGGCCCCACGACGGCGCCGACGAGCATCAGCGGCAGCGCCACGTCGCCGGTGCCCAGCAGGGCGAGCACCGCGACCATCGCCGCGCCGCCGCACAGCACGCGCGCGGTCGTCAAGAGCAGCGGACGCAACGGCAGTCCGATCCGCCGGCGCAGAATCCAGAGATGGCCTGGAACCCAGATCGCATAGGCGGCGCTGGTCCCGATCGCGGCGCCGACGATGCCGACGCGCGGCAGCAGCAGCAGGTTCAGGCCGATGTTCACCGTCAGCATCGCGATCGCGATCGGGACGCGGCGGCCCGCCTCGCCGATGTAGTTGACCGACAGCGTGGTGATCTGGGCGATCCCCGACAGGAAGACGTAGGGCGTGAGCGCCAGCAGGACGTCCGGCGCGCCCGGGTACTTGTCGCCGAAGAGCAGGTCGACGATCGCCTCGGGCCAGATGACCAGCGGCGCGGTCAGCAGCCCCTGGACGATCACCAGATAGCGCGTGCTCTGCTGGAGGAGGCCGAGGCTGTCCGCCCGCTCGCGCGCGTGGGCGAGCCGTGGCGCCACCGCCGACGCCAGCGCCGCCGCCGGATACTCGAGGAACAGCGTGAGCTGCATCGCCAGGCCGTAGGCGGCGACCGGCGCCCCGGCGCCGACGATCGCCGAGATCAGCAGCACGTCGACGCTCGTGAAGACGCGGAACGCGGCATCCACCAGCACCAGCGGTCCGGCGTAGCCGAGGATCATCCGCGACGTCACGCGCGGATGGGCGCTGTGCCTGACCTGACGGCGCTCGCTGCGCGACTGGCTGCGCCGGCGCAGTCCGCCGATCACCCGCGAGACGACGAACAGGCCCACGACGACCCCGGTCAGGTAGCCCACCGCCCTGCCGAGCGCGGCGCCGGCGGCGGCCGCCCCGAGCAGGACGAACACGACTGCCGAGGACGCCTCGACGACGCTCTCGACGGTCGTCAGCACGACGTTCCAGCGGATCACCCCGAGCGCGATGAACGCGCCGAGCAGCAGCAGGAACACCGTCTGGCCGAACAGCGCGATCGAGAGCGCGCGCAGCGCCCCGGCCGCGCCCGGCGAGTCGAACAGGTCGCAGATCGGCCCCGCAAGCGCGAACAGGCCGGCGGCGGCGGCGAAGGCGACGACCAGCTTCAGGCGCAGCCCGGTGCGGAAGACCGCGGCCGCCGCGGCTGGCTCGTCGCGGCGCTCGGCGATGAAACGGCCGGTCGACGACGCGATGCCGAAGTCGGCGAACAGCGAGGCGATCGCGATCACGCTCATGCCGAACGCGAAGTAGCCGTACTCGTCGGGCGTCAGCGCGCGCGCCAGGAAAATCGTCAGCCCGGCGGTGAAGAAGGCGCTGACGACCTGCGCGAGCAGCGCGAAGCCGGCGTTGCGGCTGACCCGCTCGCCGCTCACCGCAGGAGGCTCTGGGCCGGCCCGGGGGGCGGCGGTTCGGCGGCGGACACCTGGCCCACCCTACGGAGCGGATCGACGTGCCGGCAGGATATGGTCGTTAGATCGATGCGAAGCGGGGGAGTTAGGAGCAGATGACCAGGTCGATTCGAGTAGCGGTCGTTGCCGGCGCCGTCGTCGGCATCGCCGGAATGGTGATCTGGGACGCGGTCGGAATCCGCGAGAACCCGACCGCGGACATCGCAGCCACCGCGGAGGTCGAGCCGTGGACCGGCGTCTACTCGACGCTCGGGCTGATCGTCTGGGGGGTGATGCTCGGCGCGCTGATCCTGGCGGCGCTCGTCGTCAGCCGGCAGGGCGATCGCCGATCGGCGCGGTTCTTCGGCGTCACCGCGCTGCTCGCGGGATACCTCGCGATCGACGACGCGCTGCTGCTGCACGAGGACGTCCTGCCGGAGGACGTCGGCTTCCCCGAGCCCGTCTTCTACATGACGCTGCTCGCGGGCACGCTGGCCTGGCTGGTCGTCTACCGCTCGTTCCTGCTGTCGTCGGACCTGCTGCTGCTCGGGCTGGCGGCCGCCGGCTTTGGGCTGTCGATCGTCGGCGACGTGCTCGACTTTCCGATGCGGTTCGAGGACGGCGCCAAGTACGTCGGGCTCGGGGCGGCTACGGGTTGGGCGGTCAGCGTCTGCCTGCAGCGAATCGAGGCTGGGGGAGCGCTCGTCGCGACGACGCCAGGGCGTCAGCCCGAGGCGGTCCTGAACGGCCCGGATATCTCGTAGATCGCGCCTTCGTCGTCCTCGCCGGCACGCTGCGAGGCGACGTACATCCGCCGCTCGCGCGGATCGAAGATGACGCCGGTCGGCTCCGACCCCTCGTGCTCGGGACCGGTGATCGAGAGGAACTTCGCGACCTTGCCGTCGCGGCTCAGCAGGCCGACGTCCATCTCGTCGGCATCGCTGTTCTCGCAGACGAAGATCTCACCCGCCGAGGTGGCAGTCATCTGGTCGACGTGCAGCAGCGGCTCCTCGCGGTCGGCCCCGTCGTAGAGGATCTCGAACCGCTGGCGCGCGACGTCATAGGCATGGACCCGGTTGTCGGACGTCGTCGCGACGAAGACCGTTCCGCCGTCGAGCCAGATGCCCTCGCCGCGCTCGAACGCTGTGCTGCCGTCGACCTGCTCGCGCGTCGGCGTCTCCGCGGCGCCGGGGTCGGGAACCTCGTGCCAGGTCGTCCCGCCTTTGCCGTCGACGATGGCGATCTCCAGCAGCCCGCTCGACAGGTCGGGCCAGCTGTCGGGCGTGAAGCGGTAGAAGCCGCCGTCCTCGAGGTCCTCGGTCATGTAGATCCGGCGCCCGCGCGGGTCGACCGCGGCGGCCTCGTGCTGGAACGTCCCCATTGCGGGGCGTCGCACCGCCTTCCTGCGCCCGGTGGGGTCGCACTCCCACACGGATCCGTGCTCGACCTCCTCGCAGGACAGCCAGGTTCCCCACGGTGTGCCGCCGCCGGAGCAGTTCTGCTCGGTCCCGTCGAGGATGCGATAGGCGTCGGCGATCTCGCCGTCCGCGTCGAAGCGGATCGCGGACGCGCCACCGTCCTCGGTCTCGGAGTTCGAGACGAGGATCCAGCCGCCGTCATCGGTCGGGAAGGTCGCCATGCCGTCGGACGCCTCGTGCCAGCTGTAGTCGGCGCCGGGGACGACCTGGCCGCCGCGTGCGATCACACGCGACTGAAATCCCTCCGGAAGCCTGATCCCGTTTGCGTCCGGCGCGCCGCGCGGCCCGTACGAGAACGCTCGCGTGCCGCCGGAGACGCCGGTGGAGTCCTCGGCGAGCAGCTCGCGCCACACGGTCGCGCCGAGCGCCACCGTCGCGACGCCGCCGATTCCCACGGCGATGAACTCACGGCGCGTCCGAGGGGTCATCGAGAACAGGGTAGGGGAAGCTGCCGGCGCTGCCCGCAGGCTGGGCGTGGACTACGATCCGCCGCCGGATGCTGCTGAAGATCCTCTACTGGCTGGCCGTGCTGGTGGTCTCGCTGGTCCTCGTGGTCGCGCTGATCGTCTTCCTCGAGCACCGCGACCAGTCGTCGGTCGACGGCGCATGGAAGCGGCCGTCAGCCGTTGCCGCCGTCACTTGACGTGCGATCGCTCCACTGCGACCTGCCGGGCGAAGACGATCACGCGCTGGGTCGCGCTGTAGAGCGGATGGCAGGCGCTCAGGATCAGCTGGCGGTAGCCGACCGGATCGAGCACCGAAAGGTCTGAGTCGTCGACGATCCGGTTCTCTGTGACGCGGTACACGTAGCGAGCGGTTGGAGTGTCGACGAGGATCCGCTGTCCGCGCTTGAGCTTGTCGATGTCGCGGAACGGCGCGCCGTAGGTCGTGCGGTGGCCGGCGATCGCGGTCGTGCCGCGGCCACCCGGCAACGGAGTGTCCGGATAGTGGCCCGGTCCCTTGCGCAGGTCGTCGGTCCCGGTGCCCTCGATGACGAACTCCGCCACGTCGATCGACGGGATCTCGATCTCGGCGATCGCGTCGCCGGGCAGCGGCATACGCTCGATCACCCGGCGTGGCGGATCGGCCAGCGCCGTCTCCAGCTCAGCCTGGTTGCGCTCGGCGACGAACGCCGACACGGGCTCCTCCCAGACGAGCGTCACGCCGGCGTCGATGATCAGCAGGCAGCCGCTGACGAGCAGGACGGATGCGAGGAAGTGCGCTCCCGCGCGCACGACGGCCATCGCTAGTGCCCCTCGTCGTCAGCCGCCGCCGGGGGCCGCGACTCCTCCGCGAGCGACGTGATCGCAAGGCTGCCGCGGGCCGCGCCCTCGAGGACGTCGGTCGCCTCCTCGGCCGAGCGCGCGTAGAGCTCGACCAGCATGTGGACGACGATCTGGCCGTCCTCCTCGTGCTTGTGGAAGCGGACGTGGGTGAAGAACTCGCGCGTGCCGTGGTCGCCGAAGGCGGCGAAGGCGAGCGAGTCGGCGGCCTCGGGGCCGGAGCAGCTCTCGACCTGGTCGCCCTCGACGGTGACGGTGCAGGAGGCGACCCACGGCGTCCCGGTGACCATCCGCTCCCAGCGGTCGTCGACCGCCTCGATGCGGCTGATCCGGCGGCCGTCCTCCTCGTAGAAGGCGAGGCTGAGGTGCGGCTGGTCGTGCATGCAGTCGAGGCACTGGACGACAGCCTCCTGGACCTCCTCGACCGGCTCGACCGCCTCGGCGGTGTCGGTGTCGACCTTGAGGATCCCCTCGTAGTGGACCTGCACCTCGAGGTTCTGCGACCAGCAGCGATAGCAGCGCAGCCAGCTGGAGCGCGTTCCGACCGAGTCTGGGGCTGAGCCCTCCATGTAGCCCATTATGACCGGCCGCCGCGCTAGCGCCTGAGTAGCAGCCAGACCAGCACGATCGCGAAGGCGATCTGGCCGATGCCCATCGCCGTGCCGAGGTTGGCGGCGCCGATCGCGAGCGAGATCGCGGTGGTCGCGGCGAAGACGGCGAGCAGCAGGGCGGCCTGGGCGGGGAGGGTCATCGCGGCGCATCCTCGCGGGTGGGGGCGTTCGCCGCGTCGCCGGCCCGCTCGCGCAGCGCGGCGACCAGCTCGAGCACGTCGAGGGCGGGGTCCTGGGCGGCGAGCAGACGCTCCGCGTCGCGGCGTCCGCCGAGCGCGCGCAGGGCCGACTCGCCGTGCTCGGCGACCAGCTCGCGCAGCGCGGTCAGGCGGCGCGAGCGCAGCCGGCGGACGGCCAGGTCGATCTCGTCGCGGTGCGCCGCGAGCGCGTCGGCCAGCTCGGCGATCCCGGACGGAGGGGAGACTGCGGAGACGGCGAGGACCGGGATCTCGCGCGAGCCGAGCGCGCGGGCGGCCTGGCTGAGGTCGCGCCGCGAGCGCAGCGCGACGTCGCCGAGGTCGGCCTTGGTGACGACGAGCACGTCGGGAACCTCCATGATCCCGGCCTTGAGGAACTGCAGCGTGTCGCCGGAGCCCGGCTGGACGACGACCGCGACGGTGTCGCAGACCTCCTCGACGTCGGTCTCGGACTGGCCGACGCCGACCGTCTCGATAACCACGACGTCGAAGGCGGCGGCGAGCGCCTGGGCGGCCTCGCGAGTCGGCGCGGCGAGTCCGCCGAGCCGGCCGCCGGCGGCCGTCGAGCGGATCAGGATGCCGTCGTCGCGCGGGTCGTGCTCGATCCGCGCGCGGTCGCCGAGCAGCGAGCCGCCGGAGCGGCGCGAGGATGGGTCGACGGCCAGCACCGCGACCGTCTGGTCGCGGGCGCGCCACTCGTGCACCAGTGCGCTCAGCAGCGTCGACTTGCCGGCTCCCGGCGGTCCGGTCAGCCCGATCAGGTGGGCGGGGGCCTCGCCGCCGAGCGCGGCGGGGGAGACCTCACGCAGCAGCGCGGTCGTCTGCTCGCGTCCCTTCGCCGAGCGGTCCTCGATCAGGTTCAGCGCCGCCGGCGCCGCGCCACGCTCGCGCTCGCGCAGCCGCTTGCCGAGCTGCTGTCCCTCTGCGGCCACGGCCGGCACGCTAGCCGAGCGGGCGACCTACGCGGTTGCCGTGATGCTGTTTCTCTCAGCTACGAGGTCGACGATGTCGCCCATGATCCGCGACACCTCGAAGTCCTTCGGGGTATAGACGCGGGCGACGCCGGCGGCCAGCATCTCCTCCTCGTCGACCTTCGGGATGATCCCGCCGACGACGACGGGAACGTCGGCGCCGGCGGCGCGCAGCTCGTCGAGCACCTGGGGGATCAGCTCGCGGTGCGAGCCGGAGAGGATCGACAGGCCGACGACGTGGACGCCCTCCTGGACCGCCGCCTGGGCGATCCGCGACGGAGTGAGGCGGATGCCCTCGTAGACGACGTCCATGCCGGCGTCGCGCGCCCGCACGGCGATCTGCTCGGCGCCGTTGGAGTGGCCGTCGAGGCCCGGCTTGCCGACGAGGATCTTGATCCGCCGGCCGAGGCCCTCGGAAACGGCCTCGACGCGGTCGCGCAGCTCGTCGAGCGCATCGTCGCCGGGCGCCGCCGCGGCGTCGCCGACGCCGGTCGGGCCGCGGTACTCGCCAAACACCTCGCGTAGCGCGGCCGCCCACTCGCCGGTCGTCACGCCGGCCTTGGCGGCCGCGAGCGTGGGGGGCATGATGTTCGAGTCGGGGTCGGCGGCAGCGGCGCGCAGCTCGTCGAGCGCCGCCTGCGCCGCGGCGTCGTCGCGCTCGGAGCGCCACTGCTCGATCGCGGCGATCTGGTTCTGCTCGACCGCCGGGTCGACCGTCAGGATCCCGCCGTCCTCGCCCTGCTGGAGCGGCGACGGCTCGGTGCTCGTGAACGAGTTCTGGCCGATCACCTTCTGCTCGCCGCTCTCGATCGCGCCGACGCGGGCGCGGTGCGACTCGACCAGCTGGGTCTTCATGTAGTTGACCGCGGCGACCGCGCCGCCATGCTCACTGACGATCGCCATCTCGGCGCGCGCGCCGTCGACCATCTCGCCGACCAGTCCGTCCATCACCTTCGAGCCCTCGAAGATGTCCGGGTAGTCGAGGATGTCGGTCTCGTGGGCGAGGATCTGCTGGATCCGCAGTGACCACTGCTGGTCCCACGGCCGCGGCAGGCCGAGCGCCTCGTTCCACGCCGGCAGCTGCAGCGCGCGGGCGCGAGCGTCGCGGCCGAGCGTCACGGCGAGCGCCTCGAGCACGATCCGGATCACGTTGTTCTCGGGCTGGGCCTCGGTCAGCCCGAGCGAGTTGACCTGGACGCCATAGCGCATGCGCAGGAACTTCTCGTCGGTCACGCCATAGCGCTCGCGGCCGATCTCCTCCCAGAGCTGGCCCATCGCGCGCAGCTTCGCGTGCTCCTCGATGAAGCGGATGCCGGCGTTGACGAAGAACGAGATCCGGCCGAACAGGCGCGGGAAGGTCTCCTCGGGGACGCGCGGGCGGGCCTCGTCGAGCACGGCGATCGCGGTGCTCAGCGCGTAGGCGATCTCCTGGACTGGCGTCGCGCCCGCCTCCTGCAGGTGGTAGCTGCAGATGTTGATCGGGTTCCACTTCGGAACCTCGTCGACGGTGAAGGCGATCATGTCGGCGATCAGCCGCAGCGACGGCTCGGGCGGGAACGCGTAGGTCCCGCGCGACAGGAACTCCTTGACGATGTCGTTCTGGGTCGTGCCCTGGAGCAGTCCGCGCTCGACGCCGTTCTCCTCGGCGACCGTCATGTAGAGCGCCAGCAGCCAGGCCGCCGTCGCGTTGATCGTCATCGACGTGTTCATCTCGCCGAGCGGGATGCCGTCGAGCAGCGCGTGCATGTCGCCCTTGTGGGCCACCGACACGCCGACCTTGCCGACCTCACCGCGCGCCAGCTCGTGATCCGGGTCGTAGCCCGTCTGGGTCGGCAGGTCGAAGGCGATCGAGAGGCCAGTCTGGCCCTTCTCGAGGTTGCGCCTGTAGAGCGCGTTGGAGTCCTTCGCCGTCGAATGGCCGGCGTAGGTGCGCATCACCCATGGGCGATCGCGCTCGGACAGGCGGTGCGGGGGCTGGTCGCTCATTGCCGGGAATTCTACGGTGGCCCTGGCTTCGCGGCCAGTACGGCCGTTGTTATCGTCATCCGTTCGCCATGGCAAGAGCCATCGACGTCGAACACCTCGGGCGCGATCGCGTCATCTGCGCCTACGAGACTGCGGGTCTGATCGTCGATCCCGGTCCGGCGTCGTCGGTCGACACGCTGCTCGACAACCTCGAGGAGGAGCCGCAGGCGCTGCTCCTGACCCACATCCACCTCGACCATGCCGGCGCGGCAGGGGTGCTCTGCCGCAAGTTCCCGCAGCTCAAGGTCTACGTCCACGAGCGCGGCGCACGCCACCTCGCCGACCCGTCGCGGCTGCTCGCCAGCGCCCAACGGCTCTACGGCGACCAGATGGACTACCTCTGGGGCGAGTTCGCGCCGGTGCCCGAGGAGCGGATCGTCGCGCTGCAGGGCGGCGAGCGGATCGAGGGCGGCTTCCAGGTCGAGTACACGCCCGGCCACGCCTCCCACCACGTCAGCTACTTCGATGAGGTCACCGGCGACGCGTTCGTCGGCGACGTCTGCGGCGTCCGGCTGCCGCCGCACCAGTACGTGATCCCGCCGACGCCGCCGCCGGACATCGACGTCGAGCTGTGGCGGCACTCGCTCGACATCGTCGCCAGCCACCGGCCGCGCGCGCTCTGCCTGACCCACTTCGGCCGCTTCGAGGACGTCGACGAGCATCTGGAGCGGTTGCGCGAGGAGCTGACGCTCCGAGCCGAGAAGGCGCGCACGCTCGACGCCGAGGCGTTCGACGAGTGGCACGAGGCCGAGGTTCGGTCCGCGATCGACGCCGTCTCCGTCGAGTCGTTCTTCCAAGCCGCGGTCCCCGATCAGATGGGACCGGGGCTGCGCCGCTACTGGGACAAGCGCGCCGAGCGCGAGGCTGAGGCCGCCGCCCGATGAGCGCCACCGTCGAGCTCCCACGCACCTCCGGCCCCGGCAGCGGCCTCGGCGGCAACTGGCGCGTGATCGTCCTCAACGACAACCACAACACCTTCGAGGGCGTCGCCGCCGCCCTCGCCCGCTACATCCCAGGCGTCAGCCTCGA
>DASTKX010000072.1:0-2108 GCA_035715585.1 Thermoleophilaceae bacterium
GATCGGCGGCCAGAGCGCCGACCTCTTCGCCTGCGGCTTCCTCGTCGGCTACCTCGCCTACGACATGACGCACTACCACCTCCACCACCACACCCCGCGCACCCGCCTCGGCAAGCTCTTCTACGAGCTCCACATGCGCCACCACTTCCAGGACCACACCCGCGGCTTCGGCGTCGCCGCCCCCTGGTGGGACGTCGTCTTCCAGACCCGCCTCCGCCGCCGCAAGACCCGCGCCTAGCGCGGGCCGCCTGTCGCTCTTCTGTCGCAGAGCCGTTACACAACTCTGCCCACAGGCAGTGCCAAATCATGCCGCATATCTGCATGCACTCCCCCGCCGTCCGCGAGCACGCCCTGAGCCTCGTCCGTTCCGGCCTCAACGACTGCGAAGTCGCTCGCCGCACCGGCATCTCCCGCACAACGATCCGCGACTGGCGCCGTCCGCGCTACGTCCCGCGCCACGGTCGCGGCACGTCAACGGCACAGGCAATCTGCCCGCGTTGTGGCCTCGGCGGCCGCCCCATGACATTCACGCCAGAGGACTACTCGGAGCTGCTCGGCCTGTATCTCGGCGATGGCCATATCGTCCGCCTCGCCCGCACCTACAGGTTCCGGCTGTTCCTCGACTCGAAGCATCGCCGCGTGGTCCAAGAATCTGCAGCATTGCTCGCCCGATGTTTCCCACACAACATGGTCGGCACGACCTACGGACACGAAGGCCGCATGACGGTCCTCATTGTCCACTCGTCCCATCTTCCCTGCCTGTTTCCACAGCACGGGTCAGGCATGAAACACAAGCGAAAGATCAGGCTCGAACCCTGGCAGGAGGACTTGGTCGCGGCAGCGCCATGGCACTTTCTCAAGGGCTGCATCCGTAGCGACGGCTGCTCCTTCATCAATCGAACGGGGCGGTACGAGTACCTCGCCTACCAGTTCGACAACCACTCGCCTGACATCCTCGACCTCTTCTGCAAGGCGTGTGATCTGGTGGATCTGGAGTACCGTCGATACAACCGCTACGCGAGGATCAACCGACGGTCGAGCGTTGCTCGGCTCAAGGAGAAGATCGGCCTAAAGCGGTAGGTTTTGAGCCGTCACGCGGATGTGGCGGAACTGGAAGACGCGCGGCGTTCAGGTCGCCGTGTCCCTTGGGACGTGGAGGTTCGAATCCTCTCATCCGCATTGCAGGCAGGCCTCTCCAGCACTCGATGAGCAACCAAGAGCAGAGCGGCGAGTCCGCCTACGCCAGCGCCGGGGTGGACTACGCGACGCTCGACGCGGGCAAGCGGCTGGCGCTGACGGCCGCGCTGGGCACCTCGGCGGCACTGGCGGCCCACGGCGGCAAGGCGCTCGACGTGTCGCGCGGCGAGCCGGCGTTCGTCTTCGAGCTCGGGGACCGCACGCTGGCGTTCGTGATGGAGGGGCTGGGCACGAAGGCGGTCGCCTCGCGCCAGGTCGCCGAGCAGCTCGGCCTCAACCGCTTCGACGCCGTCGCTTACGACACCGTCGCGGCGATCGTGAACGACCTGATCTGCGTCGGGGCGCTGCCGCTGGTCGTCAACGCCTACTTCGCGACGGGCTCGTCGGACTGGTACCGCAAGAGCGAGTGGCACGCCGCGCTGGTCGAAGGCTGGAGCCGCGCCTGCGCCGACGCCGGCGCGACCTGGGGCGGCGGCGAGTCGCCCTCGCTGCCCGGCCTGGTCAACAGCGAGGACATCGAGCTCGCCGGCAGCGCCGTCGGCGCGATGCCCACGGGACGCGAACCGGTGCTCGGCCAGGACCTCTCCCCCGGCGACGAGATCGTGATGGTCTCGAGCAGTGGCCTGCACGCCAACGGCGCCTCGCTGGCGCGGCTGATCGCCGACCGCCTGCCGGACGGCTACGCGACCCCGCTGCCGAGCGGTCGCGCCTACGGCGACGCGCTGCTCGACCCCTCGATCCTCTACGCGAAGCTGGTCGGCGCACTGGCAGCCGCCGACGTCCCGGTCAGCTACTACAGCCACGTCACCGGTCACGGCCTGCTGAAGCTGATGCGGCCGAGCCGCGACCTGACCTACCGGATCGCGGCGCTGCCGCCGGTGCCGGAGGTTCTGGCCTTCCTCGCGGAGCAG
>DASTKX010000073.1:0-4765 GCA_035715585.1 Thermoleophilaceae bacterium
ATGATCGACTCGATCAACTCCATCCGCGCCGACAACGGCCTGCGCCCCCTGCGGGAGGCACCGAAGCTGGCCAAGACCTCCAAGGGCTACGCCAAGCACCTGATCCGCAGCGACAGTTTTGGTCACGGTTCGAGCTTCCGGAACGCCGGCTTCCGCACCGCCGGCGAGATCCTCGCCTACAACAGCGGCTGGTCGGCGAAGCCCCGGCCGGCTGTCCGCATGTGGCTCAGGTCGTCGAGCCATCGTGCGCTGATGCTCAGCTCGAGGTTCCGCTACGTCGGCGCCGGACTGGCGCGCGGCCGCTTCGGCCGTTCGATGGCGACGATGTGGGTCGTCCACTTCGGCGCGCATTGACGCGCCGAAGTGGTTGACCCTAGGCGCTAGGCGCCCGGGTTCTTACGCGGGACCAGCACGGTCCGCTTGAACTCGGCTACCAGGACGCCGTCCTGGTTGAGCACGCGGGTGTGGACGCGGACTACGCCGCGGTCGGGCTTCGAGCCGGAAGGACGGACCTCGAGGACCTCGGACTCGCAGAACAGCGTGTCGCCGTGGAAGACCGGCGCCGGGTGCGACAGCTCCTCGGTCGCCAGGTTGGCGATCGCCTTGCCGGAGACGTCGCCGACCGACATGCCGAGCGCCAGCGAGTAGACCAGCGGCCCGACGACGACGTTGCGGCCCTGTTGCGACTGGCTCGCGTAGACGTCATTGATGTGCAGCGGGTGGTGGTTCATCGTGATCAGGCAGAACATGTGGTCGTCTGCCTCGGTCACGGTCTTCGCGGGCCAGTGCTTGTAGACGGCGCCAACCTCGAAGTCCTCCAGGTAGCGCCCGTAGGGGCGGGCGCCCGAGGCCTCGCGTGTCGCCTGATCTGTGTCGACGGTCATGTGCTCCTCAAGTCGTTGATTCGTCAGTCAATCGGAAGGCGCAGAACTGTAACCGTCGGTAGATTCCAACGCCCATGCGCAATCCCAGAGACTTCTTCAAGCCCCTTGCCGTCGGCGCGCCGGACCCGATCACCGAGGTCCCCTTCAAGCCGTCGCGGATGATCCACTTCCTCGACTTCTCGAACGAGAAGATGGTCGCCAAGGCGCCCGCGATCGCGGGCCAGGTCGACATCCTGCTCGGCAACCTCGAGGACGCGATCCCGATCGATCGCAAGGAGGCCGCACGCGAGGGCCTGATCACCGTCGGCCGCGACATGGAGCTCGGCGACACCGCGCTCTGGGTGCGCGTCAACTCGCTCGAGAGCCCGTGGGTGCTCGACGACCTGACCGAGCTGATCGGCGCGATCGGCAACAAGCTCGAGACGATCATGGTGCCGAAGGTCGAGGGCGCCTGGGACATCCACTACGTCGACCGCCTGCTCGCCCAGCTCGAGGCGAAGCACGGCGTCGAGCATCCGATCATGATCCACGCGATCCTCGAGACCGGCATGGGCGTCGTCAACCTCGAGGAGATCGCGACCGCCAGCCCGCGCATGCAGGGCATGAGCTTCGGTCCCGCCGACCTCGCCGCCTCGCGCCGCATGAAGACGACCCGCGTCGGCGGCGGCCACCCCGGCTACCGGGTGATCGAGGACCCCGATGCCGCGAACCCCGAGGCGCCGCGCGCCAGCGCGCAGCAGGACCCCTGGCACTACTCGATCGCGCGCATGGTCGATGCCTGCACGTCCGCCGGGATCCTCCCCTTCTACGGGCCGTTCGGCGACATCAAGGACGTCGAGGGCTGCGAGGCGCAGTTCCGCGCCGCCTTCCTGCTCGGTTGCGTCGGCGCCTGGTCGCTGCACCCGGTGCAGATCGACATCGCCAAGAAGGTCTTCTCGCCCGACCCGGACGAGGTCGCCTTCGCCAAGAAGGTGATCGAGGCGATCCCCGACGGCGCCGGCGTCCACATGATCGACGGCAAGATGCAGGACGACGCCACCTGGAAGCAGTGCAAGGTGATGGTCAACCTCGCCGAGATGCTCGCCAAGAAGGACCCCGAGCTGGCCGAGGCCTACGGATTCGAGACGGCGAGCGTCAGCTAGCCGCTCGTATTCGCGATCCAGGATACTTGTCCAGAATCTCGAATTGTCTGACAAGGCAAGAGGGCATCTGTAGACAAACGATACGCAAGCGATCCTGCACCCACAGCTAGCCGTTGTTCGATCAGCTAGCTTTGCCTAGGTAGACAAATAGCTATTTCCTACAAACCCTAGGCTAGGATGCACTCCCCTCAGTCGAAGCTCGACGCGCTCGCTCACAACCCGCCCCAGCTACAGGGCGGCGGTTGGTGCAGCCTCGATCTGCGCGACTCTCGCCATGCATGGCTGAGCCTCGGGTTCGGCGACAACCGCCTGACGATGTCGGCCGCCTATCTCAGCGTCCCCTATCCCTCTGGACTACGACGCCTGCTGCTTCGCGAGCCCGACCTCGAGGCGGTGATCGTCGACCGGGTACCCGCGGGTCTCTTAGAGGCAGCCACCGCGGCCGACATAGCGATCCTCGACAAGCACGGGTACGGTCGTGTCGTCACCTCGAGGCTCGTCTACGTCGCCCCTCCCCCACGGCGCAGCGCTCCGCCATCTCGCTCCGGCTCGTCGCCGTTCGCCCCCAAGGCCAGTCGCCTCGTTCGGACGCTGCTGGTCTTCCCAGAGGAGCGTTGGCGGCTGTCCGCGCTCGCCGACGTCGCCGAAGTCGACCCCGGCAACGCGCATCGCGTGCTCGCGGCGCTCATGGAGCGCGGACTGGTCGAGCGCGACGAGGACGAGTACCTAGTCGCTGATCCCGGCTCGATGCTCGAGGCATGGGCAGAGTCGACCACGCGGCCTCGCGAGCAGCTGTCGCTGCCGGTCTCCGGCGATTTGGCAGACGAGCTGCGAGTGATCCTCCCCGTCCTCGACCACAAGGCGGTCGTCTCGGGCGAGTTTGCCGCCGAGCGCCTGGCCCCCCACCTCCCTGCCCAGACCGCACTCGTCCACTGCTGGGATCGCACGGCATGGGAGCGGCTAGGACGTGACACCACGCCGAAGCACGTCCCAGCGGGCATCTCCCTCCGCGGCCGCCTGATCGTCGACCTGACCGACGAGGGCGTCGCTCGCTTCGGTGTCAACCTTGGAGATATCCCGCTGGTTCACCCAGTCCAGGCCTACGTGGATCTCTTTATGTCTCCTGGACGTGGCCGCGAGGCAGGGGAGTACCTCCGTCACGAGAGCATCGGATTCTGAGTGGACCTCACGCCGATCGGAGTCACCGGCCCGGCTGACCGCCGGCTCGTAGCCGGCCTGCACGAGATCCGCCCGATCCTCGATGAGCTCGCCCCTGCCGTACTGGTCGTTGGCGGCCTGATGGGCCGGCTCTGGCTGCACGCGGTCCCGATCGACATGCCGGCGCGGCCAACGGCAGACATCGATCTCGGGATCGACCGGCGACGGCTGCAGATCGCGGCGAACAGCCGTGTCGTCGGTCCGCTGTTGGATCGACTCGGCTTCAGGGGCGGCTACCTCGGCGAGCCCTTCCGCTACTCGAAGGCCGTCGACGGCGTCGGGGAAGTCCTGCTCGACATCGTCGTCCCGCCCGGAACGTCACGGGAAGAGCCGCCGCTGGTCGAGCGAGGGCTGGAAAGTGTGGCCGCTCCAGGCCTCGCCTACGCCGTACTGCGCGGCCCGGTGACAGCAGCCGTCAGCTTCGTCGACGGTGAGCAGAGCTTTGACTTCCATCTGCCGATCCCCGCCCTCGAGGCGGCCCTGGTGCTGAAAGCCGCGCTTGTCGAGAGCGGCGTCAGAACTCGCCTTGACCGAGTCCGATCGGACTCGGTCGACGCCATCATGCTCACCGCAGCCTGCCTGAAGCGCCCCGACGCACTTCGCGCCCTGCGCGATCATCGCCGGCGGAGCGATGTTCGCAAAAGCATCCGCTGGCTCACCGACGCGTTCCGCAGTCCAACCGCCGTCGGTTCCCGCCGAGTCGAGACGCACTTCGAAGAGGACGGCTACGGACCTGGCGCCGGGCGCTGGGCTGCCGACGTGGTCAGCGCCTTCGCAGCCGCGCTCGAAGCCGACTGACCCGTCCCACGCTTCGCTAGAGTCCGCGAGCCGTCGTCAGCGAGAGGAAGAGCTAGCCCCTGTGAAGTTCTACGAGTACGAGGCCCGCAAGATCGTCGAGGACGCGGGCATTCCAGTCACCAAGTATGGCTTCGCCAAGACGGCCGACGAGGCGCGCGCGATCGCCGCCGACATCGACGGCCCGACCGTCATCAAGTCGCAGGTGCTGACCGGCGGCCGGATGAAGGCCGGCGGCGTCAAGTTCGCCGACACGCCCGACGAGGCCGCCGCCCACGCCGAGGACATCCTGAAGCTGGAGATCAACGGCCACTGGCCGCGCGGCGTGCTGGTCGACCCGAAGGCCCAGGTCAAGCAGGAGTACTACGCCGGCGTCGTCTGGGACGGCACGCGCAAGCAGCCGCTGCTGCTGTTCAGCGACATGGGCGGGATCGACATCGAGCAGGTCGCCGAGGAGCACCCCGACCACGTCGGCCGCGGCCACTTCTCGAACCTCCTCCCCTACTCCGACTTCCAGGCCAAGCAGGTCATCGCGGCGGCCGGTGTCGGCGGCAAGGAGCTGACGCGCCTGACGCCGATCCTCACCAAGCTCGCGCGGCTGTTCCAGGAGCGCGACATGACGCTGGCGGAGATCAACCCGCTCGCCCAGCTCGAGGACGGCTCCTTCGTCGCGCTCGACGCGCACATGGAGATGGAGAACGAGGCGATGGGCCGCCAGAAGAAGGT
>DASTKX010000074.1:0-8908 GCA_035715585.1 Thermoleophilaceae bacterium
GCGTCCTGGACCGCGTCGGCGGCGTCGTCCTCGGACGTCGTCAGGCGGTAGGCGAGGTTGTAGGCGCGCCGCTCGTAGCGCTCGTAGAGCGTCGCGAAGGCGCTGCCGTCGCCGGCCGCGGCGGCGCGGGCCAGCCGCGCCTCCTCGGCCGCCAGGGCCGCGTCGGTCGGGTCGCTGGGGGCAGCCTGCGCGGCCATCGGAAGGAAGGTAGCGCGCCCGCGCCCGTCGAGCCAGGACCGCCGGAAGGACGGGGCGCGTGGCGAGAAGGCCGGATAGGTGACGGGGGACAGCTGCATCTGTCCCTCCAACGCCGCTTTGGAGGTGGAATTACGCCCTGCCCCGCCCATCTGCGTATCGTGGGGGCCTCGTTATGGGCAAGACACTCGTAGTAGCGGAGAAGCCATCGGTCGCGCGGGACCTCGCGACTGCGCTGCCTGGATCGTTCGCCCAGGGCAAGGACAAGGCCTTCCTGGAGGGCGACGACTACGTGATCACGTGGGCGGTCGGCCACCTCGTCGGGCTCGCCGAGCCGGACGCCTACGACCCGAAGCTGAAGAAGTGGCGCTTCGCCGACCTGCCGATCGTCCCGGACGAGTTCAAGTTGATCCCCAACGACGAGCGCTCGGCGAAGCAGCTGAAGGTGATCCACCGCCTGATGGCGCGCGAGGACGTCGACCTGATGATCAACGCCTGCGACGCCGGTCGCGAGGGCGAGCTGATCTTCGTCTACGTCTATGAGACCGCGAAGATCCAGCCGCCGGTCCAGCGCCTCTGGCTCTCGTCGATGACGCGCAAGGCGATCGAGGACGCGTTCAGCCGCCTGCGCGACGGCGCGGAGATGAAGCCGCTCGAGGACGCCGCCCGCTCGCGCTCCGAGGCCGACTGGATCGTCGGCATGAACGCCACCCGCGCGGCGTCGATCCGCCTGCGCGCCGCCTTCGACGGCGCCGTCTCGCTCGGCCGCGTCCAGACCCCGACGCTGGCGCTGATCGCCCGCCGCGAGGAGGAGATCCGCGCCTTCAAGCCTGAGCCGTACTGGCTCGTCGAGGCGAAGTTCGCCGCCAGCGGGGAGCGCAACTACTCCGGTCGCTACATGGGCGGCAAGCGGATCAAGGAGGACGAGGCCTCAAAGATCGTCGCGGCCGTCAAGGGCAACGACGGCACGATCACCAAGCTGGAGAAGAAGAAGGAGACCGAGAAGGCCCAGCTTCTCTACGACCTCACCTCGCTCCAGCGCCACGCGAACACGCTGCACGGCTTCTCGGCGCGCCGCACGCTCGCCGCCGCGCAGAAGCTCTACGAGGAGCACAAGGCGCTCACCTATCCGCGTACGAACTCGCGCTACCTGACCGGCGACATGGTCCCCGACATCAAGGACGTCGCCGAGCTGGTCGGCCACAACCCGGGCTACAAGAAGGCGTCGGAGTACGTGGTCGGGCTGTCGGAGCTGCCGCTGGGACGCGTCGTCAACGACGAGAAGGTCCAGGACCACCACGCGATCATCCCGACGAAGTCCGAGCACGACCTGTCGAAGATGGGCGCCGATGAGCTGAAGATCTACGACCTCGTCGTCAAGCGCTTCCTGGCGGTCTTCCACCCCGACGCGGAGTTCGAGCGCACGCGCGTCGAGACGACCGTCGAGGAGAACGTCTTCCGCACCAGCGGCCGCGTGCTCGTGGTCGCGGGCTGGCGCTCGGTCTACGGCCAGGAGGTCGAGGGCGAGGGCAAGGGCGACGACGACTCGGGTGGCGACCAGATGCTGCCGAAGCTCGAGGCCGACGAGGTCGTCGCGACGCTCGAGGTCGAGTCGCTGCGCAAGGAGACCCAGCCGCCGCGCCGCTTCACCGAGGCGTCGCTGCTCGCCGCGATGGAGACCGCCGGCAAGGAGATCGAGGACGCCGACCTGCGCGAGGCGATGAAGGACTCCGGCATCGGCACGCCGGCGACGCGCGCGTCGATCATCGAGCGGCTGCTCGGCGTCGGCTACATCGAGCGCGACGGCCGCGCGCTGCACGCGACCGAGAAGGGCATCCAGGTGATTCGCCTCCTGGGCACGCACGCGCTGACCTCGCCGGAGCTGACCGGCGACTGGGAGCACCGTCTTGGCCTGATCGAGCAGGGCAAGGACTCGCGCCCCGCGTTCATGAAGGACATCGCCAAGTTCATCGGCGACACCGTCGGGGAGCTCGACAAGCTGAAGGGCGTCAAGATCGAGCGCGCGAAGCTCGGTCCCTGCCCGGTCTGCGGCCGCGAGGTCGTCGAGAACCGCAAGGGCTACTCGTGCTGGTCGCGCGAGGATCCGGGCTGCGGCTTCGTGATCTGGAAGCAGAAGGCGCGCAAGAACCTGCCGGTCTCGGTCGCCAAGGAGCTGATGGCGAGTCTGAAGGAGTCGCTCGAGCGCGGCGACGAGGCGCCGATCGGCCGCACCGCCAAGCAGGTGACCGGCTTCAAGGGCCGCTCGGGCCGTAGCTTCCGCGCGAAGCTCAAGATCGAGCGCCGCGAGGACGACCCGAACCGCTGGAAGGTCGAGTTCGACGAGGAGTGGGCGACGATGTCCGCCAAGGAGCGCGAGGAGGCCGCCGCGGCCGCCGAGGAGGCGATCGCGGCCGGCAACGGCGACGGCGCCAAGCCGGAGATCGCCGAGCCCGAGCGCGCCGCCAGCTGATCGGCGCGACGCGGCCGGGTCAGGCGCGCGTCGTCGCCAGGTCGTCGGTGTCGAGCGCCGTCTCCAGCCGCGGCGGGCCGCTCTCGTCCAGCCAGACGACGCGGCCCGGCCAGTAGGGGTTCGCGGCGCCGTCGCCGTCGAGGAAGACGTCCTCGTCGACCCAGCTGCCGCTGTTGGTGAGGCGTCCTCCGCTCGGGAGCGTCCAGTCGCCCTCGGGATCGCTCGGCAGCGGTCCCGCGCGGTGGGTGTGGCCGAAGACGACGTGGTCGGCGCCGACGCCGAGCCGGCCGACGACCTCGCCGATCGCCGCGAGCCCCGCGCGCCGCAGCTCCTCGGCCGAGATGTCGGGCTTGAACGGGCCGAGGCCGAGGGCGTTGATCGCGGCGACGGCGGCGGGGATCGCGGCGCGCCCGACGAGCTGGCCGCGCAGCCGGGCGGACGCGCTGCCGCCGCTGTCGGTCGCCAGCGTCCAGACGCGGCGCGAGAGGTTGTTGCGGCGCGTCGCCGGGCGGGAGCGCGCGTTCTGGGCGATCGCGTGCGAGAGCGCGTACATCGGGGTGAAGATCGCCTCGTAGTCGGTGGCGGAGGTCGGGCCGTCGGGCCCGATGCGCGTTCCGAGCCGCTCGACGCCGGCGGCGACCAGGCACTCGACCCGGGGAACGGTCAGGTGGGCGTCGAGATAGTGGCCGTGGGTCGCGTAGACGTCGTCGCGCAGCCAGACGCCGGGGTACGCGACCGTCAGCTCGCTGCGCGGCATCAGGCCGGCGACGCGGTCGGCGAGGTCGCCGGGCCGGGGCGGGTGCTCGCCCGCGACCGCAAGCGGCCCGACGCCCGCCAGCCGCTCCCGCTCCAGCGCCGGCGCCACGAGCTGATGGTCGTGGTTGCCGGGGACGAGCACGACCGGCTTGCCGGCCGTGACGTCGCCGATCGCGCTGAGCGCGGACGCGACGTCGTCGAGCACCGCCGTCGCGGGACGCTCGCGCAGCTCGAGCAGGTCGCCGAGCACGACCAGGCGGTCGGCCTCGTCCGCGACCGCCAGCAGCCGCTCCAGCACCCGCGGACGACGCGCCAGGTCGGCGCCGGACACGGTTCCGAGGTGCAGGTCGGACACGATCGCCGTCGCCACTGCGGCCATCTTGGCAGGCGTAGCCGCGTGTCTCGCGCCAAGGGGCATATCCTGATCGGCCCGCGTGTCCACCTTCTGCCGCCACAACCGCTTCACCGCCGACTGCCCGATCTGCTCGAAGGGCACGGTGCTGGAGGGTGGGGGACGGCGGGCGCCACGGAAGACCAGCAGCTCTGGCGAGCCGCGCAAGCGCTCGAAGGGGGCGACGCCGGCGTTCACCGGGCCGCATGTCGCAGGTCCGGCGCGGCGCGACGAGGACGACGCGCTCTACCTGATCCGGCTGGAGCGGGTTCCGGGCGGTGTGCGGCTGGGCGAGTGGCGTGGCTCCGCGCTTTCGCCGAGCGCGCCGGTTCTGCCCGCCGAGGATTTGGCCGATCTGGTCGCTCGTTCGGCGGATGCGCTTCAGGCGCGCGACGCGGCGAAGCTGGTCGCGGCGCTCGAGACGGCGGCCGACCCGGATGCCGGCGGGAATGCCGGTGTCAGTCGCGGCCGCAGCGGTGACTTCAAGGAGGAGCTGCGCGTCGAGGCGCTCGACGACGGACAGCTGCGCGTCGCCCGCTGGGTGCTGCGTCCGGTGATCGGCTGGGAGCTTCAGGACGCGCCGCCGATGCTGCCCGCGGCGCGCTATGCGGAGGCGCTCGCCGACGCCGCGCGCCGCGGTCTGATCGCCGCCGTTTCCGCGCCGGCGACGCCGCAGCTCTGACCGTCCCGGCCAAGTCGTATACCTGACGGCCGCATGCCGTTGAAGCTCGTCACCGGTCCCGCCAACGCCGCCAAGGCGGGCGAGGTGCTGGGCGGGTTGCGGGCCCGGGTCGACGAGGAGCCGTTGCTGGTGGTTCCTTCGTTCGAGGACGTTGAGCACAACCAGCGCGAGCTGGCGGCGCGCGGGGCCGTGTTCGGCGTGCACGTGGTGCGCTTCAAGCGGCTGTTCGCGCAGATCGCGGGGCGTGCCGGGGTGCGTGGGCGGGCTGCGTCGCGGTTGCAGCGCGAGCTGATCGTCGCCGATGCCGTGCGCGCGGCGGACCTCGACGCGCTGGCGGAGTCGGCCGAGCGGCCGGGCTTCGTGCGGGCGGCGACGCGCTTCGTCGCCGAGATCGAGCGCTCGCTCGCCGATCGGACGGCCGCCCGGCCGGCGATGGTCGAGCCGGCGCGGCTGACTCAGGCGCTGCGAGCGTGGGCGGGCGACGGGCCGCGGCGACGCCACGTCGACGAGATCGCCGAGATCTACCGCCGCTATCGCGAGCGGCTCGACGGCGCCGGGCTCGTCGACGACGAGCTGTTGGCCTGGAGCGCGGTCAGCGCGCTGCGCGAGAATCCGGAGAGCTGGGGGACGACGCCGGTCTTCGCCTACGGATTCGACGACTTCACCCCGCTGGAGCTGGCGGCGCTGGGAGCGCTCGCGGGGCCGGCGGAGGTGGACGTGGTCGTGTCGCTGCCGTGGGAGGCCGGCCGCGAGGCGTTCCGCGCGACCACGCGCGCCTACGCGGAGCTGAGCGGTTTGGCGGGCGAGGCGGTGGAGCTGCCGGCGCTGTCGGAGCACTACGCGCCGGAGTCGCGCGCGGCGCTGCACCGGCTCGAGCGCGGGCTGTTCGAGAGCAGCGCGTCCGTAGACCATCCACGCCGGGCAGATTCCGGCGAAATAGCCGCCGAAATCGACCCAGCATTCGAAGCCCCCTCACGCCGGGCGGATTCCGGCGGAGATATCGCCGAAATCGGCCCAGGGTCGGATAGGTGGGGCGACGCTATCCGCGTCCACCTCGCCGGCGGTCGCCGCGCCGAGGTCGAGCTGTGCGCCGCCGAGGTGCTGGCGCTGCTGCGCGACGGGACCGAGCCCGGCGACGTAGCCGTGGTGCTGCGCGACCCGCGGCCTTACGCCTCGACGATCGAGCAGGTCTTCGGGGCCTACGGCATCCCGTACTCGATCGACCGGCGGCTGCCGCTGCGCCACACCGGCGTCGGCCGCGGTTTGCTCGCCCTGCTGCGCTGCGCGGCTGGGACCGGCACGGCCGATGACCTGCTCGCCTACCTGCGCACCCCCGGCCGGTTGCGCGAGCCGATCTACGCCGACCGGCTCGAGGTCGCGGCGCGCCGCGACGGCGCCTCGACCGCCGCCCGCGCGCGCGAGCTGTGGGACGGCTGGGCGGAGCGCGACGGCATCGGCCCGTTCCCGCTGAGCGAGATCGATCGTGTCGCCGCTCTGCGCGAGGACCCGGAGGCGCTGCTCGACGAGATCGGCAGGCACGCCGGGCGCCTGTTCTCCGGTCCCTACCGCCGCCAGGCCCACGTGCTCGAGGGGGCGGAGCTGGACGACGCGAGAGCCTTCCAGGCTGTTGGGTCCGCGCTGCGCGACATGCGCGCGCTGGCGCGCGCCGGCGGCCGCATCGGCTTCGCCCGGATCGAGGAGACGCTCGGCGGGCTGGAGATCCACGTCGGCGAGGATCCCCAGCCGGGCCGTGTCGCCGTCGCCTCGCCGCTGGCGATCCGCGCGCGCCGCTTCGCCGCCGTCTTCGTCTGCGGCCTCCAGGAGGGAGAGTTCCCGGCTGCCGGCGGCGGCGACCCGTTCCTCTCCGACGCGGACCGGCGTGAGATCGCCCAGGCCAGCGGTCTCGTGCTGCCGCTGCGCGAGGACCAGCTCGAGCGCGAGCGCTACCTCTTCTACGTCTGCGCCTCGCGCGCGGAGCGGCAACTCGTCCTGAGCGCCCGTGTCAGCGGGGAGGAGGGGGAGGCCGAGCAGCCGTCGTTCTTCCTCGACGACGTCGAGCGGATCTTCCCCGGCTTGCGCGCGGCGGCGCGGCGGCGCTCGCTCGCCGACGTCACCTGGGCGCCGGACGAGGCGCCCACCCACGCCGAGTGGGAGCGCGCCGTCGCGGCGCAGGGCCACGGCGCGCCGCCGGAGCCGGTCGGGCCGATCGCGCTCGAAGCCGCCCTGGCCGCGCTGCGCGACCGCGGCGCCGTCTCGCCGACCGCTCTCGAGCGCTTCGCCGGCTGCCCGGTCAACTGGCTCGTCGAGGACGTGTTGAAGCCGGTCGCGCTCGAGCCCGACCCGGAGCAGCTTGTCCAGGGCGCGTTCGCCCACGACGTGCTCGAGCTGACCTACTCGCGCCTGCGCGAGCAGACCGGCGACCGCCGCATCACCGAGGCGAACCTCGGACAGGCCGAGGCGATCATGCTCGCGGCGCTCGCCGAGGAGGTCGACCGCCGCGGCGCGGTCATGCGCGGGCCGCGGATGCGCGCCGCGGTGCGGCGGCTCGAGTTCCAGCTGCTGCGCCACCTCGCCTACGAGTCGACCAGCACGTCGGAGTTCGAGCCCGAGCACCTCGAGCTGGCATTTGGCCTGCCCGACGCCGAGCATCCCGAGGTCGAGCTGGAGGGTGGCCTGCGCGTGCGCGGCAAGATCGACCGCGTCGACCGGCGCGGCGACAAGGTCGCCGTACGCGACTACAAGAGCGGCAAGGTCGGCGACTACAGCGCCGCGAACTGGCCGAACAAGGGCCGCTTGCAGGCGGCGCTCTACATGCTCGTCGCCGAGCGGCTGCTCGGGGTCGAGGCGGTCGCCGGCCTCTACACCCCGCTGTCCGGCGACGACCGCCGCCCGCGCGGCGCCCTGAGCGCCGACTACGCCGAGCAGCTCGGCGGCCACTTCGTCGGCGGCGACGTGCTCTCCGACGAGGAGTTCACCGCGCTGCGCGACTGGGCCGGCGCGGCGATCGCCACCGCGGCGGCCGAGATGGGGGAGGGCAAGCTCTGCTCGAAGCCCGACTCGTGCGCCTACCGCGGCGGCTGCTCCCACCCGTCGATCTGCAGGATCGAGCGGTGAGCGGGCGCGACTTCACCGACGAGCAGCTGCGCGCGATCGAGCGCCGCGACGGCGGCCTGCTCGTCGCCGCGGGCGCCGGCTCGGGCAAGACCTCTGTGCTCGTCGAGCGCTTCGCGCGCGCGGTGATCGAGGACGGCGTAGCGGTCGACGCGATCCTCGCGATCACCTTCACCGAGAAGGCGGCCGCCGAGCTGAAGGCGCGCGTCCGCGACCGCTTCGCCGGCGCCGGTCTGCACGCCGAGGCGCGCGCCGCCGAGGGCGCCTTCATCTCGACGATCCACGGCTTCTGCTCGACGATCCTGCGCGCCCACGCGCTCGCCGCCGGGATCGACCCCGAGTACCGCGTCCTCGACGCGCTCGAGGCCGACCGGATCGGCGTCGAGGCGTTCGACGGCGCGCTCGCGGCCTTCCTGCACGACGACGCGGGCCCCGAGCGGCTGCGGCTCGTCGCCGCGTACACACCCGAGCGCCTGGCCGCGATGACGCGGACGACCTACGCCCACCTGCGCAGCCAGGGCGAGGAGCGCCCGGAGCTGCCGGAGATCGAGCCTGCCAGGTCCGCGGGGGAGGAGGACCGCCTCGAGCGCGCGGCCCGCGCCGCCCTGACCGAGCTCGACGGGGTGAAGGACGGCGTCCGGGTCGCGGAGGCGCGCGGGCGGCTGGAGCGCTGCCTTGCGCTGTTGACGCGAGACACCGGCGACGGCACGGGCGCCGCCGGCCGGGACGAGGCGGCCGTCTCGGCGGGACCCGACCTCGCCGAGTTCGCGAAGCTGAAGGTCGGCAGGAGCGCCGGCGCGCTCAAGACCGCCGCCTTCGACGAGTACCGCGACGCGCTGGAGGCGTTGTCCGCGCTCGTCGCCCATCAGGAGGAGCTGCGCGTCCACCCGCTGCTGCGCGAGCTGCTGCGCGCCTACGGCGAACGCTATGCCCGCCTGAAACGCGACCGCTCCGGCCTCGACTTCGACGACCTCGAGCTGCTCGCCAACCGCCTGTTGCGTGACGACCCGGTCGTGGGCGAGCGCTGGTCCAGCCGCTTCCAGCACGTCATGGTCGACGAGTTCCAGGACACCAACCCGCTCCAGAACCAGCTGCTGGGCCGGATCGCCGGCGACCGCCTGTTCCGCGTCGGCGACGAGTTCCAGTCGATCTACCGCTTCCGCCACGCCGACGTCTCGGTCTTCCGCGAGCAGGCCGAGCAGGAGCGGGCCGACAGCCGCTTCGAGGCGCTGACGGCGAACTTCCGCAGCCGCCCCGAGGTGCTCGACGCGATCGACCTGCTGTTCGGCTCGGTCTGGGGCGA
>DASTKX010000075.1:0-9726 GCA_035715585.1 Thermoleophilaceae bacterium
ATCGTGGCGATCGGATCGCCGGCCGAGATCGGCTTGCCCTCTTCGATCGAGAGCGTCGCGATCGTGCCCGCCTTGTGGGCGGTGATCTCGTTCTCCATCTTCATCGCCTCGATGATGCAGAGGAGCTGACCCTCCTCCACGACGTCGCCCTGCTTGACGACGACCTTCCACATGTTGCCCTGCAGCGGCGACTCGATCTGGTCGGGTCCGCCGCCGGCCGACTTCTTGCGCTCGGCGCGCTTCGGCGCCTGGCGGCCGGGTCCGGCGCCGTTGGCGGAGACACCGCCGCCGCCGAACGCGCTGCCGATCACCTTGACGTCGAACTTGCGGCCCGAGACCTCGACGGCGTAGTCGCGCTCGACCTTCTCGTCCTCGTCGACGTCGACTCGCGTCACCGGCTGCTCAGGCGCGGTCGCCTTGAGCCACTTCTTGTCCTCCATGAGGTTGCGGCAGGTCTCGCCGTTGGCCCACTCGTCGGTCTTGAGCAGCGCCTCGTGGAACGGGATCAGCGTCTTGATGCCCTCGAGCTCGTACTCCGACAGCGCGCGCAGCATGCGGCGCGTGGAGGCCTCGCGGTCGACGTCCCAGACGATCAGCTTGGCGATCATCGGGTCGTAGAGCGGCAGCACGGCGTAGCCGGTCTCGGCGCCGGAGTCGACGCGCACGAACGGGCCCGACGGCTCGCGGTAGTTGCCGATCTGCCCCGGCGCGGGGGCGAAGTTCTTCGAAGCGTCCTCGGCGTTGATCCGGCACTCGATCGCGTGGCCGCGGATCTCGACGTCCTCCTGCTTGAAGGAGAGCTCGTTGCCGGCCGCGACCAGGATCTGCTCGCGCACGATGTCGACGCCGGTGACCATCTCGGTCACGCAGTGCTCGACCTGCACGCGGGTGTTCATCTCGAGGAAGTAGTACTCGCCGTCCTGGAGCAGGCCCTCGATCGTGCCGGCGGAGCGGTAGCCGACGGCCTTCGCGGCGTCGGTGCCGATCTTGCCGATCCGCTCGCGCAACTCGGGGTCGACCGCCGGGGCCGGGGCCTCCTCGATCACCTTCTGGTGACGGCGCTGGACCGAGCAGTCGCGCTCGAAGAGGTGGACGACGTTGCCGTGCGAGTCGGCGAGCACCTGGACCTCGACGTGGCGCGGGTCGGGCAGGTAGCGCTCGATGTAGACCGTCGCGTCGGAGAAGAACTTCTCGCCCTCGCGCGCGGCGCCCTCGAATGCGTCCTGCAGCTCGTCCTCGGTCAGCGCGACGCGGAAGCCCTTGCCGCCGCCGCCGCCGGCCGCCTTGATCGCGACCGGGTAGCCGATCGAGTCGGCGATGATCTTGCGCGCGTCCTCGACCGTCTCGACCGGATCGGTCGTGCCCGGCACGATCGGCACGCCGGCGGCCTGCATCAGCTCACGCGCCTTGGTCTTCGAGCCCATCGAGTCGATCGCGTCGGCCGGCGGGCCGATGAACACGATTCCGGCCTCGTCGCAGGCGCGCGCGAACGGCGCGTTCTCGGCGAGGAAGCCGTACCCCGGATGGATCGCCTCGGCGCCCGACTGCTTCGCGACCTCGAGGATCTTCTCGACGACCAGGTAGCTCTCCGCCGCCGGACCCGGACCGAGCAGGTACGCCTCGTCGGCGCGCCGGACATGCGGCGCGTCCCTGTCGGCCTCCGAGTACACCGCGACCGAAGCGATGCCCAGCTCCTCCAGAGCGCGCATCACGCGGATCGCGATCTCGCCGCGATTTGCAACCAGAACCTTCGAGAACATGCGGCGCGGAAGGGTACCTGCCAGCGTCCCCGCGTGCCTGCTCGCCAACCCGCCCAGAGAGCCGACTGGCGCAGAACGACGAGAACACGTCCATACTCTCGACCGGTGAGGGTTCGCCTAGGGGTTCTACTGGCCGTCGGCGCCGCGCTGTCGATCGGCGCCGCGGAGGCTTCCGCCGCGCTCGAGTTCTGCGACCGCGCCAGCAGCGGCCGCTCCTGCGCCCGCCTCACGGTTCCGCTGGACCGCAGCGGCAGGGTCCCTGGCACGGTCACCCTCCGAATCGAGCGTCAGAAGGCAAAGGGCTCCGCCCGCCCGCCGCTCTTCCTGATCGCGGGTGGCCCGGGGCAGTCGGCCACCGACGCCTTCGATCGCGACACCGTCGAGCGCTACTTCGGGACGGAGGTCCGTTCGCGCGACGTCGTCGTAGTAGACATGCGCGGTACCGGCCATTCCGGCGCCCTCGACTGCCCGGCCCTCCAGCGGGGTTCGACCGAGTCCGCCGACATCGCCGCATGCGCCGCGAAGCTCGGACCGCGCCGCGACTTCTATTCGTCGGTCGAAATGGCGGAGGACATCGAGGCTGTTCGCGTTGCCCTGGGAGCCGACCGGATCGCCCTCTACGGCAGCTCGTACGGCACGTACGTAGCCCAGGCGTATGCGCGTCGCCATTCGGCCCATGTCGACAGGCTGGTGCTCGACGCGGTGGTCGGTCCGCTCGGAGTCGACCCGTTCAACCGCGCCAGTCTGGCTTCGATCCCTGGCGTGGTCGCCAAGTTGTGTGGGAAGCGGAGCTGCCGCTCGTTCATGCGCGATCCCCAGGGCGACGCGGCGCGGCTCGCAGCACGACTCGATGGTCGTCCACTGACCGGCTATGTCGTCGATCGTCGCGGACGTCGCCAGCCGGCCCGAATCGACGGGCAGGGCCTGCTCGAGCTGATGTCGGCCGACGGCGGCGTCTCGCCGCTCGCCGGCAGCGAGATCCCTGGGGCGATCCGCAACGCGGTGCGCGGCGACGCGGCTCCCCTGCTGCGGGCCCACGCCGTATGGGTCGGTACGCCGGAGCAGAACATGCTGCGCGAGTTCAGCGCCGCGGCCTATGTCGCCACGCTCTGCTCAGACACCTTGCTGCCCTGGGGTGACGTGACCACGCTCACCGAGCGCCGCGCTGCCGCGACGACATTCGCGACGTCCCAGCCGGCGGGCGCCTTCGCTCCTTTTGGCGTCAACACCGCGTTGCGCAGCAGCGTCCTCGACGTTTGCGGCGCGTGGCCCGCACCGTCGCCTGGCGTGGCGACGCCTGCCTTCGCGCCGCTCCCCGACGTGCCCGCGCTGCTGCTCGCTGGCGGGACCGATACACGGACGCCGATCGATAATGCGCGCGCGGTGGCCGCCCAGATGCCTCGCGCCAAGCTCATGACCGTCGCGCGCGCTGGCCACGGGACCCTCTCCTTCGACTTCACCGGCTGTCCGACGCGCGCAACGCGGCGCTTCCTCGCCGGTGGCGATCCCGGTCACTGCGGACCCGGTCTGCTGCTGTCGAGACCATTCCCGGCGGCGCCTGCGTCGCTGCGCGACATACCGCTCCCGGGACGGCCACGCAAGACTGCTGGCGCAGTCATCTTCACGATCCTCGACGCAAGCATGCGCACCGTGGGTGAGCTCAACAGGATCTCGCGGATCGTTCGGCCCGAGCAGCTCTTCCGCCTCGTCAATCGGCCGCTTCGCGCCGGGGCTTTGCGCAACGGCCGCTACACGATGGACCTGAACAAGAGGCTTATTGTGTTCGATCGCGCCTCGGTTGTGCCCGGCGTGCGTGTCGACGGGCGGTTACGGGCAGGCAAGCGCGGGTTCGCCGGCGTGCTGCGGATGTCCGGTCCGCAGGCCGCACGGGGTCGGCTTGTCGTCCGGCGCTCAGTGGTGGCCGGAGTGCTCGGCGGCAGGCGCGTCCGACTCTCGATGGGCGGCATCGCCGGGATCATGGGTCCCGCTCCGCGGTCGAGCGCCGCGCTCGCGCGACTCGTGCGCACCGCGCCTGACCATGTCGGCCTCCCATTCGGGCAGTGGTCTCGAAGCCTGTTTAAGCACCGGGTCCCCGCGGCGGGCGCGAGCCGGTACTCCACGAGCTTCGGCGACTAGGTCTCAGCCGGCGCGTCCTGCCCGGTAACCGGCGGGGCATCCACGGCGGCTTCGGCCTCCGCTCGCCGCCGATCGCTCCGCTCGCGCACCAGCACGTTGACGACCATCGCGGCGATGGCGGCGGGGAAGAGGGCGATCAGCCAGCTGGGGATGCCGGCGCCGGCCTTGGAGAGGAGGGCGAGGCCGGCGCCGATCAGGACGAGGCCGAGGGTGCGGCGCAGGACGGAGTTGCCGACGCGGAGAGTGAGGTTGGAGCCGATCCAGACGCCGGGGAGCGAGCCGATCAGGATGTTGCCGGCGAGGGCGAAGTCGACGTTGCCGGCGACGATGTGGGCGGCCGCGGCGGCCCAGAGCAGGATCGCGGCGTGGAAGATGTCGGTGCCGACGACGCGTGAGGGGACGAGGCGGAAGAGCAGGATCAGGCCGACGGCGATCAGCGCGCCGCTGCCGGCGGAGGTGACGCCGAGGACGAAGCCGACCATCAGGCCGAGAACGACCGCGTAGACCTTGTTGCGCGTCGTCATCTTGACCGTGTCGCGCTCCTTGTCGTGAAGCGCCTTGAGGAACAGCGCGCGTCCCATCGTCACCGCGCCGGTGAAGAGAAGCGTGACGGCCAGCGCGACGATCAGGATCGAGTCGAAGTCGTCGCCGTAGGCGCGCTCGATCAGCTCCAGCACGTAGACGCCGCCGATCGCTGCCGGGACCGAGCCGACGGCCATCCAGAGCGACAGGCTCATGTCGACGGTGCCCTGGCGAAGGTGGCGCCAGCCGCCGACCGTCTTGGTGATCGCCCCGTAGGCGAGGTCGGTGCCGACCGCGGTGATCGGCTTGATCCCGAAGACGAGGATCAACAACGGCGTCATCAGCGAGCCGCCGCCGATGCCGGTCATGCCGACGAGCACGCCGACGCCGAGCCCGAAGGCGACGATCGCGGGGTCCATCTAGCTATTCCCTAGTGAAATAGTTGGCATTTATGCTAACGAAGGATATCGATCGCGCTGGGCCGGTTCCGGCGAAAGTTCCGCGGATATCGGCCCGCCATGGCGGCATTGGGGGTGCTCAGGCGTCGAGCACGGCGAGCACCGACGCGACGGCCTGCTCAACCGACTGCTCGGCGGGGCGCAGCGTCAACTCCGGGCTCGCCGGCGGCTCGTAGGGATCGTCGATCCCGGTCATCCCCTTCAGCTCGCCGGCGCGGGCCTTCGCGTAGAGGCCCTTCGGGTCGCGCCGCTCGCACTCCTCGAGCGGCGTGTCGACGAAGACCTCGACGAACCGCAGCCCGGCCGCGTCGTGCATCGCCCGGATGCGGTCGCGATCGGCCACGTAGGGGGAGACCAACGACACCAGCGTCACCATCCCGGCGTCGGCCAGCAGCTTCGCCACCTCGCCGACCCGGCGCACGTTCTCGGCGCGATCCTCGGCCGAGAAGCCGAGATTGCCGTTCAAGCCATGGCGCAGGTTGTCGCCGTCGAGCAGGTAGGCGTGGCGGCCGCGCTCGAGCAGCGCCGCCTCGACGGCCACCGCGATCGTCGACTTACCAGAGCCGGAGAGGCCCGTCAGCCAGACCGTCAGCCCCTCGCCGCCCGTCACCCGCTCACGATCGGCGCGTGTCACTGCACCGGCGTGCCAGGTGACGTTCTCGCTGCGCTCGCTCAATCTTCGTCGGCGCCGAGGATCATGCCCGCGCCGACGGTGTCGTTCGTGCTCTCCTCGATCAGCACGAAGCTGCCGGTCGCGCGGTTGCGGCGGTACTCGTCAACGAGCAGCGGCGCCGACAGGCGCAGCCGCACGCGGCCGATCTCGTTCAGCCCGAGTCCGGTCGCCGCCTCGTCGCGGTGCATCGAGTTGACGTCGAAGCGGTAGCGCAGGTCGTCGACCTTGGCGAGCGCCGTGCGCGTCGTGTGCTTGATCCGGTAGCGGCTCGAAGGGCTCAGCGGACGCTCCGACATCCAGCAGATCGTCGCCTCGACCTCCTTGGTCGGCGTCGGGCTGTTGTTGACGCGGCAGATCATGTCGCCGCGCGAGACGTCGACGTCGTCCTCGAGCCGCACCGTCACAGACAGCGGCGGGTAGGCCTCCTGCAGCGGGCCGTCCTGGGTGTCGATGCCGGCGATCCGCGTCGTGACGCCCGAGGGCTGGATCACGACCTCGTCGCCGACGGCCAGCACGCCCGAGGCGACCTGGCCGGCGTAGCCGCGGTAGTCGTGGTGGTCGTCGTCCATCGGGCGGATGACCCACTGAACCGGGAAGCGGCAGTCGATCAGGTTGCGGTCCGACGCGATGTGGACGTGCTCGAGGTAGTAGAGCAGCGACGGCCCGTCGTACCAGGGCATGTTCTCGGAGCGGTCGACGACGTTGTCGCCCATCAGCGCCGACATCGGGATGAACGTGATGTCGGTGATGTCGAGCTTCGCGGCCCAGCCGGAGAAGTCGGCGACGATCCGGTCGAAGACCGCCTCGTCCCAGTCGACGAGGTCCATCTTGTTGACCGCGACGACGAGGTGCGGGATCCGCAGCAGCGACGCGATGAAGGCGTGACGGCGCGACTGCTCGACGACGCCGTTGCGCGCGTCGATCAGGACCAGCGCGAGGTCGGCCGTCGAGGCGCCGGTGACCATGTTGCGCGTGTACTGCTCGTGGCCGGGCGTGTCGGCGATGATGAACTTGCGCTTCGGCGTGTGGAAGTAGCGGTAGGCGACGTCGATCGTGATGCCCTGCTCGCGCTCGGCGCGCAGGCCGTCGGTCAGCAGCGCCAGGTTGACGTAGCCGTCGCCGCGCTCGGCCGAGACGCGCTCGACGTGCTCGAGCTGGTCCTGGAGGACCTGCTTGGAGTCGTAGAGCAGGCGGCCGATCAGCGTCGACTTGCCGTCGTCGACCGATCCGGCGGTGGCGACGCGGACCAGCTCGGAGGGACGGCTGTCGAAGTGGACCTTGCCGTTGGACGCGGGACCGGCCACCTTAGAAGTAGCCCTCGCGCTTGCGGTCCTCCATGGCGGCCTCCGAGACGCGGTCGTCCGCGCGCGTCTCGCCGCGCTCGGTGATCCGCGTCGCGGCGATCTCGGTGACGACCTCGTCGAGCGTCGCGGCGGTCGACTGGACGGCGCCGGTGCAGCTCATGTCGCCGACCGTCCGGTAGCGCACCGAGGCGGTGTAGGGCTCCTCGCCGGGCAGCAGCTCGACGAAGGGGGAGACCGCGTAGATCATCCCGTCGCGGTCGAAGACCTCGCGCTCGTGCGAGAGGTAGATGTTCGGGATCTCGAGCTCCTCCTCGCGGATGTACTGCCAGACGTCGAGCTCGGTCCAGTTCGACAGCGGGAAGACGCGCATGTGCTCGCCCGGGTTCATGTGAGCGTTGTAGATGTTCCAGAGCTCGGGCCGCTGCGCCTTCGGATCCCAGCCGCCGAAGTCGTCGCGGAACGAGAAGATCCGCTCCTTGGCGCGGGCGCGCTCCTCGTCACGGCGGGCGCCGCCGAACGCCGCCTTGAAGTCGTGCTCGGTGATCGCGTCGAGCAGCGCAACGGTCTGGAGGCGATTGCGCGACGCGCGCGGGCCGGTCTCCTCGACGACCTTGCCGGCGTCGATCGCGTCCTGGACGCTGGCGACGATCAGCCGCGCGCCGAGCTCGTCCATCCGCTTGTCGCGAAACTCGAGCACCTCGGGGAAGTTGTGGCCGGTGTCGACGTGCATCACCGCGAACGGGAACTTCGCCGGGTGGAACGCCTTCTCGGCGAGCCGCAGCAGCACGATCGAGTCCTTGCCGCCGGAGAACAGCAGCACCGCGCGCTCGACCTCGGCCGCGACCTCGCGCATGACGTGGATCGCCTCCGCCTCCAGGGCGCGTAGATGGGAAACCTCGTAGCTCACTGCAGTCATAGGGGGAACCGCGTCTCGGGGGCCAGGTTGCGCTCCATGGCGCTGTCCTCTAGTGGAGTCCGCACTCGAGGCGGCCGGAGCCGGCCCAGCGGCCGTCGCGTCCGGAGCCAGCCTGTGTGCAAGGCGTGCAGCCTATCGAGGCGTAACCGCGATCGTGAAGATCGTTGTAGGGGATGTCGTGCTCGGCGATGTAGTTCCAGACGTCCTTGTCGGTCCACGTGGCGAGCGGGGCGATCTTCCAGAGGCCGTGCTTCTTGTCCCAGCCGATCTTCGGCGCGTTGGCGCGTGTCGGCGACTGGTCGCGGCGCAGCCCGGTCACCCAGGCGCCGCAGCCGGCGAGCGCCTCGCGCATCGGCTTGACCTTGCGGATGCCGCAGCAGGCCTCGGGGTCGACCTTCCAGAACTCGGGGCCGTGGACCGCCTCCTGGCGCGCCAGGCTCATGCCGCCGTGGGCGCTTTCGATCTCGATGTCGTAGCGCTGCTCGAGCGCCTTCCAGGTCTCATACGTCTCCGGGAAGAAGAGGCCCGTGTCGAGCGTGAAGAACTTCGCCGTCGGCTCGATCTCCAGCAGCATGTGCATGATCACCGACGCCTCCTTCTGGAAGGAGCAGGCGACCTTCAGCCCGGGATGGAACCGGTCGACCGCGTAGGCGAGCACGCCCTCGGCGGTCAGGTCCTCGATGTCGGGCGGATGCTCGACGTCGTGCGGGGTGGCCCGCAGGGTGGATGGAGCTACCGTCGCCATCTCAGACCGCGCACTCGCCCTCGCCGCGGATCACCTCGTACAACTGGTCGCGCTGCCAGTCGATGAAGTAGTTCATGTTCTCGACGTTGAACTCGACCGGCATCGAGAGGTCCTTCACCAGCTCGGTGAAGCTCTCGGGGCCGACGCGCTCCGCGAAGGCGTTGAACTCCTCGCCGTCCTGGCGCTGCTCCTCGTAGTAGCGGATCCAGCGCTCGACGGCCTCGGGGGCGCGCTTCGCGGGGATGCGCGACTTCAGGCGCGTGCCGTAGACGACCTCGCCGCCCTCGTAGTTGCCGCCGATGTGCGGGATGTAGGCCGGGATCGTCTTGTCGCCGACCTTGATCGACGCGCCGTAGAAGCCGATGTTCGCGATGTGGTGCTGCGAGCAGCCGTTCGGGCAGCCCGAGTTCTTGATGTGGATCCGCTTGGTCAGCTCGTCGTCGATGTCCATCGCGACGATCCGCTCGTTGATCGCGGCGTTGAGGCCCATCGAGCTGGTGATCCCGAGCTTGCAGCTGTCGGTGCCCGGGCACGAGACGGTGTCGATGATCTGGCCGGAGCCGTGCTCGCCGAGGCCGAGCTTGGAGAGCTCCTGCCAGACCTCGTAGACGGACTCGTCGCGCACCCAGCGCAAGACGAAGTTCTGCTCGACGGTGGTCCGGGCATAGCCGCCGGAGTACTTGCGCTGGATCTCCGCGATGCCGCGCATCTGCTCGGGCGTGAGGTCGCCGCGGTACACGCGCACGTCGACCGTCGAGAAGCCCGCCTGGCGCTGCGGCTTGACGTTGGAGGCGCTGAACCGCTCGAACTCGGAGAGGTCGCCGTTCGGGCTGGCGTAGCTGCCGCCGGCCGCGGGGGCGTTGGCCTCCTCGTCGTGGGTCATCAGCAGCGGGATCGGGTCGAAGTCGCGCTCGTTGACCCAGTCGCCCTTGAGCTCCTCCTCGACCTGGTCGCGGAACTCGTCGATGCCGATCTTGTCGATCAGGACCTTGATGCGGGCGCGGGCGCGGTTGACGCGCAGCCAGTCCTGGCGGTCGAAGATCCGGAAGACGGCCTCGGAGATCTTGAGGAAGTCGCCGTTCTGCAGCTCGACGAACTCGTAGAGCGTGGGGGCGATGCGCGGCATGATCGAAGTGCCGCCGCCGACGCGGATCTCGACTCCCTCGACGCCGTCGCGGATGCGCGGGATGAAGGCGATGTCGTGGATGCCGG
>DASTKX010000076.1:0-22028 GCA_035715585.1 Thermoleophilaceae bacterium
GATGCGGATCGAGTGCTTCGACATCTCGAACCTCGGCGCGACCCACACCGTCGCCTCGATGGTCGTCTTCGAGGGCGGCGCGCCGAAGAAGTCCGACTACCGCCGCTTCAAGATCCGCGACGCCGCCCAGGACGACTTCGCCGCGATGGGCGAGGTGCTGCGTCGTCGCGTCGCGCAGTTCAAGTCGCAGCGCGAGATCTCACCGCACGAGAAGCAGCACGACGCGAGCTTCGCCGCGCTGCCGGCGCTGATCGTGATCGACGGCGGCAAGGGCCAGCTCGCCGCCGGGCTGCCCGAGCTCCAGGAGCTGCGTGAGCTCGGCACGACCGTGATCAGCCTCGCCAAGCGGATCGAGGAGGTTTTCGTGCCCGGCCGCTCCGCGCCGCTGCTGCTGCCGCACGACCGCGCGCCGCTGCAGCTGCTGCAGCGCGTCCGCGACGAGGCTCACCGCTTCGCGATCGAGCACCACCGCTCACGCCGCGACAGGGCGATGACCCGCTCGGTGCTCGACGACATTCCCGGCGTCGGCCCGACCCGCAAGCGCGCGATCCTCAACCACTTCGGCGCCCCCGAGCAGGTGTTGGCCGCCAGTCGCGAGGAGCTGGAGGGCGTGCCCGGCCTACCCGGAAAGGTCGCCCGCGAGATCCATCAGCACCTGCACAGAGTGGATTGAAACCGGGGGCTCACGCCCCCGAGACCCCCGCTGGCGCCTGGCCGGTCGGCGTGGCTCCTACGGGACCAGCTCCGGGCCCTTGCCGCGGTTGCGCTTCTTGAACGCCTCCAGCGCCGTGAAGACGTCGCCGCTGTACTCGTCGCAGCCGAGCAGGCGTCCGGTGCCGTAGCGCCCCGGCTTGCGATTCCAGGCGGTCGCCGCGACGTCGTAGCCCATGCTGCTGTTCGGGGCCAGGACCATCAGCTGCGAGTCGTGGTCGTAGTAGGCCTTCAGGCTCGCGCGGGCGGCGGCGGGTAGATCGGGCTTGAACCAGACGATCACGCGGCTGTGCTCGAGCGTGTGGACGAGCTGCTGGACGTCGGGTGCGACCGAGTACGCCCCGTCCTCGGCGGGAACCGGGTCGTGCCGGCCGGAGGTCGGCGGGTCCGACGAGTACCGCACTGGCGGGTCCTGCTCGCTGACGTGCACATTGCTCTTCGCCCTGAAGCTATCCAGGTCGCAGCCGGCCGCCGCCGCGCCCTCCTCGACACCCGCGACCTTCTCGGGGACCTTGAACAGGCCCTTGTCGGGAAACAGGTTCTCGGTCTCCTCGCCGACCGTGACGTCGGCCCGCGGGTCTGGCGTGACGATGCCGTCGTCGCCGGAGCCGCCGGCGATGCTGGCGATCATCGCGACGACCGCGATCGTCGCGAGCACCACCGCCACTCCGCCGGCCGCGTAGCCCACCGCAAGGCTCCTGCCGGACGCGCGCTCCTGGTCCCCTCCATCGGCCATCGAGGGGCGAACAGTAGCTGGGCCGTCTCCACCAACCGCTAGAAAGCGGAGTACGTGGAGGACTTCGTGATCGTCACCGGGCTGTCCGGCGCTGGCAAGAGCCAGGCGATGGCGACGTTCGAGGACGCCGGCTACTTCTGCGTCGACAACCTGCCGCCGGAGATGATCGCGGGGCTGGCCGCGCTGTTCGAGCACGAGGGCTCGAAGGTCGAGCGGGCGGCTGTCGTGTCGGACGTTCGCGGCGGGGCGTACTTCGTCGGGCTGCTCAAGGTGCTCGACGAGCTCGACGAGCGCGGGATCGCCCACCGGCTGCTCTATCTCGAGGCGAGCGAGGACGTGCTCGTCAACCGCTACAAGGAGACGCGGCGGCGGCATCCGTTGTCCGAGGGAGGGGCTTCGGGCGGATCGGTGGCGAGCGCGATCGGGGCGGAGTGGGACCTGCTGCGGCCGCTGCGCGACCGCGCCGACGTCTGCATCGACACCAGCGAGCTGAGCGCGGCGCGGCTGCGCAAGGTGGTCGCCGACAAGATGCTGCCGCGCGGCAAGATCGGCAAGCTCGCGGTGACCTTCATCAGCTACGGCTTCAAGCACGGCACGCCGCGCGACGCCGACCTGCTGTTCGACGTTCGCTTCCTGCCGAATCCCCACTACGAGGCCGATCTACGCGACCTGACCGGGCTCGACGCGCCGGTGCGCGAGTACGTCGAGGCCTCCGAAGGGATCGAGGACTTCTTCGACCGGCTGACCCCGCTGCTCGACTACCTGCTGCCGCAGTACGAGCAGGAGGGCAAAGCCCATCTGGCGGTTGGGATCGGCTGCACCGGGGGGCGCCACCGGTCGGTGGTCATCGCCGAGCGGCTGGCGCGCGAGTACGGGGCACGCGACGATCTGCTCGTGGACGTCGTCCACAGGGACGCCGGCAAGCCTCCGCGCCAGCCCTGAGCTAGATTCCGGGGTCCCGTCTTCCGAAGGAAAGGACCCCTCGAATGGCCTTGAAGGCCGGAATCAACGGCTTCGGCCGCATCGGCCGCAACGTCTTCCGAGCGGCGCATGAGCGTGGCGCGGACATCGACTGGGTCGGTGTCAACGACATCACCGACACCAAGACGCTCGCCAACCTGCTCAAGTACGACTCGATCCTCGGGCCGTTCCCGGGCACGGTCGAGGCGACCGAGACGGGCCTGATCGTGGACGGGAAGGAGCTGCGCGTCTTCGCCGAGCGCGATCCCGCCGACATCCCGTGGGGAGACGTCGGCGCCGAGGTCGTGATCGAGTCGACCGGCTTCTTTACCAAGCGCGACGACGCCGCCAAGCACCTCGCGGGCGGCGCCCGCAAGGTGATCATCTCCGCGCCGGCGACCGAACCGGACGTGACGCTCGTGCTGGGCGTCAACGACGACGCCTACGACCCGGCGTCGCACGACGTGATCTCGAACGCCTCCTGCACGACGAACTGCCTCGCGCCGTTCGCCAGCGTGCTGCACGACGAGATCGGCATCGAGTCGGGCGTGATGACGACGATCCACGCCTACACCGGCGACCAGCGCCTGCTCGACGCGCCGCACAGCGATCCACGCCGCTCGCGCGCCGCCGCGATCAACCTGATCCCGACGTCGACCGGCGCCGCGAAGGCGATCGGCCTCGTGATCCCGGATCTCAACGGCAAGCTGAACGGCATCGCCGTGCGCGCTCCCGTGCCGACCGGCTCGGTCGTCGACCTGACGTTCCAGGCGTCGCGCGACACCTCGATCGAGGAGATCAACGCGGCCGTCGCGGCGAAGGCCGACAGCGGCGCGCTCGAGGGGATCCTCCAGTACACCGAGGACCCGATCGTGTCGACCGACATCGTCCGCTCGGCCTACTCGTCGATCTTCGACTCGAAGCTGACGATGGTCGTCGACGGCCGCCTGGTCAAGGTCATCTCCTGGTACGACAACGAGTGGGGCTACTCGAACCGCGTGGTGGACCTCACCGAGCGCGTTCTGGTCGGCGCGCCCGCAGCCGCGTAGTGCTGAACAAGCGCACGGTCCGCGACCTGGACCTCGAGGGAGGCGAGCGTGTGCTCGTCCGGGTGGACTTCAACGTCCCGCTCGAGGATGGTCGCGTGACCGACGACGCGCGCATCCGTGCCGCGCTGCCGACGCTCGAGCTGCTGCTCGACGCCGGCGCGCGGCCGATCCTCTGCTCGCACCTTGGCCGGCCGAAGGACCGCGAGCCCGAGACTTCGCTGAAGCCGGCGTCGGACCGGCTGCGCGAGCTGGTCGACGCGCCGGTGACGCAGGCCGGCGCGGTCGTCGGCGACGAGGTCCGCGCCGCGGTCGACGCGCTCGAGCCCGGCTCGATCCTGGTGCTCGAGAACACGCGCTGGGAGCCGGGGGAGAAGGCCAACGACCCCGAGCTGGCGCGTGAGCTGGCGTCCTTCGCCGACGTCTACGTCAACGACGCCTTCGGCGCCGCCCACCGTGCCCACGCGACCACCGCCGGCGTAGCCGAGCATCTGCCGGCCGTCGCCGGGCTGCTGCTCGAGCGCGAGGTCGACACGCTCGACGGGATCGTCGAGAGTCCCGACCGTCCGCTCTGCGTCGTGCTCGGCGGGGCGAAGGTCACCGACAAGGTCGCGCTGATCGACCGCTTCCTCGACACTGCCGACAGCGTCCTGATCGGCGGCGCGATGTGCTTCTCCTTCTTCCGTGCCCAGGGCCGCCCGACCGGGGACTCGCTGGTCGAGGAGGAGGGGGTAGAGCTGGCGCGCAAGGCGCTCGAGAAGGCCGAGGGGTCTGACTGCCGACTACTGCTGCCGGTCGACCTCGTGCTGGGCGATCGCTTCGCCGCCGACGCCGACCGTCGCGAGCTGGACGGCGTCGACGTGCCCGACGGCTGGATGGGCCTCGACATCGGGCCCGCGACCGCCGCGGCCTACGCGCGCGAGGTGGCCGCCGCCGGCACCGTGTTCTGGAACGGGCCGATGGGAGCGTTCGAGCTGGAGCCCTTCGCGGGCGGGACCCGCGCCGTAGCCGAGGCCGTCGCAGCGGCGCCCGGCACGACCGTCATCGGCGGCGGCGACTCCGCCGCCGCGATCGCCTCGTTCGGCCTCGCCGACCAGGTCACGCACATGTCAACGGGCGGCGGCGCCGCCCTCGAGCTGTTGGAGGGCAAGCCCCTTCCCGGAGTGGAGGCCCTCGATGCCGGTTGAGAGAACCCCCTACATCGCCGGCAACTGGAAGCTGTGGGGGACCCGCGCCCAGGCCGTCGACTACTGCGAGCGGCTGCTGGCGTTGCTTCCCGACCAGAGCCGCCGCCGTCCTGACGTGGGCCTGTGCGTCCCGTATACGGCGCTTGAGACCGTCACGACTGCGCTCCAGGGCTCCGGCGTGGTCGTCGCGGCCCAGAACATGCACGAGGCCGAGACCGGCGCCTACACCGGCGAGGTGTCAGCCCCGATGCTGCTCGAGCTGGGCGTCGACGCCGTCGTGCTCGGCCACTCCGAGCGGCGCGAGCTGTTCGGCGAGACCGACCGCGCGCTGTCCGAGAAGGTGCCCGCCGCCCTGGAGGCCGGTCTGCAGCCGATCCTCTGCGTCGGCGAGACCGAGGCGGAGCGCGAGGCCGGCGACATGGAGCGCAAGCTGCGCCACCAGGTCCAGGAGGCGCTCGAGCAGGTCGCCGACGAGCGGCTGGCCGACGTCGTGATCGCCTACGAGCCGATCTGGGCGATCGGCACCGGCAAGGTCGCGACGCCCGACCAGGCCCAGGAGGCGACCTCGTTCGTCCGGGCGCTGGTGGGGGACCGCTCGAGTGACGCCGCGGAGCGCGTCCGCGTCCTCTACGGCGGCAGCGTCAAGCCGGATAACGCGGGTGAGATCCTCGAACAGGCGGACATCGACGGCGCACTGGTCGGTGGCGCCAGCCTCGATCCCGACTCCTTCGCACGGATAGTCGCCGCGGCCGAGTGATGGGCGGCCAGGTCCCCTCCGTCTGCCTGGTGATCCTCGACGGTTGGGGACTGGCGCCGGACGGGCCGGGCAACGCCGTCTCGCTCGCCGACACGCCCGTCTTCGACGCGCTCTGGGCTGAGCACGCCCATACCCAGCTCACGGCCTGCGGGCGTGCCGTCGGCCTACCCGACGGGCAGATGGGCAACTCCGAGGTCGGCCACCTCAACCTCGGCGCCGGCAAGATCGTGCGCCAGGACCTGACGCGGATCGACGACGCCGTGGCAGACGGTCAGCTGGCCGAGAATCCCACGCTGCGAGACGCCTGCGCCGCCGCGCGCGAGTCCGGCCGGCTGCACCTGCTTGGCCTGGTCTCCGACGGCGGCGTCCACGCCAGCATGGACCACCTGCGCGCGCTGATCGAGCTGGCGGCCGACCACGGCGTGCCCGACATCGTGTTGCACGCCTTCACCGACGGCCGTGACACGCTGCCGCACTCCGGCGCCGACTACCTCGCGACCGTCGAGGGCTGGCTCGCCGAGCACGGCGGCCGCGTCGCCACCGTCAGCGGCCGCTACTACGCGATGGATCGCGACCGCCGCTGGCCGCGCGTCAAGCTCGCCTACGACGCGATCGTCCACGGCCAGCCCGCCGGGCTCGGCTCCGACCCCGATGACTTCCCGGGCTCGGAGGGCGACTCCGCCGCCTCGGGCAATCGGGCGCCGTGTCCGACGACCGCGCACGCCACGTCGGCCGTCGAGGCAGTACGCGCCGCCTACGCGCGCGGCGAGACCGACGAGTTCGTCCGCCCGACGCTAGTTGGCGACGAGGGCCGGATCCGCGACGGCGACGCCGTCCTCTTCTTCAACTTCCGCCCCGACCGTGCCCGCGAGCTGACGCTCGCGCTGGCCGAGCCCGACTTCGCCGAGTTCGACCGCGGCGACGCCCCGCACGTCCACTACACGACGCTGACCGAATACCAGGAGGACTGGGACTACCCGGTCGCCTTCCCGCCCGACCGGCCCGATGCGACGCTCGCGTCGGTGCTCGCCGAGCGCGACATCCGCCAGCTGCACGTCGCCGAGACGGAGAAGTACCCGCACGTCACCTACTTCTTCAACGGCGGCGAGGAGCACCCCTATGGCGGCGAGGAGCGCTGCCTGGTCGACTCGCCGCGCGACGTTCCGACCTACGACCACAAGCCCGAGATGAGCGCGCCTGCCGCCGCCGACGCCTTCGTCGAGCACTGGCGGGAGGGCGGCTACGGCTTCGCGATCATCAACTTCGCCAACCCCGACATGGTCGGCCACACCGGCGTCATCCCGGCCGCCGTCGCGGCGATCGAGACCGTCGACGCACAGCTCGGCCGCGTCGTCGAGGCGGTCCACGCCTCCGGCGGCGCCTGCATCGTCACCGCCGACCACGGCAACGCCGACAACATGCTCGAGCCCGATGGCAGCCCGAACACCGCCCACTCGCTCAACCCGGTCCCGCTGATCGTCACCGCCGACGTGCCCGGCCTCCGCGACGGCGGCATCCTCGCCGACGTCACGCCGACCGTGCTCGACCTGCTCGGCGTCGACCAGCCGGCCGCGATGACCGGCCAGACGCTGATCGAGCGTTGACGCCCCCCGTCTTCGACATCGGCGCCCGCGACGGAGACGCCCGCGCCGGCCTGCTGCACACGCCGCACGGCGACGTCCGTACACCGGCGTTCGTGCCACTGGCATCAAACGCCTCGGTACGCGGGCTGCTGCCCGGCGAGGTCGCCGAGTTGGGCTACGACATGGTGCTCGGCAACACCTTCCACCTCTTCATCACGCCCGGTGAGGATTACGTCGCGGCCGCCGGCGGCCTGCACCGCTTCATGGGCTGGGACGGTCCGATCATCACCGACTCAGGCGGCTTCCAGGTCTTCTCGATGGGCCACGGCAGCGTCGCCGACGAGATCAAGGGCCGCCGCGACGGGCGCAAGAACATGGTCCATGAGATCTCCGAGGACGGCGTCCGCTTCCAGTCCTACACCGACGGCGGCGAGCGCTTCATGGGGCCGGAGACGTCGATGGAGGTCCAGGCCAAGCTCGGCTCAGACATCGCGCTCGCCTTCGACGAGTGCACGCCGTTCCACGCCGACCGCACCTACACGCTGCGCGCGATGGAGCGCACCCACCGCTGGCTCGACCGCTGCATCGCCTGGCACGGCGAGCACGCGCCCGTCGGTCAGCTGCTCTACGGCATCGTCCAGGGCGGCGTCTACGAGGAGCTGCGCCGCGAGTCGACCGACTACATCGCCCAGGCCGACCTCGACGGCGTCGCGATCGGCGGCTCGCTCGGCCAGGAGAAGGAGCAGATGCACGAGGTCGTCGGCTGGGCGCTGCGCGGCCTCCCCGACGAGCGGCCGCGCCACCTGCTCGGCATCGGCGATGTCGACGACATTCTCCACGCGGTCGCCGCCGGGATCGACACCTTCGACTGCGCCACGCCGACCCGGCTCGCCCGCCACGGCACGGCGCTCGTCCCCGACCCCGGCGCCCGTTGGCGGCTCGACCTGACCAAGGGCGCCTCGGCCGGCAGCGACGAGCCGATCGCCGCCGGCTGCCCCTGCCCGGCCTGCCGCGACCACACCCGCGGCTACCTCCACTACCTCGCCCGCCACAAGGAGCTGACCGGCGCCCGCCTGATCACCCTCCACAACCTCGCCTTCATGGCAGCCCTCATGACCGGACTGCGCGACGCGATCGAGGCCGGCGACCTGGCCACCTACACCGAGCGGGTCATGGCCGGCGCGGAGCCCTATTGAGCGGGTTCTACAATCTTCCCCCTGGAATCTCTACAAAAAGCCCCCTGAGGATTCGATAATATCCCCGTTATGGCTGTGCGCGCCTATCGGAGGCGGATCGTCGACGCGGAGCTTGCCGCGCGGTTGGAAGCGACCGGCGCGGTCGTCATCGAGGGCCCGAAGGCCTGCGGTAAGACGGCGACTGCACGCCAGCGCGCCTCGAGCGAGGTTCTGCTCGATGTCGACGACAACGCACGCCGGCTCGTCGATGTCGATCCGGCGCGGCTGCTCGAGGGCCCGACGCCAAGGCTGATCGATGAGTGGCAGCTCGCGCCATCGCTCTGGAACCTCCTTCGACGCGCCGTCGACGACCGGGCAGGGCCAGGCCAGTTCATCCTTACGGGTTCCGCGGTGCCGGCGGACGAGGTTACGCGACATACCGGCGCGGGCCGCCTCACGCGGCTCCGCATGCGGCCGATGTCGCTCTACGAGACGGAGTTGAGCACGGGTGAGATCTCGCTGGGGAACCTCCTGGCCGGAGGGGCGCCTCGCTCCGGCGATCCAGGTCTGACCCTCTCGGAGATAGCGGAGGCGATTTGTCGTGGTGGGTGGCCCGGCTTCCGCGGCCTCGACCTTGCCAGTGGCTTGCGCGCGGTGCGCGACTATCTCGACGAGATCCGCCGTGTCGATGTCGGTCGCGTTGGCGACGCAAGACGCGATCCGGACAAGGTCGGTCAGCTGATGCGGAGCCTCGCGCGCAATGCGGCGACCTATGCGGCTGCCAGCACGCTGGCGCGCGACGCCGGCGGAAGCGACGGTCCGCTCAAGGACGACACCGCGCGTGCCTACATAGACGCGCTCCAGCGCTTGATGATCGTCGAGGATCAGCCTGCCTGGGCGCCGCACCTGCGTTCGAAGTACGTGCTGCGCGCTGGTCCCAAGCGTCATTTCGTGGACCCGTCACTGGCTGTCGCCGCCTTGCGCGGCGCCCCGGACGCTCTGCTGCGGGACCTCAATCTGTTCGGCTTTCTGTTCGAGTCGCTCGTCGTCCGCGATCTACGTGTCTATGCGCAGTCGGCGGATGCCGAGGTGCTCCAGTACCGCGACAGCAGCGGGCTCGAGGTCGACGCGATCGTCCAAGCCGCGAACGGTGACTGGGCGGCGTTCGAGGTCAAGCTCGGACCGGGCCAAGTCGACGAGGGGGCCGCCAATCTCCTGCGTTTCGAAAGGCAGGTCGACACGAGCAAGGTGGGCGAGCCAGCCGTGCTCGCGGTGATCGTGGGAACGGGCTACGGCTACGTGCGCGATGACGGAATCGCGGTAGTGCCGATCGGCGCGCTGGGGCCGTGAGCTAGGACGGTTACTGCGTGTTGTCGCGCAGGAACTGCTCGATGCCGTCGATCTGCTGCTGGACGTCGTTCTGGTTCACGGGAGAGATGCCGTTGTCGCCGCTGCCTGAGGAGAGCAGCACGAGCGCGACAGCGGCGATCGCCATCAGCACCGCGATCAGCGCGAGGAACTGGCCCCAGCGGCGGTTGCGGGCGCTGCGCTTTGCGGCCTGCGCCGCGTCGGGGCGGGTCGCGGTCACGCCGGCGCCGTCGCCGCGCGGCTGCGGCGCCACGGGTGGCCGCTGCCGTGTCCGCAACGCCTGCGTAGCCTCCGTGACCTGGCCCAGCGCGCGCGTCGCGTCAGGGTCGGTCGTCGGCCCCGCCGCCAGCCGCCGCGTCGCGTCGGTGTCGTGGCCGTGGAGGCCGGCCTCGAGCGCGTGGGCGAAGTCGAGCGCGCTGTCGTAGCGGTCCTCGGGGGCGCGCTCGAGCGACACGCGGATCGCGAGGTCGAGCTGCAGCGGCACCGCCGGGCGCAGCTCGGAGATCGGCTCGACCGGCTCGTCGCGCTGCTTCAGCGCCAGCTCGGTCAGCGAGCCGTACTCGTGCGGTAGGCGGCCGGTCAGCAGCTGGTAGGCGCAGACCCCGAGCGAGTAGGTGTCGGAGCGCGGCCCGGCCTCGTCGCCGTGGGCCTGCTCGGGGGAGAGGTAGGCGGCGGTGCCGAGCACCGAGCCGACCTGGGTGATCCGCGTCTGCTCGGCCGCCTTGGCGATCCCGAAGTCGGCCAGCTTGGTCGTGCCGGAGTCGGCCGAGACGAGCAGGTTGCCGGGCTTGACGTCGCGGTGGATCACGCCGGCGCGGTGGGCGTAGTCGAGCCCGTGGCAGGCGTCGCGGACGATTCGCACCGCCTCGTCGATGTCGAGCCGCTTGCGGTCGCGCAGCAGGTCGGCGCACGACGGCCCGTCGACGAACTCCATGACGATGAAGTGGCGGTGCGAGCTGGCGTCGAGGCCGTAGTCGAAGACTTGGACGATGTTCGGGTGCTGCAGCCGCGCGGCGGACAGCGCCTCGCGCTGGAAGCGGGCGACGAAGGCCTCGTCGTCGGCGAGGTGCTCGGCGAGCAGCTTGACCGCCACCGACCGCTCGAGCACGGTGTCCTGCGCGAGGAAGACGGTCGACATCCCGCCGGCGCCGAGCCGGCGCTCGATCCGGTAGCGGCCGGCGATCTCCTGGGGCTGGGCCATCAGTCGCCGCCTCCGTCAGGCGCCTCGGCCCCGCCACGGTCCTGGCCGGGTGGTCCGTCGCCGTCCGGGCCGACGCCGCTCGGCGGAGCGACGGGCGTCGTCGGTGTCGTCTCGGGCGGCGTGGTGGTGGTCTCCGTCGTCTCGGTCGGGACGGTCTCGGTGTCGGTCGGGATCGTCTCGGTCGGCGTCGTCTCGTCGGTGACGGTGTCCTGCCGGTCCTGCTCGGCGGCGCGGATCTCGCCGCACTCCTGGTCGACGAGCTGGTTCAGCCGTTGGATGCTCTGGTCGAGCGCCGATCGGATCTCGGGATCGACGTCCTGCGGGATCGAGCCGAGCGCCTCGTCGATCGCCCCGATGTTGCCGACGTCGGGATCGGTGGAGTAGATGTCGTCGCACGCTCCCGACACGCCGGCCGCGACACGGTCACCGACCGACTCGAGCTGCTGCTGCAGCGTCTTGGTTATCTCCGGCGGCAGCTTCTCGCCCTGCGGCTCGTCGTCGCCGCCGCAGCCCGCCACGGCGAGCGCGGCGAGCGCCGCGAGCAGGCATAGGAGCTGGGAGGCGCGCTCGATCATTGCCCGATGAATAGCCGGTCGGCCAGATGCCTGGGTAGGTCGGTCGCCGCGATCGCCCGCGCCGCCTCGTCGATCGAGTACTCGACGCGCCGCCAGCTCGCCGTCCAGCCGTCGAGATCGAGGAGCAGCCAGGCGGCGCGCGGGTCGCGGTCGCGCGGCTGGCCGACGCTGCCTGGGTTGACCAGCCACTCGCCTTCCGCGAGGTCGTGCTCGGTCCCGCCGGGGGTCTGCTCGCCGAACAGCTCGCCGTCCTGGCGCGTGAAGCGCAGCGCGACGTGGGTGTGACCGATCGCGCCGATCCGCGGGCCCATCGCGTCGAACGACTGCCCGGCCTGGTCGGTCGAGAGGACGTACTCCCAGATCGGGTCGGCGGGACTGCCGTGGTAGAGCCCGATCCGCTCCTCCTCATGCGCCGGCGCGAGCGTCTCGAGCCAGGCGAGCGTGTCGGGGCTGGCGTTGTCGCGCGTCCAGCGCGCGGCCGCGGCGGCGGCGGGGGAGAAGTCCGACAGCTCGATCCGCCCGACGACGGCGAGGTCGTGGTTGCCACCGAGCACGAGGTCGCACTCCGTCTGGGCGAGCGCCACGCACTCGTCGGGGCTGGCGCCGTAGCCGACGAGGTCGCCGAGACACCAGACGGCGTCGACGCCGGCGGCGCGCGCGTCGCCGATCGCGGCGCGGAAGGCCGGCAGGTTGCCGTGCACGTCCGAGAGGATCGCGATCCGCGCCGCGGGTGCATGGTTACTGTCCGGAAGATGGCTGCTCATCGCACTCGCCTGCCACTGGCGATCGCCGTGGCGGTCGTGGCTGCCGGCGCCGCGACACTGCTGCTGCGCCCTCGCGACGGGTTGATCGAGCCGGCTGCCGTCAATCCGACAGCGTACTTCAGCGCCGCCGAGCTCGAACGCGCCGGCGACTTCCGGGATTTGCAGCGGATCCTCGGCCTCGCCGGGATCGCGCTGGCCGGGCTGACCGTCGCGGTCGCGGCGCTGCGCCCGCCGCGTCCGCTGCGTGCCGCGATCGAGCGTGCCCAGCGGCGTCCGCTGCTCGGCGCGGCGGCGATTGCGGCCGGGATCTCGGTCCTGGTGGCGGTCGTCGAGCTGCCGCTGTCGATCTGGCGCCACGAGCGCGCCGTCGACTTCGGCCTCTCGACGCAGCCGTTCGGCCCGTGGCTGGGCGACGTCGTCAAGGCGACGGCGGTCGGCGCCGTCTTCGCGGCGATCGCCGGCCTGCTCGCGATGGCGTTGATCCGCCGCTTCCCGCGCAACTGGTGGGCGCCGGGGGCGGTTCTCGTCGTAACCGCCGCCGCGGCCATGCTCTACCTCCAGCCGATCGTCGTCGACCCGCTGTTCAACCGCTTCGAGCCGCTGCCGCGCGGCGAGCTGCGCAGCGAGGTGCTGCGGCTCGCCGACCGCGCCGGCGTCGACGTCGGCGAGGTCTACCGCGTCGACGCCAGCCGCCGCACCAACGCGATCAACGCCTACGTTGGCGGCCTCGGCCACACCAAGCGGGTGGTGCTCTACGACAACCTGATCGACGACTTCCCGCCGGCCCAGGTCCGCTCGGTTGTCGCCCACGAGCTCGGCCACGTCAAGCACAACGACGTCCCGCACGGCCTGCTCTGGGTCGCGCTCGTCGCGCCGGCCGGCACGTTCCTCGTCCAGCGGCTCGCCGAGCGCTTCGCCCGCGGCGCGCTCGACGGCCCCGGCAGGCCCCGCCCGGACGCCATGCCAGCGGTCATCCTCGCCTTCGCGCTCGTCTCGTTCGCGTTCGCCTGCGCCGGCAACTTCCTCTCACGCCAGGTCGAGGCCCGCGCCGACGCCTTCGCCCTGGAACTCACCCGCGAGCCCGGCGCCTTCATCGACCTCGAGCGCAGCCTCGCGACCCGCAACCTCGGCGACCCCGACCCGCCACGCCTGCTCCACACGCTCTTCGGAACCCACCCGACCACCATCGAGCGGATCGGCTACGGCGTCACCTTCCGCGAGCAGCGCTAAGCCGCTCAACCCAAGTAATCGACTCGTAGGCCGTGAAAACGGTGGAAGTCGGTGTCGAAGGTTGCGATTCGCGCGCCGCGCTCGATCGCGATCGCAGCAAGATGGGCGTCAGACGTGAGGTCGCCAGCGGTACCGGCACGCTCGATCAGCTCGCGCACGATCGCCGCATGGCCGTCGCCTGGATCGAGGATCGCGGTCAGCGGGCATGCGAGCCAGTCGTCGACGAGGTCGAGGGCATCCCCGGGCGTCAGTGGGTTGGGGAAGACCATCTCCTTGGTCGCGATCCTGAGAAAGCCGAGCAGCGCAGTCCAGGCAAACCCGACCACCTCGGCGCCGGACAGCGCTGCGTTGAGCCACTCTCGGGCCGTCTCGTGACGTGGGGAGTCCTCGTTGACGGCGTGGAGCAGAACATTCGTGTCGGTGAGGATCACCGGCCGGCGTTCATCCGGCGTACGAGCTCATCGTCCTCGAGCTGCCCAGCTAGCTGAGTCGCCTTGGTCAGGTCGATCTTCGGGGCGCCCATCCGCTTGGTCTTCACGCGGTAGGGGGTGGGCTCGCGCGAGCTCTCGAGGCCATTCCGAATGGCTTCGTTGATCTCTGTCTTGAACGGGACTCCGCGCGCGTGCGCTCGATCTTTCAACTGGGCTGCGAGATCGTCGTCGAGAGTTACCGTCGTCCGCATGGACGCATCATAGCATCAATCGGGAGGCATCAAAACATCAACTGCGGGATCGACTGCGCTCAGCGGTCCGGCGCCTCGGGAAGGTTCTTGATGCCCTCCCGCGTGTGCCACTTGGAGAAGTTGTCCTCCATAGCGTCGATCAGCTCGCGCATGAAGCGCGGCGAGAGGTTGATCCGCGAGACGACGACCCCGGGGACGGAGTCCTCCTCGATCTCGTGGTCGACGCGCGCGAAGGTGATCGTGAACTCGTAGTCCGAGTGGCTGACGTTCGCGAAGTTCGCGTAGTGGCCGGCCATGATCTCCGGATCGGCGTGGATGTCGAAGTGGCGCTCTCCGTCGGGCTCGGGCATGCCCTTAGTATCGCAGCCCCGTGGAGGCTCGATGAGGATTCTCGTCCTGGCCGTCGGACGGCTGCGTCCGCCCTACGTCGACGACGTCCAGCACTACAAGAAGCTGCTCGCCGGCCATGCCAGGCTGGAGCTGATCGAGGTCCGCGCCGACGAGGACGTGTCGCGCCGGATCCCCGACCGCTCGTTCAAGGTCCTGCTCGCCGCGGGCGGCAAGACCTACGACTCCGAGGGCTTCAGCCGCTTCCTCGAGGATCGCCGCCAGTCGGGCATGAACCTCTGCTTCATCATCGGCGGCCCGCGCGGGTTGGACCTCGACGGCGTCGACATGAAGCTGTCGCTCGGCTCGATGACGCTGCCGCACCAGCTCGCCCGCGTCGTCCTGCTCGAGCAGCTCTACCGCGGACACAAGATCCTCGCGGGCGAGCCCTACCACTACTGATCGGAGGTGTTCAGCGCCTCGGCGGCTCCGGCCGCTACGAGCGCGCCCCCGAGCGCGCCAAGCAGGAAGTCTTGTAGCTCGTCGCGGCTGAGGTCGCGGTGTTCTAGCCAATCGAGGATCGCACCGTCCATGAACCAGAGCCAAGCGCGTGCCGCCGCGCGCACCTTTGGCGGTGGGTCGTCGGCATATCCGAGCCCATCGACGATCCGATCCGACGTCCGATCGCGGACCTCGTCGATCAGTGCCTTCACCTCTGGAACCTCACCCGCGCTCGCGAGCAGTTTCCGGTAGGCGAGATCGCGCTCGTCGACCCATTCGAGGAAGGCTCCGACGCCGTGCGAGAGCGCCTCTAGCGGCGGTGCGCCAGGGGCAGGCTCGATGCGCTGCGCCAGCTGCTGCACCCCCTCGCCCAGTGTCGCCAGGAAGTAGTCCCGCTTGCTCGGGAAGTAGTGGTAGAGCAGCGGTTTGGAGATCCCCGCCTCGCGAGCGATCTGGGCCATCGACAGCTCGGCGAACGAATGGCTCGCGAAGAGGTCCACGCCGAGCTCGAGCAACTGCTGACGCCGCTCGTCGACCTGCATCCGCGTGTACGAGGGCTGGCTCAATTCAGGAGCGAGTGTAACGACTCTGTTGACCGATGGTAAATAGCTTCTAAGTCTTATCAACCGTCGGTCAACAGTGGCTTGGCCACCAGAGGAGGGAGCAGCGAATGAAAGACCCCAAAGTCGCGATCAGAGCGATCGCCTACGTCGCGGTCTACGCGGGCGGGCTTGCCCTGTCGTACGTGCACTTCGGCGGTAGCGAGGAGATCCTGGCCGATGCGCTGACGCCGGTGATGGTCTGGTCACTGGTCTGTGGTTTGGTGACCGTGCGCTTCGAGGCACTGATGGCGCCGGCCGGAGTCATCGCGGTCGGGGTCATCGCCTGGATCGCGAGCACAGATGGAGTGATCGTGTACAGCTACGACACGGGCCCGATCACATTGCTCTTCTACCCGCTGATCCTCGGCTTTGTGACAGCCGCCCTCATCGTTCCGATGGGCATCGGGATCGTAGTCGCCCGCTTGCTGCAACCGGAGCGGGTCGCGCGTTCCCAGAGCCCGCTCGCATCGCTGGACGAGATCCGATGAGGGCGTTCGGGATGTGGGGCGACGAGGAGAAGCTCGGTTTCGGGGCTTGGTTGGGGTTGGGCTGCTTGATCGTCCTCTATGTCGCGGGACTTGCGGGGACCGCCCTGCTGGCCGGCGAGGGCGCTCTTGGCCTGCTGCTGGCATTCGCGATCGCGGTCGTCTGGTCATTCGCGCTCGGGTTCGCGGCGGGTCGCAACGAGGCTCTCATGGGTCCCGTGGTCGCGGTGATCGTCTTGATCGCTACACAAGCTCCGACCCCCGACGACTACGGATGGATGGACACCGGGCCGGTGGTCCTGATCGCATTCCTCATCCAGGCCGCTCTGCTCGTGCCCGCTCTCGGCGTATGCGTTTCGGCGGGGGTACGGGCCGTGCGCGCGAACGGCAGGCACTAGGCTCCCGGCCTCGATGGCCGATCCCGTCAAGGACCTGAGCAACGCCGTGATCGTGGCCGCCGAGTCGCTCGGCGGGGCCCCTGCCAAAGCGCCGACTCTGGAGCGGCCGCCGCAGGCGGACCTGGGCGACTACTCCACCAACGCGGCGATGATGCTGGCGGGGGCGTTGAAGCAGCCGCCGCGGGCGATCGCGGAGCAGCTGGGGGAGGCCCTGAGCGGCCAGCTCGGCGACGCGGTCGAGCGGGTCGAGGTCGCCGGTCCGGGATTCCTCAACGTGTTCCTGGCGGACGGTTGGGTCAAGGCTGCCGCGGCGGTCGCGCTCGCCGACGGCGACGACTTCGGCCGCACGGTCGTGGAGGCGCCCGAGCGGGTCAACCTCGAGTTCGTCAGCGCCAACCCGACGGGGCCGATCACCGTCGCCGCCGCGCGTCACGCCGCCTACGGCGACTCGCTCGCCCGTGTGCTGGAGCTGTCGGGCAGCGACGTCGATCGCGAGTACTACGTCAACGACTACGGCGGCCAGGTGCAGCGCTTCGCGGCCTCGATCCGAGCGCGGGCGCTCGGCGAGGCGCCGCCCGAGGACGGCTACCAGGGCGAGTACGTCAAGGACGTCGCGGCGCGGATCGACGGCGCCGCCGAGCTGGACGAGGACGAGCTCGCCAAGCGGGGCGTGGCGATCATGCTCGCCGCGGTCGAAGCGACGCTGACCCGCTTCCGGGTCCACATGGACCGCTTCTCGAGCGAGCGCGCTCTGCAGGAGGGCGGAGCCGTCGACACGGCGATCGAACGGCTGCGCGAGCGCGGCCACGTCTACGAGCACGACGGCGCGACCTGGCTGCGCAGCACCGACTTCGGCGACGACAAGGACCGCGTGCTGCGGCGCTCGAACGGCGAGAAGACCTACTTCGCCGCCGACATCGCCTACCACGAGGACAAGCGCGAGCGCGGCTACGACCACGTGATCGACGTGCTCGGCGCCGACCACCACGGCTACCTCGGCCGGATGAAGGCCGCATGGCAGGCGCTCGGCGGCGATCCGGAGCGGCTCGAGCAGGTCGTCATGCAGCTCGTCAACCTGCTCGAGGACGGCCAGCGCTCCCAGATGTCGAAGCGCGGCGGCCAGTTCGTGACGCTCGACGAGCTGATCGACGACATCGGCGTCGACGCCACGCGCTGGTTCCTCGTCCAGCGCGGCCCCGACACGACGCTCGACGTCGACCTCGATCTGGCGCGCAGCCGCAGCCAGGACAACCCCGTCTACTACGCGCAGTACGCCCACGCGCGGATCGCCAGCATCCTGCGCCGCGCGGCGGAGGGACAGGTCGCCGTGGCTGTCGCCAGCGACCTCTCCGCCAGCCCCGAGGAGCTGCACCCCAGCGCCCGCGACCTCGTCAAGAAGCTGCTCGAGCTGCCCGAGGAGGTCCGCGTTGCGGCCGACCGCCGCGCGCCGCACCGGATCGCCGTCTACGTGACCGAGGTCGCCCAGTCCTTCTCGGCCTTCTACCGCGACTGCAAGGTGATCGGCGCCGCCGAGGAGGGCGGCGACGAGGACCTCCGCCTGGCGCTCTGCGAGCTCACCCGGCGCGTCATCGCCCGCTGCCTCGACCTGCTCGGGGTCGAGGCGCCGGACGAGATGTAGCGCGGGCTACAAGTCCGAGAAGACGTTGATCCCAAGGTCGTCCATCAGGTTCAACGCCTCGGCGTTCAGGCGGGTCAGCTCGTTGTTGTAGAGCAGCCAGCCCATCGCGATCAGGATCGCGCCGGAGATCAGCGTGATCGCCGTGTAGTGGTTGCGGAAGAAGCGGAAGACGCCTGAGACGCGCTCGAAGGCGAGCGCGCTGAGCAGGAACGGGACGGCCAGGCCGAGCGCGTAGAAGGCGAGCAGCACGCCGCCGTGGCCGACTGTCGACTCGTTCGAGGCGGCGGTCAGGACGGCGCCGAGCGTCGGGCCGGTGCACGGCAGCCAGGCGATCGCGAACGCCAGCCCGGCGACGATCGGACCGCCGGTGCCGGCGTGGGCGAGCAGCGCCTCGGGCCGCCACTCGCGGTTGATCCGGCTGACGAACAGCGTCGCGATGAAGAACGCGCCGAGCAGCATCAGCACGATCCCCGAGATGTCGCGCAGCAGCTGGCGGTGGTCCTGGAGCGTCTGGCCGAGGCCGGTCGCCGTCATGCCGAGCGCGACGAACATCAGCGAGAACGAGATGCAGAACAGCAGCGCCGGCCAGAGCACGTCGCGGCGCGACTTGCCGGCCTCGATGTCGGCGAACGAGACGCCGGAGATCGTCGACAGGTAGCCGGGCACGAGCGGCAGCACGCACGGCGAGACGAAGGAGATGAAGCCGACCGCGAACGCGGCGACGACCGTGGTGTCGACGCTGTCGGCGCCGATCACAGCTCGTAGCGCTCCAGGTCGGCGTCGAGGCGCTTGCCGGCGGCGCCGTCCTCGCCGGGGCCGTCGGCCGCCGCCGCCGGCCCTCCGCCGCCGCGCCGCCAGCGCCGGGCGGCGAAGGCGATCCCGCCGGCGGCGAGCAGCACTGTCAGCGCCGGGACCAGATAGGCGCCGAGGTTGAACCCCTCGGCCTCCGGCAGCGCGAGCACCCCCGGCCCGTACTGCGCCACGAGGATCTCCTTGATCTCCTCCTTCGAGCGGCAGCGGTCGATCAGCCGCTGGATCAGCGCGCGCTCGCGGTTCGCCTGCGGCGCCTCGGTCGCGAGCCCGAGCGGCGTGCCGCAGACCGGGCACATCACCTCGGCCTCGACCGCCGCCAGCGTCGTCTGCGGGCAGTCGGCGGCGGTCGCGGCGCTGGGAGCCGCCAGTGCCGCGAGCGCGAGCGCGGCGATCAGCAGCCGGCGCGCCGCTCTGGTGCGCTTCGGGCCCAGCCGCGCGGTACGGCTCACGACCGCTCCAGCAGCGGCGCGACGTTCTCGCGCATCCAGCGCTCGTCGACCTCGCCGCGCTGCAGCGCGACGATCCGGCCGCGCGCGTCGATCACGAAGGTCTCCGGGTAGCCGATCACGCCGTAGTCGATCAGCGACTCGCCCTCGGAGTCGCGCAGCATCGGGTAGGTCAGGCCGTACTCGCGCACGAACCCGCGTGCGTCGGCGGTCGCGTCGAGGGCGTTGATGCCGAGCACCGTCCCGCGCCCGTCACGCGAGATCCGCCTGTGCCAGCGCTCCATCAGCGGCGACTCCTTGCGGCAGGGGCCGCACCACGACGCCCAGGCGTTGAGCACGACCAGCTTCCCGCGGTAGTCGGCGAGCGACTCCTTGCCGCCGCCTGAGAGCCGCTCCAGCTCGAAGCCCGGCGCGGCGACCGTCTCGCCGCGCGCCAGGGCGTCGTCGATCCCGCGGTCTGGATCGCTGGCGACCAGGCCGTAGGCCAGCAGCCCCAGCAGGGCGAGCACGCCGACGATCGCGGCGACGGCAAAGGGAGAGAGGCGTTTCATCCGGGGGAAGCGGACGACGGGGGTCGAACCCGCGACCTCAAGCTTGGGAAGCTTGCGCTCTACCAACTGAGCTACGTCCGCGTGAGCGACGAGTCTAGCTCCGCGCCGGTCGCCGTGGCGAGGCAGGTCATCGCCGGAAGGCTGTTGAATCACCCTCCGTGCCGACCCTCGCCGACATCCTGCCGCTGCTGGCGCAGGTCGACCTCGAGGTCTCGCAGGACTTCCTCGGCAAGCCGGGGCAGCGGGCCGGCTTCCTGGTGCTCGCCGGACTGCTCGGCGGCTTCCTGTTCATCCGCACCAGCGCGCGCCTGATCCGGATGCAGGTCAGCTGGTGGCCGGGCAACGTCGAGACGTCGAGCGGCCTGCACATCCACCACCTGGTGTGGGGGATCTTGACGATCATGCTGACCGGCTTCCTGGCGTTCTCGTTCCAGCCCGACAGCCCGTGGATCGAGATCCTGGCTGTGGCGTTCGGCGTCGGCTGCGGGCTGACGCTCGACGAGTTCGCGCTCTGGCTGCACCTCGAGGACGTCTATTGGAGCGAGGAGGGCCGCTCGTCGGTCGACGCGGTGATCATCGCGGTGCTGATCGGCTGGATGCTGGTCGTCGGGGTCGCCCCGTTCGACAGCGGCGAGCAGGAGTCGGTCACGGCGCTCATCCTGGTGGTGTCCGCCAATCTCGTCTTGGTCGTGATCACGATCGCCAAGGGCAAGCTGGTGACGGGGATGGTCGGCGCGCTGATACCGCTGCTGGCGATCGTCGGCGCGATCCGGCTCGCCAAGCCAAACTCGCGCTGGGCCAAGCGCCGCTACAAGCCGGACAGCCGCAAGCTGCGCCGTGCGACCGAGCGCTTCAAGTGGATCGACGCGCTCGAGGTCCGCGCGGTCAACCTGATCGGCGGCCGCCCGTCCGATGACGCGGACGGCGGCTCCGGCTCGTAGGCTTCGCCAGGCCTCCGTGACCTCGCTGCCCGCCCCGACACCCCGCCCGCGCCGCCGGACGCCCCTGGCGGCGCTCGTCGCGCTGGCCGTCGCCGCCGCGCTCGCGCTGCTGCCCGCCGCCGCGTCGGCATCGTCGACGCAGACGTCGATCATCCAGGACAACTCGACGTTCCTCTACGGCGCCGCCGGCGCGCTGGACCCAGACCTCGCGGTCGCCGAGGCGAAGCTGATCGGCGCCGACATGATCCGCGTCTTCATCACCTGGCAGTCGGTCTCGCCGGCGCCCGAGTCGCGCCGGCGGCCGGCCGGCTTCGACGTCGGCGACCCTGACTCGCCCGGCTACCTGTGGGGCGCCTACGACGCGCTCGTCGACCGCGCGCGGGCCAACGGCCTGAAGCTGGCGATCGTCCTGTCGCCGGGAATCCCCTACTGGGCCTCGGAGGACCCGTCGCGCTGCCCACACCGCATCGGCGGCTACTCGCACCTGACGCTGTCGTGCATGTGGAAGCCGTCGCCGGCGCTGTTCGGCCAGTTCGTCAAGGCGGCGGTCCGCCGTTACGGCGTCACGGCGAAGGGCCCCTACGGCGGTCTCGTCTCGCTCTGGTCGTTCTGGAACGAGCCGAACCTCGAGCACTACCTCTGGCCGCAGCTGCAACGCACCCGCTACGGCACGATCGATCTAGCGGCCGCCCGCTATCGCCAGCTCTGGCTCGCCGGCTGGCGGGCGATCGCCAAGTACGACCCGCCGAGCCGCGGCAGGGTGCTGTTCGGCGAGACCGCGGCGATCAGCTCGCCGATGGACACGCTCTACGCGGCGCTCTGCCTCGACGAGGAGGGCAACCCGTTCAAGGGCAGGATGCGCACTCTGCAGGGCTGCGGCAAGATCCAGCGGCTGCCGATCGCCGGCCTGGCGCTGCACCCGTACAACAACTTCGCGATCGGCTCGGTCTTCACGCGCAGCCACACCAAGGACTCGCTGGCGATGGGCTACGTGTCGCGCGCCCACAGGCTGCTCGACCGTGCGGCGCGCTTCGGGCGCATCCCGCGCGGACGCGGCATCTACGTGACCGAGTTCGGCTTCCAGTCGAGCCCGCCGAACCCGTTCGGCGACGCGCTTTCGCTCGCCGGCCAGGCGACCGCGATCAACGAGGCCGACCGCCTCTTCTTCGGCGACCGCCGCGTGCGCTCGGTCGCCCAGTACGAGCTGCTCGACGTCGGCAATCCCGACGAGTTCAACACCGGGCTGCGCTTCGCCGACGCGAAGCCGAAGCCGTCGCTCGCCGCCTACCGGATGCCGCTCGTCGTGACCCGCCTCGGCGGCGACCGCGTCGAGGTCTGGGGCCAGGTGCG
>DASTKX010000077.1:0-20071 GCA_035715585.1 Thermoleophilaceae bacterium
TCGGCGGCGGCATCCCCACCACACCGTGGGACTGGAGCTTCGACCTCACTGAGGAGGAGGCGACCAACATGCTCGCGGCACTGCCCGAGAACGCCGTGCTGCTGAGCCACTCACCGCCCAAGGGCCACGTCGACAAGAATCTCGGCAGCACGGCCGTCCTCGATGCCGCGCGCGACAAGGCCGCACGTGCCGTCCTCTGCGGCCACATCCACGAGGAGTGGACCAGCGAGTCGCGGATCGGCGACACGTTGGTCCGCAACCTCGGACCCGACGGCTACGTGCTCGAGCTTTAGACCAGCTCGAGGAAGACCATCTCGGTCGCGTCGGAGCGACGCGGTCCGAGCTTCGAGATGCGCGTGTAGCCGCCCGGCCGCTCCGCGTAGCGCGGGGCGATCTCCTCGAACAGCTTGTAGACGACGCCCTTGTCCTGCCCGAGGCGCGCCATCGCCAGGCGCCGCGAGTGCTGGTCGCCCTTCTTGGCGAGGGTGATCAGCCGCTCCAGCTCGGGCTTGACGGCCTTCGCCTTCGCCTGAGTGGTCTTGATCTTCTCGTGGTCGATGATCTCGCGCGAGAGGTTCATCAGCAGCGCCTTGCGGTGCGCTGAGTCGCGGCTGAGCTTTCCTTTTTGCTTCTGATGGCGCATGACGAACCTGAGCAGCGTACCTGTTCTCGCTACGACCGCAGCGAAAGTCCGCGTGCCTCGAGAGTCTCCATGACCTCCTCGATCGACTTGCGGCCGAAGTTGGGGATCGCGTTGAGCTCGGACTCGGACTTCTGGATCAGGTCGCCGACCGTCTGGACGCCGGCGCGCTTGAGGCAGTTGTAGGAACGCACGCCCAGCTCCAGCTCCTCGATCAGGATGTCGTCCATCCCGTCGCCGCCGGGCGCGGAGCCACCGCCGCCACCGCCGAGCTCGCCGCCATTGGCAGCGGCCGCGCCGACGAGCGCGGCGCCAGCCTCGCGCAGCGCCTCGACGCGCTCGGGCTCGCTGAAGATCGCCAGGTACTTGATCAACGTCTCGGCGGCCTCGCGCAGCGCGGCGTGCGGGTCGAGCGAGCCGTCGGTCTCGATGTCGAGCGTGAGCTTGTCGTAGTCGGTGCGCTGTCCGACGCGGGCCGACTCGACGGTGTAGGCGACGCGCTTGACCGGCGAGAAGATCGAGTCGATCGGGATGACGCCGATCGGCTGCTCCGGCGACTTGTTGTCCTCGGCGGGCGAGTAGCCGCTGCCGTGGCCGATCGTCAGGTACACCTCGAGCTTGGTCTTCTTCTCGAGCGTCGCGATGTGCGTCTCGGGGTTGAGGATCTCGACGCCGGAGGGCAGGTCGATGTCGCCGGCGGTGACCTCGCCCGGGCCGGTCACGACGAGCGGGGCCTCGATCTCGGACGCCTCGGAGTGCATCCGGCAGACGATCTCCTTGAGGTTCAGGACGACGTCGGTGACGTCCTCCTTGACACCGGAGATCGTCGAGAACTCGTGGGCGACGCCCTCAATACGAACGCTCGTCACCGCGGCGCCCGTCAGCGAGGACAGCAGCACCCGCCGCAGCGAGTTGCCGAAGGTGTAGCCGAAGCCGCGGTCAAGCGGCTCGATCGTGAACGTCCCGCGCGTGTCGGTGACGGTCTCGGCGGAGATCTGGGGGGTCTGAAACTCGATCATGGGCGATGTCCTTCGCGTTGGTGCGCACACGACCCGCCGGCGGGCGTCGCGGCGTCTTGGACTTCTACTTCGAGTAAAGCTCGACGATGAGCTGCTCTTGAACCGGAACGGCGATCTCGTCGCGCTCCGGTCGGCGCAGCACCTTGGCCATCAGGCCATCGTGATCGGCCTGCAGCCAGGCGGGGACCACGGAAACCAGCTCGGTGGCGTCCCGGATCGTCTGGTCGCCCTGGAATCCGGGGGCCAGCGTGATCACGTCGTCGGGACGCACCTGGTACGAGGGGATGTCGACACGGCGGCCGTTGACGAGCCAGTGTCCGTGGCGGACGAACTGGCGCGCCTGGCGGCGCGAGGCCGCGAAGCCGAGCCTGACGAGCACGTTGTCGAGGCGGGACTCGAGAATCCGCAGCAGGTTCTCGCCGGTCACGCCGTCCTGGCGCGAGGCGCGGTCGTAGTAGCCGCGGAACTGCTTCTCGAGCACGCCGTAGTAGCGGCGCGCCTTCTGCTTCTCGCGCAGCTGGACGCGGTACTCGGACTGGCGCGGACGGCCGCGGCCGTGATCGCCGGGCGGGTAGTTGCGCCGCTCGATGCCGCACTTGTCGGTGAGGCAGCGCTCACCCTTCAGGAAGAGCTTGGTGCCCTCGCGACGGCACTGCTTGCACTGGGAGCCGGTGTCGCGCGCCATCGCTAGACCCTCCGCCGCTTGCGGGGGCGGCAGCCGTTGTGCGCCTGCGGGGTGACGTCGCGGATGCCCGTGACCTCGAGGCCGGCGGCCTGCAGCGAGCGGATCGCGGTGTCGCGCCCGGAGCCCGGGCCCTTGACGAAGACCTCGACCTTCTCGAGCCCCTGCTCGATGCCCTTCTTGGCGGCCGCGTCGGCGGTCACCTGAGCGGCGAACGGAGTCGACTTGCGCGAGCCCTTGAAGCCGGCGCCGCCGGCGGACTCCCACGCGATCACGTTGCCCTCGCGATCGGTCAGCGACACGATCGTGTTGTTGAAGCTCGTCTTGATGTGGGCCTGTCCGAACGGAACGTTCTTCTTCGCCTTGCGGCGCCCACGAGGTCGTGCTGGCCTCTGTTGTGCCACTACTTCGTCACCTTCTTCTTCCCGGCCACCGACATGCGCTTCGGGCCCTTGCGGGAGCGGGCGTTGGTCTTGGTGCGCTGCCCGCGGACGGGCAGGCCGCGGCGGTGACGGAGGCCGCGATACGCGCCGATCTCCATCAGCCGCTTGATGTTCTGGGACAGCTCGCGCCGCAGATCGCCCTCGACCGTGAGGTCCTGGTCGATCGCGTCGCGCAGCTTGATGACCTCGTCGTCGGTGAGGTCCTTGACGTAGGTGTCGGGGTCGACCCCGGCCTTCTTCAGGATGACGTTCGACTGCGAGCGCCCGATCCCATAGACGTAGGTGAGACCGATCTCCACCCTCTTGTTGAGGGGAATGTTGATGCCGGCGATGCGCGCCATCAGCCCTGCCGCTGCTTGTGACGCGGGTTCTGGCAGATCACGAGAACGGCGCCGTTGCGGCGGATGACCTTGCACTTCTCACACATGGGTTTGACCGACGCTCGGACCTTCATCGCTACCTTCCGTATATAGAGAACCGGCGCAGAGCCCAGGAGACGGCCTAGCGCCAGCGGAGCACGATAGCACGCTGGCTCAGGAGCATCCGGCCGGCCTTCAGGGACGGCTCGCGGCCTCGGCCCCAACGGGGCTCTTCGCGCCGTCGTCGAGATGCCAGGGAGTAAGTATGCGCGGGCCGTCGGCCGTTATGGCGACCGTGTGCTCGAAATGGGCGGCGAGCGACCCGTCCTCGGAGTAGACCGACCAGTTGTCCGGCGCCAAGCGGACCTCGGGCCCGCCGACATTGACCATCGGCTCGATCGCGAGCACCATGCCCTCCTCGAGCAGCGGTCCGCTGCCCGGAGCGCCGAAGTTCGGGATCTGGGGATCCTCGTGCATCTCGCGCCCGACGCCATGGCCGACCAGCGAGCGGATCACCGAGTAGCCGTCGGACTCGACACGACGCTGAATCGCTGCCGACACGTCGCCGAGCCGATTGCCGACGACGCACTGCTCGATGCCGTCGAACAGCGATCCGCGGGTCGACTCGAGCAGGCCGGCGGCGACGTCGCTGACCGGCCCGATCGGCAGCGTCACCGCGGCGTCGGAGATCCAGCCGTCGAGCTCGACGCCGATGTCGACCGACAGCACGTCGCCGCGGCTGAGCTCGTAGTCGCCCGGTATGCCGTGGACGACCATCGAGTTCGGCGACGCGCAGATCGACCCGGGAAAGCCGCGATAGCCCTTGAAGCAGGGCGTCCCGCCCTGCGAGCGGATGAAACGCTCCGCCGCCTCGTCGAGCTCCTCGGTCGTGACGCCCGCGCGGGCCTTGGAGCGCAGCAGCCGGTGACAGCGCGCGAGAACCTGGCCGGAGGCCGCGATCTGCTCGATCTCCTCCGGCGTCTTCTTGATGATCGCCATCGCTAGAGCTGTTCCTCGAGGCGCAGCGTCGCGAGCGTCGCGCGGATGTGCGCGTGGACCTCGTCGGGCGAGCGGCTGCCGTCGAAGCGGCGCAGCAGGCTCTCGCCCTCGTAGTGGTCGACGAGCGGCTCGGTCTGGTCATGGAAGACCTCGAGCCGGTGCTTGATCGTCTCCTCGCGGTCGTCGTCGCGCTGGATCAGCGGCGAGCCGTCCTGATCGCAGAAGCCGGGGTTCTTCGGCGGGTCGAAGTCGACGTGGTACGGATGCCCATTCTTCTCGCAGACGCGGCGACCGGACAGCCGCCGGACGACCTCCTCGTCGTCGACGTCGATCGACAGCACCGCGGTCAGACGACGGCCGAGCGGCTCGAGCGCCTGCTCGAGCGCCTCGGCCTGCGGCAGCGTGCGCGGGAAGCCGTCGAGCAGGAAGCCGTCGAGCGCCTCGGGACTGTCGATCCGCTCGACGATCACGGCGCAGATCAGCTCGTCGGGGACGAGGTCGCCGCGATCCATGTACTGCTTCGCCTGGGCGCCGAGATCGGTCCCCTCCTTGACGGCGCGCCGCAGGATGTCGCCGGTCGCGTAGTACGGCAGATCGAAGTCCTCGACCAGCCGCTCGGCCTGCGTGCCCTTACCCGCGCCGGGGGGACCTAGGAGGATGAGGTTGAGCTCGCTCACGAACGAGAGAGGCTACTTCAAGAATCCCTCGTAGTTGCGCATCATCATCTGCGCCTCGAGCTGCTTCATGGTGTCGAGCGCCACGCCGACGACGATCAGGATCGACGTGCCGCCGAAGAAGAAGTTGGCGCTCGTCTGGTTGATCAGGATCGTCGGCAGCGCCGCGACGGCGGCGAGATAGAGCGCGCCCGGGAACGTCAGCCGGGCCAGGATGCGGTCCAGATACTCGGCCGTCGGCCGCCCGGGTCTGACCCCGGGGATGAAGCCGCCGTACTTCTTCAGGTTGTCCGCCTGCTCGACCGGGTTGAACGTGACCGCGGTGTAGAAGTAGGTGAAGAGGACGATCAGGATCGACTCGCCAACGATGTAGGCCCAGCCGTTGGGCGCGAAGAAGGCCGACATGTCCTGCGCCCACGGCTGCTGGATCAGCTGACCGACGGTCGGCGGGAAGGCCATCAGCGAGGCGGCGAAGATCACCGGGATGACGCCGGCCATGTTGACACGCAACGGCAGGTAGGTCGAGCTGGCCGAGGCCACGCGGCGACCGACCACCTGCTTGGCGTACTGCACCGGGATCCGGCGCTGGCCCTCCTGCATGAAGACGATGCCGGCGATGATCGCCAGCGCGAGGAACGGCATCATCACCTTGAAGACCTGGTCGGGATTGGTCCACCACGCCTGGATGCCGTTCGGCAGCCCGGCGGCGATGCTGGCGAAGATCATCAGCGAGATGCCGTTGCCGATGCCGCGCTGGGTGATCAGCTCGCCGAACCACATCAGCAGCACGCAGCCAGCGGTGAGCGTGATGATGATCGTGAAGACGGTGCCGAAGGTGAAGCCGTCGACGACGTCTGCCGAGCCGCTGGAGAAGCTGCGGAAGAGAAAGACGTAGCCGACCGACTGGCCGAAGGCGAGCGCGACGGTCAGGTAGCGCGTGTACTGCGTGATCTTCTGCTGGCCGACCTCGCCCTCCTTGCGCAGCTTCTCGAGCGACGGCAGCACGACCGTCATCAGCTGGAGGATGATCGAGGCCGTGATGTAGGGCATGATCCCGAGCGCGAAGATCGCGAAGCGCTGCAGGCTGCCGCCGGAGAAGAGGTTGAGGAAGCCGAGGATGTTCGAGCCGGCGAACTGCTCCGACAGCGCCTCGACGGCGTCGACGTTGATTCCGGGCGCCGGGATGTAGGCGCCGAGCCGGTAGAGCGCGAGCATCGCCGCGGTGAACGCCAGCTTCTTCCGGAGCTCGGGGATCCGGAAGGCGTTGAGGAACGTCTTGAGCATGCCTCTAGGACTCGAGAACGTTGACGCTGCCGCCTGCCGACTCGATCTTCTCGCGCGCGCTTGCGGAGAAGCCGTGGGCATGGACGGTGAGCGCCTTCTCGAGCTCTCCCTCCCCTAGGACCTTGATCGGAACATTGCGGCGGGTCGCAAGACCGGCTGCGCGGAGGGAGTCCGGCGTGACCTCGGCGCCGGCGTCGAAGCGGGCGTCGAGGTCGCGCAGGTTCACGGGCTGCGTGTGGGTGCGGAACTTCTCGAACGGCATCGACTTCTTCATGTGCGGGCCGCGCAACTTGCGCATCCGCCGCTGGATCGGGTTCTGCCCGCCCTCGAACGCGACCCGGCTCTTCGAGCCGGCGCGGGAGCCCGCGCCCTTCTGGCCGCGACCCGAGGTCTTGCCGACGCCGGAGCCCTCCCCGCGCCCGACGCGCTTGCGACGGTGGGTCGAGCCCTTGGCCGGCTTGAGGTTGTGGAGACCGATGAAGCGCTCGTCGTCAGCCATCGTTGCCCACCTTCACGAGATGATCGACGCTCGCGACGAGGCCGCGGACGACCGGCTCGTCAGGGCGCTTGACCTGCTTGCCGATCCGGCCGAGGCCGAGCGTGCGCAGCGAGTCGAGCTGCTTCTTCGAGGCGCCGTTGGACGACTTGACCTGGGTGATCTCGAGCGTGGCGGCCATCGCTAGGACTCCTGCTCCGCGCCGGTCGCGGCCGCGACGGGCTCGGCGCCGGCCTCAGCCGGCTGCTCCGCCTCGGCGGCGTCGCCGTCGGCAGCGGCCTCGGACTCGTCGGACGGCTTGTCGTCGAGGCCGAGGACCTCGGCGATCGTCAGCCCGCGCAGCGCGGCGACGTCCTGGGGGCGCCGCAGCGACTCGAGCGCCGCCATCGTCGCCTTGACGAGGTTGATCGGGTTCTGGCTGCCGAGCGACTTCGACAAGACGTCGTGGATGCCGGCGAGCTCGAGCACGGCGCGAACGCCGCCGCCCGCGATCACACCGGTACCCGGCGAGGCCGGCTTCAGCAGGACGCGCGACGCCGAATGGACGCCGATCGTCTTGTGGGTGATCGTCGAGCCGTGCATCGGAACCTCGACCAGATTGCGGCGAGCGCGCTCGACACCCTTCTGGATCGCGACCGGGACCTCGTTGGCCTTGCCGTAGCCGACGCCGACCTTCGACTTCTCGTCGCCGACGACGACGAGCGCCGTGAACGAGAAGCGCCGGCCGCCCTTGACGACCTTCGCGACGCGGTTGATCTCGACGACGCGCTCTTGAAGATCGCTGTCGCGACCTCCGCGTCCGCCCTGCCTGTTGTCGTTACGTGCCATTGAAAGAAGTTCCTGTCGCAGAGTAGCTAGAAGACGAGGCCCGCCTCGCGCGCGCCCTCGGCGACCGCTTTGACGTGACCGTGGTAGCGGTAGCCGCCACGGTCGAAGACACAGCTCTCGACGCCGGCCGCCTTGCCGCGCTCGGCGAGCAGCTCGCCGGCGCGCTTGGCGGCATCGATGCGCGGCATGGCGCGCAGCTCGGCCTCGGTCCAGTTGACGGCGGCGAGCGTGTGCCCGCGCTCGTCATCGACGAGCTGGCACATGACGCCGCGGTTGGAGCGGAAGACGGACAGGCGCGGGCGCTCCGCGGTGCCGCGCACCTTGGCGCGTACCCTGCGGCGCCGGCGCAGGCGCTTGTGAGGCTTGTCGACCGTCTTGCTCATGCGCGCTTACCGACCTTCCTCATGACGTACTCGCCCTCGTAGCGAATGCCCTTGCCCTTGTAGGGCTCCGGCGGGCGCTGCTTGCGGATCCGCGCCGCGGTCTCGCCGACGACCTGCTTGGAGATGCCGCGGACGATCACCTGGGTCGGCTGCGGAACCTCGAACTCGACGTTCTCAGGCGCCTCGATCGCGACCGGATGCGAGTAGCCGAGCGCCAGCTCGAGGTTCTTGCCCTTGAGCTGGGCGCGGTAGCCGACACCCTGGATCTCGAGCCGCTTCTCGAAGCCCTCGGTGACCCCGGCGACCATGTTGGAGATCAGCGTGCGCGTCAGACCGTGCAGCGCACGGTGCTCGCCGCGATCGGACGGGCGCGTGACGACGACCGTGCCGTCCTCCTGCGCGACCGTCATGTCGCGGTCGATGCGCTCGGAGAGCTCGCCCTTCGGGCCCTTGACGCTGACCAGCTCAGGGGCGATCTCGACGGACACGCCGTCGGGCACCGGAATCGGCTGTCGACCAATGCGGCTCACGCCTACCAGACCTTCGCCACGAGCTCGCCGCCGACGCCGGCCTTGCGCGCGTCGTGCCCGGTCATGACCCCACGTGAGGTCGAGACGATCGTCGTGCCCATGCCACCCTGGACCTTCGGCACCTCGCCGGCGCCGACGTACTGGCGGCGACCGGGCTTCGAGACGCGCTCCATGCCGGAGATGACCGGGTCGCGGTTCTCGGTGTACTTGAGCGTGACGCGCAGTTCCTGCCCGACGCGGCCCGGCTCGACGGCGTAGCCCTCGACGTAGCCCTGCTCGCTGAGGATGCGGGCGATCTCGGTCTTGAAGTGGGAGTGCGGCATCACGACAGCGTCGTGGTCGGCCTGGAGGCCGTTGCGCACGCGCGTCAGGAAGTCTGCGATTGGATCGTTGAGGCTCATATCTCGTTCTTCTCGTCTACCAGCTCGACTTGGTCAGGCCCGGCACGTCGCCCTCGTGGGCGTGGTCGCGCAGGCAGATGCGGCAAAGGCCGAACTTGCGCATGTAGGCGCGTGGCCGGCCGCACTTGCGACAGCGGTTGTACTCACGGGTCTTGTACTTGGATGGGCGCTGCTGGCTCACCCGCTTCGAAGTCTTGGCCATCTCAGTCTCCGTCCTCGTCGGTCTCGCGCTGCTCGCCGGGGCGACCGTCGGCCCTGAACGGCATTCCGAGCTCGTGGAGCAGCGCGAAGGCCTCCTCGTCGGTGTTCGCGGTGGTGGTGATCGTGATGTCGAGTCCGCGCACCTGATCGATCCCGTCGTAGTCGATCTCCGGGAAGATGATCTGCTCGCGGACGCCCATCGACCAGTTGCCGCGGCCGTCGAACGAGCGGGCGCTGAGGCCGCGGAAGTCGCGGATGCGCGGAATCGCGATCGAGATCAGGCGGTCGAGGAACTCGTACATCCGCGCGTCGCGCAGCGTGACCGAGAGACCGACCGGCATGTCCTCGCGCAGCTTGAAGGCGGCGATCGACTTGCGCGAGCGGCGGATGTTCGGCCGCAGGCCGGCGATCGCCGCGAGCTGTCCCCGAGCGGCCTCGAGCGCGCGGCTGTCCTGCTTCGCGTCGCCGACGCCCATGTTGAGCGTGACCTTCTCGATCTTCGGGACCTGCATCGGATTCTCGTAGCCGAAGCGCTCGGTGAGCGCGGGCGCTATCTCCTGCTGGTAGCGCTCCTTGAGGCGCGGTGTGATCTTCGCGGCGGTGGCGGGCATCAGTCGATCACCGTCCCTGAGCGCTTGGCGACGCGCTTGCGCAGTCCGCCGTCGCGCTGGATGCCGACACGGGTCGGATCGCCGGTGCTCGGATCGAGCAGCTGGACGTTCGAGACGTGGATCGGGCCCTCGACCTCGATCACGCCACCCTCGATCTGCGACGTGCGCTGGGTGTCCTGAAGCTGTTGCGGCTTCTGATGGCGCTTCTGGATGTTCGCGCCCTGGACGAAGACGCGCTGGCGCTCCGGATCGGTGCGCAGCACCGTGCCCGTCTTGCCGCGATCCTTGCCCGAGATGATCTTGACCGTGTCGTCCTTGCGGATCTTCATGCGGGAGGCCATCACAGGACCTCCGGCGCGAGCGAGACGATCTTCATGAAGTTGCGATCGCGCAGCTCACGGGCGACCGGCCCGAAGATGCGCGTCCCGCGCGGGTTGTTCGCCTGGTCGATCAGCACCGCGGCGTTCTCGTCGAACGAGATGTAGGTGCCGTCCTCGCGGCCGAACTGCTTGCGCGTGCGGACGACGACCGCTTTGACGACCTCGCCCTTCTTGACCGAGCCGTGCGGGATCGCCTGCTTGACGGTCGCCGTGATGACGTCGCCGACGCCGGCATAGCGGCGCTTGCTGCCACCCGCGACGCGGATGCAGAGGATCTCGCGGGCGCCCGTGTTGTCGGCGACCCTGAGTCGTGACTCCTGCTGGATCATCGCGCGCGCTCCACGACCTCGACCAGGCGCCAGCGCTTGGTGCGACTCAGCGGACGGCTCTCGACGACGCGCACGGTGTCGCCGGCGCCGGCGTCGTTGCTCTCGTCGTGCGCGTGCAGCGTCGACGACGAACGGACGATCTTGCCGTAGGTGCGGTGCGGGCGGGCGGTGTCGATTCGAACGGTGATCGTCTTGTCGGCCTTGTCGGAGACCACGACGCCACGCAGGACGCGCGGGCTGCCGGTGGTCGCCTTCTCGGCGGGCGGGGTGCCCTCACCCGAGCTGCCGGCGCGGCGGCGCTCGCGGCTCTTGACGCGCCACGCACGACGGGCGACGGCCTTCTTGCGGCGACGCTCGAGCCGCTCGGCCGTGCGCTCCTCGATCGATCGCGCCGGGCGGGCCTCGCCCTGGTGCAGCGAGCGAGCGCGCTTGCGGCGCTGCTTGGGATCGAGCGGAGCCTCGGGCTCGGCGTCGTCGCCGTCACCGGCAGGAGCTGCGGCTGCAGCCTCCTCGGGAGCGTCGACGGCTGCCTCGGGAGCCTCGGCGGTCTCCTCGACGGTCTCGTCCACGTTGTCGTTGTTCTCTGCGTCAGTCATTGCGTTGCTTTCTGAGCTCTGCCTCGATGTCCAGACCACGCTCGCGCGCGACGGTCAGCGCACGGGCCAGATCCTTCTTGGCGTTCTTCATGCCCGCGGTGTTCTCGAGCTGTCCGGTCGCGTGCTGGAAACGCAGGTTGAACGTCTCCTTGCGCGCGTTGTCGACGAACTCGACGAGCTGCGGGTCATCCAGATTGTGCACCTCGACGGCCTTCACTGCTGTCCGGCCCCCTCGCGCATCACGAACTTCGTCTTGACAGGCAGCTTGTGGCCGGCCAGGCGCATCGCCTCGCGAGCGAGATCCTCGGGAACGCCCGACAGCTCGAACATCACGCGACCCGGCTTGACGACGGCGACCCAGCCCTCGGGCGAGCCCTTGCCGGAGCCCATGCGGGTCTCGGCCGGCTTCTTGGTCACCGGCTTGTCCGGGAAGATGTTGATCCAGACCTTGCCGCCGCGCTTGATCTTGCGGGTCATGGCGATACGGGCAGCCTCGATCTGGCGGTTGGTGATCCAGCCGCGCTCGATCGTCTTGAGGCCGTACTCGCCGAACTCGACGGCGGTGCCGCCACGCGAGTAGCCAGCCCTACGGCCCCGGTGCTGCTTGCGATGCTTTACGCGCTTGGGAGAGAGCATCAGCGCTGACCCCTTCCGCCACCACGGCCACCCTGGCCGCCGCGCCCACCGGGACCGCCGCCACGACCGCCTTGGCCGCCGCGCCCTCCGGGACCGCCGCCGCGTCCGCCCGGACCGCCACCGCGACCACCGGGGCCGCCGCGTCCGCCGGGACCGCCGCCGCGACCGGTCTGCGCCTGCTGCGGCGCCTCGAGCTCGGTGAGGTCGGAGGTGAAGCCCTTGGGCATGATCTCGCCCTTGTTGATCCACACCTTGACGCCGATCCTGCCGTAGGTCGTCTTGGCCTCATAGAAGCCGTAGTCGATGTCGGCGCGGATCGTGTGCAGGGGCACGCGACCGTCGGAGTAGCTCTCGGTGCGCGCCATCTCAGCGCCGCCGAGGCGGCCGGAAACCTGGACCTTCGCGCCCTTGGCGCCAGAGCGCATCGCGGAGGTCAGCGAGCGCTTCATCGCGCGCCGGAAGGCGACGCGGTTGACGAGCTGCTCGGCGATCGACTGGGCGACCAGCTTGGCGTCGAGCTCGGGCCGCTTGATCTCGAGGATGTTCACCTTCACGGCGCGGCCGGTCATCTTGTGCAGCTCGCGACGGAGCGCGTCGACCTCGCTGCCCGACTTCCCGATCACGATGCCGGGGCGGGCGGTGTAGATGTTGACCTCGATCTCGCCCTTGTTCTTGCGGATCGTGATGTCGGACAGGCCCGCGTGGGCGAGCTTGTTCTCGATGTGGGTGCGGATCTGGATGTCCTCGAGCAGGTAGTCGGCGTACTCCTTCTCGGAGAACCAGGTCGACTTCCAGTCGTGGATGTACCCGACGCGCATCGCCTCGGGATGGACCTTCTGTCCCATTACTTCCCTGCCTTCTCTGTGTCGGCCGAACCGGCGACAGGGGCAGTCGTCGTCAGCGTGATCGTCAGGTGGCTCGTGCGCTTGTGGATCGGCGTCGCCCGCCCGAGGGCGCGCGGCCGGAAGCGCTTGATCGTCGGGCCCTCGTCGGCCGTCGCGCGCAGGATGCACAGATCGTCGGGGTCGAGCTCGAAGTTGTTCTCCGCGTTCGCGACAGCCGAGTCGAGCAGCTTCGCGACATCGACGGCGGCGGCACGCGGGGTGTGCGCCAGCATCGCGCGGGCCTCGTCGACGCGCTTGCCGCGGATGTGGTCCATCACGAGGCGGACCTTGCGCGGGGCGCGGCGCACGAAGCGCGCGCTCGCCCGTACCTCGACGACGCCATCGGCGTTCGTCGGCGCCTTGGGGGTGTCGACCTGCTCAGCCACTAGCGCATCCTCACCTTGTCGCTGCCCTGATGGCCGCGGAAGGTCCGGGTCGGAGCGAACTCGCCCAGCTTGTGGCCGACCATCGACTCCGATACGAAGACCGGGATGTGCTTGCGGCCGTCATGGACGGCGATCGTGTGACCGACCATCTCGGGGAAGATCGTCGAGGTACGCGACCACGTCTTCAGCATCTGCTTGTCGCCGGCCTCGTTCATCTTGGCGATGCGGCCGATCAGACGCTCCTCGACCCACGGGCCCTTCTTGGACGAGCGAGACATCAGCGACCACCCTTCTTGCCACGACGGCGGCCGCGCACGATGTAGCGGTCCGACGTCTTGTTCTTCTTGCGCGTGCGATAGCCGAGCGTCGGCACGCCCCAGGGCGTGACCGGATGCCGGCCCGCGGTCGTCGATCCCTCGCCACCGCCGTGCGGATGGTCGACCGGGTTCATCGCCGTGCCGCGCGTCTGCGGGCGGCGGCCCTTGTGCCGCGAGCGACCCGCCTTGCCGAGCGTGATGTTCTGATGCTCCGCGTTGCCGATCGCGCCGATGCAGGCGCGGCACTCGACGCGCACCATGCGCATCTCGCCGGAGGGCAGGCGCAGCGTCGCGTAGTCCCCCTCCTTCGCCACCAGCTGGATCGAGGTGCCCGCCGAGCGGCCGAGCTGGCCACCGCGGCCAGCTGTCAGCTCGACGCAGTGGACCGTGGTGCCGGTCGGGATGTTCGCGAGCGGCAGGCAGTTGCCGGTCTTGATCTCGGCGTCCGGGCCGGAGCTGACGACGTCGCCGACGCCGAGCTTCGCCGGAGCGAGGATGTAGGACTTGTCGCCGTCGGCGTAGTGGAGCAGCGCGATGTAGGCGGTCCGGTTCGGGTCGTACTCGATCGTCGCGACCTTCGCGGGGACTCCGTCCTTGAGCCGCTTGAAGTCGATCCGGCGATACTTGCGCTTGGCGCCGCCACCGCGGTGACGCGAGGTCACGCGACCGTTGGCGTTACGCCCGCCGCTCTTCTTGAGGCCCTCGACGAGTGACTTCTCGGGCTTGTCGCGCGTGACCTCGGCGTGATCCGAGTAGGTCGCGAAGCGACGGCCCGGGCTGGTTGGCTTGTGCTTACGAACGGCCATCAGGCGTCACCTATCTCCTGGCCCTCGAACAGCTCGATGCTGTCCTCGGGGTGCAATGTCACGATCGCCTTCTTCCAGGCGCGGCGCTTGCCGTTGTAGAGGCCGCGGCGCTTCGACTTCGCCTTGACGTTCTGCGTGCGGACGTCGAGGACGCGCACGTCGAAGATCGCCTCGATCGCCTGGCGGACCTGCGGCTTGGTCGCGTCGTCGTGGACGCGAAAGGTGTACTTGTTGGCGTTCAGCAGCGCATAGCTCTTCTCGCTGATGACCGGCTTGATGATCACGCTGCGCACGTTCATGCCGCAGCCTCCGCGACGCGCTTGGTCGGCGCGGCCGCCAGCGTCGCCAGCCGCTCGATGGCGCCGGGTGAGGCGATCAGCCGCGCGGCGCCGATGATGTCGGCGACGCCGGTGTCGTTGGCGTGCAGGACCTTGACGCGCTCGAGGTTGCGGGCGGAGAGCGTGACGTTCTCCTCACCGTCGACGAGCACGATCAGCGTGCTGCCGCCCTCGCCGAAACCGCTGACCAGCTCGTTGGCGAGCTTGGTCGACGGCTTGTCGAAGGCATCGAGGTCGAGTGCGCCGATCGTGCCGCGACCGGCGTGGACCGAGAGCGCCGAGCGCAGGGCGGCGCGGCGCTCCTTGCGGTTGATCTTGACGGTGTAGGAACGCGGCTTCGGACCGAAGGCGACGCCACCGCCGGTGCGGTGCGGCACCGACAGCGCGCCGACGCGGGCGCGGCCGGTGCCCTTCTGGCGCCAGGCCTTCGCGCCGGTCATCGAGACCTCGCCGCGAGTCAGCGTCGAAGAGTTGCCACTGCGGCGAGCGCGCAGCTCGGCGCGCACCGCGCGATGGACGAGCGGCTCGTTGAAGCGCTCGCCGAAGATCGTCTCGTCGAGTGCGACCTTGCCCGTCTTCTTGCCGACGTAGGGAGCCTGCGGAGCAGCCATTAGCTCGCCTTCCCATCGGTGCGGATCTCGACGATCGAGCCCTTGGGCCCGGGCACGCTGCCACGCAGCAGGATCAGGTTCTCGTCGGCGCGCACGTCGACGATCTCCAGGCCCTTCTGGGTCCGGCGCTTGTTACCCATCTGGCCCGGACCGCGAATGCCCTTGAAGACGCGCGACGGGGTCGCGGCCTGACCGATCGAGCCTGGGGCGCGAACGTTGTGCGAGCCGTGCGACACAGGGCCGCGGGAGAAGTTGTGGCGCTTGACCGTGCCCTGGAAGCCCTTGCCCTTCGAGACGCCAGAGACCTTGACGGTCTGGCCCTTCTCGAAGACGTCGCCGACCTTGACCTCGGCGCCGATCTCGAGCTCGCCGCCGGCGTCGCGGAACTCCGCGAGACGGCGCAGCGGCGGCGCGTCGGCCTTCTTGAGATGACCGAGCTCGGGCTTCGACAGGCGCTTCTCGCGGACGTCGCCATAGGCGAGCTGGACGGCGTCGTAGCCGTCGCGGTCTGCGGTCCGCTTGCCGGTCACCCAGCAGGGGCCAGCCTCGACGACGGTCACACGCTCGACGTGGCCGTCCTCGGGGTCGAATACCTGGGTCATCCCCAGCTTGCGTCCTAGCAGTCCGGCCATCAGATGAGCTGGATCTGGATGTCGACGCCGGCAGGAAGATGGTCCAGCCGCTGCAGCGAGTCGACCGTCTTCGGCGTCGGCTGGAGGATGTCGATCAGCCGCTTGTGCGTGCGGATCTCGAAGTGCTCGCGCGAGTCCTTGTCCTTGAACGGACTACGGATCACGCAGTAGACGTTCTTCTCGGTCGGCAACGGCACCGGGCCGGAGATGCTGGCGCCCGTCCGCTGCGCGGTCTCGACGATGTCGCGCGCGGCCGTCTCGATAGCCGAGTGGTCGTAGGCCTTGAGCCGGATGCGGATCTTGTTCTGAGTGAGCGTTGCCATTTGCTTTGCGTGACTTGGGACAGAGTTCGGGGCGGGCCTGGTGCTTCGGGCCCGCCCCGAGAAAGTCCTGTGAAGAGGCGTCGATTACTCGACGACCTCTGTCACCACCCCCGATCCGACGGTACGGCCGCCCTCGCGGATCGCGAAGCGCAGGCCGGCGTCCATGGCGATCGGCTGGATCAGCTCGACCGTCATCTGGACGTTGTCGCCCGGCATGACCATCTCGACACCCTCGGGGAGGTTGGCGACACCGGTCACGTCGGTGGTGCGGAAGTAGAACTGCGGCCGGTAGCCGTTGAAGAACGGAGTGTGGCGACCACCCTCCTCCTTCTTGAGGCAGTAGACCTCGGCCTTGAACTTGGTGTGCGGCGTGATCGAGCCGGGCTTGCAGAGCACCTGACCGCGCTCGATCTCCTCGCGCTTGGTTCCACGCAGCAGGCAGCCGACGTTGTCGCCGGCCTGGCCCTCGTCGAGGATCTTGCGGAACATCTCGACGCCGGTGATGATCGTCGTGTCGACCTGCTCCTTGATGCCGACGATCTCGACCTCGTCGCCCGTCTTGACGATGCCCTGCTCGATGCGGCCGGTTGCGACGGTGCCGCGACCGGTGATCGAGAAGACGTCCTCGACCGGCATCAGGAAGGGCTTGTCGAGCGGACGCTCGGGCTGCGGGATATAGCTGTCGAGCGCAGCGGCGAGCTCAAGGATCTTGCCCTTGTACTCGTCGTCGCCCTCGAGCGCCTTGAGCGCCGAGCCCTGGATGATCGGAACGTCGTCACCCGGGAAGTCGTACTCGGAGAGCAGATCGCGGACCTCGACCTCGACGAGCTCGATCAGCTCCTCGTCGTCGACCATGTCGACCTTGTTGAGGAAGACCACGATGTACGGCACGCCGACCTGACGGGCGAGCAGGATGTGCTCGCGCGTCTGCGGCATCGGGCCGTCAGCGGCGGAGACCACCAGGATCGCGCCGTCCATCTGCGCGGCGCCGGTGATCATGTTCTTGACGTAGTCCGCGTGGCCGGGGCAATCGACGTGTGCGTAGTGACGGTTCTCCGTCTGGTACTCCACGTGAGAAGTCGCGATCGTGATGCCGCGCTCCTTCTCCTCCGGAGCATTGTCGATCTCGGCGAAGCTCTTGGCCTCGCCGCCCTGAGCCTCGGCCAGGACATTCGTGATCGCCGCTGTCAGCGTGGTCTTGCCATGGTCGATGTGACCGATGGTGCCGACGTTGCAGTGCGGCTTGTCGCGCTCGAACTTCTCCTTCGCCACTGGGTGCTACTCCTTTCGAAAACTCGTTAAGGCCGGCCGTCGCGCGGGGCGAAGGCGAACCTCCGAAACATACTCGTTATGCGGCTGCCGCGGGCGGCTCGCCGGTCCTGTGCTCGACCACCTCGTCGGCGATGTTGCCGGGAACCTCCTCGTAGCGGTCGAACTGCATCGAGTAGTTCGCCCGCCCCTGCGTGTTGGAGCGCAGATCGGTCGCATAGCCGAACATCGACGCCAGCGGCACGCTCGCCTGGACCACCAGCGCGTTTCCGCGCGGCTCCTGGCTCTCGACGCGTCCGCGGCGGCTGGAGAGATCGCCGATGACCGTGCCGAGGAAGTCGTCCGGCGTCGTGACCTCGACGGCCATGATCGGCTCGAGCAGGATCGGCTTGGCCCGGCGCGCGGCCTCCTTGAGTGCCAGCGAGCCGGCGACCTTGAAGGCGATCTCCGACGAGTCGGTGTCGTGCGACTTGCCGTCGACCAGCGTGGCGCGCACGTCGACCATCGGGAAGCCGGCCTTGACCCCCGACTCGAGCGCCTCCTCGATCCCCTTCTCGACGGCGTTGATGAACTCCGACGGCACGGAGCCGCCCTTGGTCTTGTTGAGGAACTCGAAGCCGACGCCCGGCGCCGGCTCGAGGTCGATGTAGACCACGCCGTACTGCCCCGAGCCGCCGGTCTGGCGGATGAACTTGCCCTCGACCTTCTTGGCCTCGCCGCGGACGGTCTCGCGGTAGGCGACCTGGGGGCGCCCGACGGCGGCCTCGACGTTGAACTCGCGCTTCATCCGGTCGACGAGGACCTCGAGGTGCAGCTCGCCCATGCCGGAGATGACGGTCTGACCGGTCTCCTCGTCGGTGCGGATGCGGAAGGTCGGGTCCTCCTCGGCGAGACGGCCGAGCGCGACGGCCATCTTCTCCTGGTCGGCCTTGGTCTTCGGCTCGATCGAGACGTGGACGACCGGCTCGGGGAAGGTGATGTTCTCGAGCTTGATCGGCGAGTCCGGCGCGCAGAGCGTGTCACCGGTGGAGGTCTGCTTGAGACCGACGCCCGCGGCGATGTCGCCGGCGTAGATCATCTCCTCCTCCTCGCGGTGGTTGGCGTGCATCATCAGGATGCGGCCAATCCGCTCGGTGCGTCCCGTCGACGGGTTGAGCACCCGGCCGCCGGCCTCGAGCTTGCCCGAGTAGACGCGGAAGTAGGTCAGCTTGCCGACGAACGGGTCCGACATGACCTTGAAGGCGAGCGCCGCGAACGGCTCGTCGTCGGACGCCGGACGAGTCGCCTCGGCGCCCTCGCCGTCGCTGCCCTTCGCCGCGGGCTCGATGCCCTCGATCGGCGGGACGTCGAGTGGGCTCGGCAGGTAGTCGATGACCGCGTCGAGCAGCGGCTGCACGCCCTTGTTCTTGAACGAGGAGCCGCACATCACCGGGAAGATCGAGATGTCGAGCGTCGCTTTGCGGATGTCCGCGCGCAGGCGGTCGGCCTCGATCGGCTTCTCCTCGAGGTAGTCCTCCATCAGCTCGTCGTCGTAGTTGGCGAGCGCCTCGACCAGCTTCGTGCGCGCCTCGTGCGCGGCGTCGGCCATGTCGGCCGGAATCTCCTCCTCGGCCCAGTCCTGGCCGAGGTCGTCCTTGTAGACGATCGCCTTCATCGTCACGAGGTCGACGATGCCCTTGAAGTCGCCCTCCGCGCCGATCGGCAGCTGGATCGGCACGGCGATGCCGCCGTCGGCGCTGCCGTCCGCGCCGAGGCGCTCGTGCATCGTCCGGACCGACATGTCGAAGTCGGCGCCGGTGCGATCCATCTTGTTGACGTAGGCGATCCGCGGCACGCGGTACTTGTCGGCCTGGCGCCAGACGGTCTCGGACTGCGGCTCGACGCCGGCGACCGAGTCGAAACAGGCGATCGCGCCGTCGAGCACGCGCAGCGAGCGCTCGACCTCGACGGTGAAGTCGACGTGGCCCGGCGTGTCGATGATGTTGATGCGGTGGTCGTCCCAGAAGGCCGTGGTCGCGGCGGACGTGATCGTGATGCCGCGCTCCTGCTCCTGCTCCATCCAGTCCATCACGGCCGCGCCCTCGTGGACCTCGCCCATCTTGTGGGTGCGGCCGGTGAAGAAGAGGATGCGCTCGGTCGTCGTGGTCTTGCCCGCGTCGATGTGGGCCATGATCCCGATGTTCCGGGTCTTCTCTAGGGATACTTTGCGTGCCATTTGTTCCTGGATCGTTTCGGTCTGCGGGCAGAAAAAAGGCCCTGTCCGGGCCGTTCGCTACAAAGCGCTCTGGGCCCGAGTGAGGTCTATGTGGTCGTGGTCTCCATTCGCATGCGAAGGCGCTCGGGGCGCAGGCGCCCGAAGCGGCTCGTGATGGTAGCAGCAGTACGATGGCCCGCCCCATGACCGCACGAACCGCAACCAGCCCAGCATCAGCCAACCGCGCCGCAAGCGGGCCAATTGGAGCGATTCTGGTGCTCGCTCTGGTCGCCGGACTACTGCTGATAGCCGCCGAGCTCTCGACTGTCGCGTCGGTCAAGCTCGAGGGCGAGTCGTGCCAGGTGCTCTATGACACCCGGCCCGAGCTCGCCGACCGCTGCTCGTTGAGCGGCTTCGAGCGCCACGGCGGCGCGCTGCTACTACTCGGATTGGTCGCCGTGGGCGCCGGCTTCTTCTCGCGCCGCCCAGGCGCAACCGCCAGTGCGGGCGCCGTACTGCTCGCGATCGGCTTGGTCACGCTCGGCTTGGCGCTGATCGGAGACCTGCCGGTGACCAACGAGACCGGCGCGATCGGGCTCGACTTCGACGGAGCCACTGCCAGCGCCGGGCTCGGCTTCTACCTCGAGCTGATCGGCGGGGTACTAGCCCTGCTCGCGGGAGTCCTCGCGCTGCTGTCGGGGCGGGGTGGTTCTTCGGGCTAGGGATCGGGCGCGCTGCCCGCGGGTCCTGTCTCCGATTTTGGTTCACGTGCTCGTTCCTGCGCGCGCGAACGCAAAATGCGTCGCCACCCGCGGGGGCA
>DASTKX010000078.1:0-8051 GCA_035715585.1 Thermoleophilaceae bacterium
CGGCGGCAACATCTACCGCGGCATGCAGGGCGCCGCCAAGGGGATGGACCGCGCGACCGGCGACTACATGGGCATGCTCGCGACCGTCCTCAACGCGCTCGCGCTGCAGGACGCACTCGAGAAGCAGGAGGCGGTGACGCGTGTCCAGTCGGCGATCACTATCTCCGAGGTCGCCGAGCCGTACATCCGCCGCCGGGCGATCCGCCACCTCGAGCGCGGCCGGATCGTGATCTTTGCCGCCGGCACCGGCAACCCGTTCTTCACTACCGACACCGCCGCCGCGCTGCGCGCCCTGGAGATCCGCGCCGAGGCGATCCTGATGGCCAAGAACGGCGTCGAGGGCGTCTACGACGCCGACCCGCGCAAGGTCTCCGACGCGAACTTCCTTCCCACGATCACGCACCGCGAGGCGATCGAGCGCCAGCTCGGCGTGATGGACTCGACGGCGCTGTCGCTCTGCATGGACAACGACCTGCCGATCCACGTGTTCAACATGGACGACGAGCGCAACATCGACCGGATAGTCTGCGGCGGGCGTGTGGGGACGGTGGTGAGCAGCGATGGACGGTGACCTCGTCAAGGAGTACCTCGACGACGCGGCGGACCGGATGGGCAAGTCGGTCGAGTCGAATCGCCACGAGTTTGCGACCGTTCGCACCGGCCGCGCGTCCCCGCACCTGCTCGATCGCGTCCAGGTCGACTACTACGGAGCGATGACGCCGCTCAACCAGCTCGCCAGCATCTCCGCGAGCGAGGCGCGGCTGCTGACCGTCACCCCCTTCGACAAGGGCTCGATCAAGTCGATCGAGAAGGCGATCATGGAGTCCGACGTCGGACTTACGCCGAACAACGACGGAAACCTGATCCGGCTGTCGATCCCCGAGCTGACCGAGGAGCGCCGCCGCGAGCTCGTCAAGGTCGTCCACGGGATCGCCGAGCAGGGCCGCATCGCCGTGCGCAACGTGCGCCGCGAGGTGATGCAGGAGCTGCGCGAGCTGAAGAAGGACGGCGAGATCGGCGCCGACGACGAGCACCGCGCCGAGACCGAGCTGCAGAAGCTCACCGACGAGAAGATCGCCGAGATCGACTCGTCGCTCGCGGCCAAAGAGGACGAGATACTCCAGGTCTGACCCGGATGGCGACGGGTCCGACGGACGGCGACGGCGGGACGAGCGCGCCGCGCTACGTCGCCATCATCACCGACGGCAACGGCCGTTGGGCGCAGGCGCGCGGGCTGCCGCCGATCGAGGGCCACCGCGCCGGCGCGGACGTCGTCAAGGCGCGGCTGCGCGACGCGGCCGAGCTCGGCGTGAAGGAGCTGACCGTCTACTCGTTCTCGACCGAGAACTGGAGGCGCTCGCCCGAGGAGGTCGCCGGGCTGATGCAGATGTTCGGCGAGCGGATCGACAGCGAGACCCCCGAGCTGCACGAGGAGGGGGTGCGGATGCGCTTCATCGGCCGCCGCGAAGGCGTGTCGCCGGAGCTGAAGCGGCGGATGGACTGGGCCGAGGAGCTGACCGCCGCCAACACCCAGATCACGATGTTCGTCGCCTTCAACTACGGCTCGCGCGCCGAGATCCTCGACGCGGCGCGCGGCTTCGAGGGAACGACGGAGGAGGAGTTCGCCGCCCGCCTCTACGCGCCTGAGATGCACGAGCCCGACCTGCTGATCCGAACCAGCGGCGAGCAGCGGCTGTCGAACTACCTGCTCTGGCAGTGCGCGTACTCCGAGCTCGTCTTCCGCGACGAGCTCTGGCCCGACTTCGACCGCGCGGCGTTCGAGCAGTCGCTCGCCGAGTACGGCAACCGCCAGCGCCGCTTCGGCGCGCGGGGCCCGGCATGAGCGCACGCGAGCGGGCGCCGCGCCGGCCCGCGCGCGAGCCGCGCGAGCGCCGCCGCTCCGAGCTCGTCGGCCGCATCCTGGTGGCGATCCCGGCCGCGGCGTTCGCGATCTTCATCGTCGTGCAGGGCGGTCTGATCTTCGCGCTCGGGCTGATCGCGCTCGGCATCGTCGCGCTCAACGAGCTGTACGGGCTGATGCGCCGCGCGCGGCCGATCGACCTCGCCGGCTACGCGGCGGTGACGGGAATGGTCCTGCTCGCCACCTACGAGCAGCGCGCCGACGTGCTGATCGCGTTGGTCGCGGTGCTACCGCTGGCCTTCCTGCTCGCGATGGCGCGGCCGAGCCTGGCGAACGTGTCGTGGGGGATGGCGGCGACGGTGCTCGGCGTCGTCTGGATCGGCCTCCCGCTCGTTCACGCGGTCTTCCTGCGCTCGCTCGACCACGGCGACGGGCTGGTGGTCGACGTCCTGGTCGCCACTTTCGTCGGCGACACCGCCGCCTACACGGGCGGACGGATGTGGGGGCGGCGCAAGCTGGCGCCGGACATCTCGCCGAACAAGACGGTCGAGGGGCTGATCGCCGGGATCGTCGGCGCGACCGCGGCGTTCTGGTTCGCCGGGCTCTACCAGGACTGGCTGTCGGGCTGGGACGCGCTGGCGATCGGCTTCCTCGTCGCGCTCGCGGCGCCGCTCGGCGACCTGTTCGAGTCGGCGATCAAGCGCGATCTGGCGGTCAAGGACAGCGGGCGGATCTTCGGCGCCCACGGAGGCGCGCTCGACCGTCTCGACGCCGTCTTCTCCACGATCGTCGTCGGGTTCTACGCGGCGCTCCTGCTCGGCTACGGCTAGCAGCCAATTGGCAGAACTACAGGCTCGCGGCCAAAGCGCCGATACGAGCGGTGGAGCGATGCCCGTTCAGCCCCACAACCTGCGCGACGGACAGCTTGCCGGTACGCGGCAGGCGCGCTCGCTGCGCGCCGTCGGCGGCCGCGGCCGCCGCGTGCCCGGCGAGCGCGAGGCGCTGATGCGGATCGCGGCCGCCACGGCGGACGCCTACCGGCTCGAGGACGTGATGGAGCAGGCGGCCGAGGCGGCGCTCGCCGTGACCGGCGCGGCCTCGCTGTCGATCAGCCGCTGGGAGCCCGATCGCGAGGCGATGCGGACCCTGATCAACGTCGGCCAGCTCGGACCCGGCGAGGAGCGGTTTCCCGCCGACGAGCTCTACCCGCTCGCGGACAACCCCGTCGTCGAGAAGCTGCTGCGCGACGCCGAGCCGTATCGCACGGCAGTCGACGACCCGGACGCCTCGCCAGCCGCGATCGCCGTCTTGAAGACGCTCGGCAAGGAGTCCGACGTCGGCGTCCCGATCCTGCTCGACGACGAGGTCTGGGGCGAGGTCTGGGCGACGACCGAGCGGGGCGCCCCGCGCTTCGACTCCGGCGACGCCCGCTTCCTGCAGGCGATCGCCGACCGGCTGTCGCTCGTGCTCGCCCGCGGCGAGCGGTTCGCGCGCGTCTCGCGCCTCGCCTACGAGGATCCGCTGACCGGGCTCGCCAACCGGCGTGCCGTCGAGGAGCGGCTCGAGGCGCTGATCGACGCGCAAACGGCGCCGCGCGGTCCGTTGACGCTGCTGCTCGCCGACGTCGACGGCCTCAAGGACATCAACGACGCCCACGGCCACCATGTCGGCGATCGAGCGCTCTGCCGCGTCGGCGAGGCGCTCGTCGCCGCCGCGGCCCCGGAGGCGGCCGCGCTGGTCGGCCGGCTCGCCGGCGACGAGTTCTGCGTTCTGCTCGAGGGTTGCGAGATCGACGCCGCCGGCGAGGTCGCGCGGACGGCGCTCGAGCTGCTCGCCGGCGACGACGCCAGCCTGCCGCTGTCGCTCTCCTTCGGCGCCGCCGAGGCGCGCCCGTCGAGCACCCCGGCCGAGTTGCTGCGCGCCGCGGACACCGCCCAGTACGCCGCCAAGCGGCGCGGCGGGGGGCGGCTCTGCACCGCCGACCCCGACGCCGAGCCGCTGGCCGCCGATCTTGGCGAGCGGCGCCAGGTGCGCGCCCACCGGATCGAGCAGCGGATCGAGGCCACGGCGGCGCGGACGATAAGGCTGCTCGATCGCGAGCTCGGGCACCACCGCGTGCTCGACCGCGTCGAGACGGTCGCGGTCGCCTTCGCGGCGACGCTCAACTCCGCCGCCTGGGCGATCTCGCGCTGGGAGCGGGGGAGCGCGCTGATCCGCTCGGTGTCGACCGCCGACGATCGCGACAGCCGGCTGCGCGGGCTGCGGATGGGCCTCGCCAACGAGGTCTACCGGCTCGACGACTTCCCGCACTCCGCCGAGCTGCTGCGTGCCGGCGTCGGCGGCTTCGTCGCGCACGTCGACGACGACCACACCGACCCCGCCGAGCGCGCGCTGCTCACCGAGATGGGCTTCGAGGCGGCGCTGGTCGGCGTCGTCGCCCACGGCTCGGGCGCCTACCTGGTCGAGATCTACGCCGACGACGAGACCGCCGATCTCGCGCCGGCGGCCGTTCGGATGCAGCTGCTGCTGCGGCTCGCCGCCGCGCCGCGCAGCGCCTCCTAGACTGGGGCGGATGCGCAGGATCGTCATCGCCGGCTCGACCGGCTCGATCGGCACGCAGGCCCTCGACGTGATCGCGCGCAGCGACTCGCTCGAGGTCGTCGGCCTGGCCGCCGGATCGAGCGTCGAGACGCTGCTCGAGCAGGCCGTCGCGCACGGCGTCGAGCGGATCGCGCTCGCCGATCCCGACGCGGCCGCCCGTGCCGCCGAGCGCTGGACCGCCGGTCGGGTGCTCGCCGGCGCCGAGGGGCTCGTCGAGCTGATCGTCGAGACCGACTGCGACCTCGTGCTCAACTCGCTCGTCGGCTCCGCCGGCCTCGGTCCGACGGTCGCCGCGCTCGGCGAGGGGATCGACCTGGCGCTCGCCAACAAGGAGAGCCTCGTCGTCGGCGGCGAGCTCGTGATGGCGCTCGCCGAGGCGACCGGCGCCCGGATCGTCCCGGTCGACTCCGAGCACACCGCGCTGCACCAGCTGATCGCCGGCCAGCCGCCCGGCGTCGTCGACCGGATGACGATCACCGCCAGCGGCGGGCCGTTCCGCGGCCGCTCGCGCGCCGAGCTCGCGGCGGTGACCGCGGAGCAGGCGCTCGCGCACCCGACCTGGGAGATGGGCGGCAAGATCACGATCGACTCCGCGACCCTGATGAACAAGGGCCTCGAGCTGATGGAGGCGCACCACCTCTTCGGACTGCCCTACGACCGGCTCGACGTGGTCGTGCACCCGCAGTCGCTCGTCCACGGCCTCGCCACGCTCGCCGACGGCGCGATGCTCGCCCATGTCGGCCCGCCCGACATGCGGATCGCGATCTCCTACGCGCTGCACGGCGCAGAGAGCGTCGAGCTGCCGATCGAGCCGCTCGACCTCGCCGCGGTCGGCGCGCTGACCTTCGAGCCGGTCGACGACGAGGCCTTCCCCTGCCTGGGGCTGGCCCGCGACGCGGCCATGACCGGCGGCACCGCGCCGTGCGTGCTCAACGCGGCCAACGAGATCGCCGTCCATGCCTTTCTCGGCGGTGAGCTGCCGTTCCTCGGCATCGCCGACGTGATCGAGCAGACGCTGGCGGCGCTGCCCGAGCGGCCCGTGCGCCACTTCTCCGATCTCTACGCGGCCGACGCCGAGGCGCGCGAGCGGGCGCGCGAGCTCTGCCAGGGGGCGCCGGCATGAGCTGGCTCCTCGCCTTCGCGGGCTTCGCGCTGCTCGTGATCCTGCACGAGCTCGGCCACTTCGCCGTCGCCAAGTGGGTCGGCATGCGCGTCGAGAAGTTCTCGCTCTTCTTCCCGCCGACGCTCGCCAGCAAGAAGATCGGCGAGACCGAGTATGCGATCGGCGCGATCCCTGCCGGCGGCTACGTGCGAATCAGCGGCATGAACCCCTCGGAGGACCTTCCGGACGAGGTCCGCACGCGTGCCTACCATGCGCAGCCGGTCTGGAAGCGGATGGCGGTGATCGCCGCCGGGCCGGCGGTCAACCTGATCGTCGCGCTGATGCTGTTCGTCGTCTTCTTCTGGCTGATCGGGGGAAAGACCAACCCGGTCACCGCCCAGGTCGACAAGATCGAGCGCGGCTATCCGGCCGCCGAGGTGCTGAAGCCCGGCGACACGCTGATCGCCGTCGACGGTGTGCGCGGCAAGCCGGAGACCCTTTCGAAGGAGATCTCGTCGCACGAGTGCGCCGGCGAGCCGACCGACGGCTGCAAGGCCTCTACCCCGGCACGGCTGACGATCGACCGCGACGGCAAGCGTGTCGTCGAGGAGGTCGCGCCGATCTACGACGACTATCCCGGCGTCAAGCGGACGCGGCTCGGCTTCAGCTACATGCCGGGGCCGCGCGAGACGCTGCCGCTCGGGGACGCGGTGACGACCTCGCTCGACCGCTTCTGGTTCATCGCACAGGAGACGGTGAAGCTCCCGGCGCGAATCTTCGACGCCGAGCAGCGCAAGGAGATCAGCGGCATCGTCGGCTCGTATGAGATGACGCGGCAGACGATCGTCGACGATCTTGCCGACACCATCGGGATCCTGGCGATCATCTCGTTGTCGCTGGCGATCGTGAACCTGTTCCCGTTCCTACCGCTCGACGGCGGTCACATATTCTGGGCGGCGGTGGAGAAGCTGCGCGGGGGCAAGCCGGTCCCCTTCAGCGTGATGGAGCGCGCGGGGGTGGTGGGCTTCATGCTGGTGATCGGGCTCTTCGCGATCGGGTTGACCAACGACATAGGGAGGCTGTCGGATGGAGGGTTCCGTTAGAGAGGCAAGCGGCGGCCCGCTCGCGCCGCCGGCCCACGACAACGTCTATCGCGCCTTCCAGGCGACGGTCGCCGCGCTCGGCGACGCGCCGGCGCTGCGTTGGGGCGACGACGGCGAGTCGCTGAGCTGGAACGAGCTCGCCGCGCGGGCCGCGCGGATCGCCGGCGGCCTCGCGGCGCTCGGCGTGCGCAAGGGCGACACGGTCGCGATCATGCTGTCCAACCGCCCCGAGTTCATCCCGATCGATCTCGGCGCCGTCGCGCTCGGCGCGGTCCCGTTCTCGATCTACCAGACGTCGTCGCCCGAGCAGATAGCCCACGTGGTGAGCGACTCCGGCGCGAAGGTCGCGATCGTCGAGACCGACTACCTCGAACGCTTCGAGGCCGCGCGCGCCGAGCTGCCGGACGTCGAGCAGGTGATCGTCGTCGGCGAGGGGGGAGACCGGACGCTCGCCGAGCTGGAGGCGCTCGATCCCGACTTCGACGTCGAGCCGACCGTAGCGGCGCTGGGCCTCGACGACCTGCTGACGCTGATCTACACCTCGGGCACCACCGGCCCGCCGAAGGGCGTCCAGCTGACCCACCGCAACCTGCTGACGCTGGTCGCCTCGGTCGAGGACACGGTCCCGATGCCCGGGCCGGGCGAGGGGCGGGTGATCTCGTGGCTGCCCGCGGCGCACATCGCCGAGCGCGGCGCGCACTACTACCTGCCCATCGTGCGTGGCATCGAGGTCACGATCTGCCCCGACCCGCGGCGGATCGTCGAGTTCCTGCCGAGGGTGCGGCCGACCTGGTTCTTCGCGGTGCCGCGCGTCTGGGAGAAGCTCAAGGCCGGACTGGAGGCGATGGTCGCCGGACTGCCGGACGAGCAGCGCGAGCCGGCGCAGCGCGGGCTCGACGCCGCGCTCGCCAAGGTTCGCGCCGAGCAGGCGGGCGAGCCGGTGCCCGACGACGTGGCGGCGGCCGCGGCCAAGGCCGACGAGGCGATGTTCGCCGCGCTGCGCGCCCAGCTCGGACTCGACGCGGTGGCGGCGGTCAACGTCGGCGCCGCGCCGACGCCGCTCGAGGTGCTCGAGTTCTTCCACGCGATCGGCATCCCGGTCGGCGAGCTGTGGGGGATGTCGGAGACCTGCGGCGTCGCGACGGTCAACCCGCCCAGCGCCGTCAGGCTCGGCACCGTCGGGCCGGCGGTGCCCGGGATCGACATCAAGCTCGCCGAGGACGGCGAGGTGCTCGTACGCGGTCCGGGGATCATGGTCGGCTACCGCAACCTGCCCGAGAAGACCGCCGAGACCTTCGACGGCGACTGGCTGCGCACCGGCGACATCGGCGTGCTCGACGACGACGGCTACCTGAGGATCGTCGACCGCAAGAAGGAGCTGATC
>DASTKX010000079.1:0-4361 GCA_035715585.1 Thermoleophilaceae bacterium
GACGCCGGAGATCATCGCGAACACGAACACCGCGACGAGGTTGAGGCTGAGGTTGAAGAGGGCGCTGAGCGATACCGAGATCGGGATCGAGATGCGCGGGAAGTGCATCTTGCGCAGCAGGTTCTCGCGCGCGATCAGGCACTGGACGCCCCCCGCGGTGGTCTCCGAGAAGTAGGTGAACAGGACGATCGAGGTCAGCAGGTAGACCGGGTAGTACTGGACGCCCTCCCCGAACTTGATCACCTGGGTGAAGACGAAGTAGAGGACCCCGAACAGCATCAGTGGCCGCATCAGCGTCCACAGGTAGCCGAGCACCGAGCCGAAGTAGCGCAGCTTGAAGTCGGTGACCGCGAGCATCCAGGTCAGGCTGAGCGCGCGGCGCAGATCGCCGCCGATCGCGGAGGGCCCGCGGGACTGGACGGCGGGGATGGTCTGAGCGGTCGTACTCATGAGCGCTTGACCTCGATCGCGGTCGGCAGGTCGGCGACGCCGCCGGTCGCGCCCTGGGTCTTGACGTGCAGCGTCACGGCGTCCTCGCGCTGGTCGAGCGTCATCCGGCCGTCGCCGGTCACGACCGCCGGGGTGAGGGTGTAGATGCTGCCGGCAAGCCAGTTCGGGAAGCGGAACTCGACGCTGACGCGCTCGCCAGCGTTGAATTTCCCGCTCGGCGCCATGCCGCGATCGCTGCGTGCCACGTAGATCGTGTGGCGAACGTCGTTGCGGAAGTTGATCGAGAAGATCGGATCCTCGACCGCGTCGCTGAACTCGACCTCCATGCAGGCGACGCAGTCCTCGCCCTGGGTGACGGCCACGGTGTCGTCGCCAACCTCCGGCGCCGGTCTGCCCGCCGTCGTGCACCAGACGCGCTTGATGCGCACGCGTGGGACGCCGGGGGCGCTGCTGGGCCCCCCGTCGGCGACCTTGCCGAAGTTCACCTCGGCGTACTTCGCGGCGATCGCGTCGGGCTCGCCGATGTCGATCATCTCGCCGTGATCGAGCAGCATCGCTCGGTCGCAGAAGCGCCGCACCGCGTCCATGCCGTGGGTGACGAAGACGATCGTCCGGCCCTCGTCCTTGAGCCGGTAGAACTCGTCGAAGCACTTCTGCTGGAAGGCGGCGTCGCCGACCGCCAGCACCTCGTCCACCAGCAGCACGTCCGCGTTGACCTGGATCGAGACGGCGAAGCCGAGCCGCACGCTCATCCCGGACGAGTAGTTCTTCAGCTTGAGGTCGACGAACTCCTCCAGCTCGGCGAAGGCGATGATCTCGTCGAACCGCTCGAGCGCCTGCTTGCGCGTGAGGCCGAGCATGACCGCGTTGATCGTCACGTTGTCGCGCGCCGACAGCTCGGGGTGGAAGCCGACTCCCAGCTCGATGAAAGGCGACAGCCTGCCCCGTACGTTGATCCGTCCGCTGTCGACCCCGTAGATGCCGGCTAGGCACTTCAGCAGCGTGCTCTTGCCGCTGCCGTTGCGACCGACGATGCCGAAGAACTCGCCCGGCGCGATGTCGAAGCTGACGTCCTCGAGCGCGCGCAGCTCGCTGAACGTGCGCGAGCGCCGTGGGTGCAGCACGCGCTGCTTGAGCGTCGAGTACTGCTCGTGAGGGAGGCGGAAGCGCTTCGAGACACCCTCGACCGAGACCGCTGGAGGCGCGCTCGACCCGTCCCGCTGACGCCTCGCCGCCGATTGTTGGACCGTGGCCGGCAAGTCCGCGAACGGTACCAGCGGCGCCTCCCGTCGCGTCGCGGCGAGCCGGGCGCGGTGGAGCTATCTACCTGGGCGGCGAGCCGCTGCGGCGACGCGTCGCAGCGGCGCCGTCATCCGCCAGGACCGCGAGCCGAGAACCGCGTCGAGCTGTCCTTGGAGTTGGCTGCGCTCGGCCGCGCCCATGCGGGCGTTCGCCGCGCCGCGCCGCCGGAAGGCCTCCGGCAGCCCGAGCCCCCGCTTCCCGCGCGCGACGACCTCGGCGACCGCCGGCTCGAGGTCCGCTCGGCCCTGCTCGCGAATCAGGTCGAGGATGTCCTGCCAGAGCGTCAGGACGAGCACGTTGGCAAGCACCACGCCGTCGAGCGGCGCGAGGTCGAGGTCGGGCGGGAACGAGGTGAACGGCTCGCGCACGCCCAGCGCCTCGAGCGTGAGCAGCGTCGACAGGCACTTGCGGCAGCGGCCGCAGTTGTAGGCCCCGCCGGGGTTCTCCCAGCAGACCCGCAGCGTCCGCTGGGCGACCGGGTCGTCGGCGATCATCCGGATCCGCTCGATCCGGCTGTAGCGGCCGCAGGCATGGGCGATCTCGAGCTCCTCGCTGCTCCAGAGGTGGTCGATCAGCGGATCGACGCCCTGGCCGCACGTCGTCGCGTAGTCGACGTCGCCGGTCATCAGGACGCGCTCGAACAGCGGCGCCAGCAGCAGCGCGACCGCGGCGAGCGGGCAGGCGAAGTAGACGTCCCACGGCAGCAGCTGGTTCGACAGCTCGCGCACGTTCGTGTCGACGACGTAGAGCGTCCGGCCGAGGTCGGCCGCCGCGGCGCGCAGGCGCTGCTCGACCTCGTCGGCCAGCTCGGCCACGCCGGGGCCGAGGTCGAGCCCGCGGACGAAGACGAGGTGCGTCACGTCGGGGTTGTCGAGCACCACCGACCAGGAGTCGACGCCGCCGCTGAAGAACGTCGCCACGCCGCGTCCGGGCGCCGGCGGCTCGGGGACTCTCGCCGGAGCGCGTACCTCGACCTCGCCCATCGGCAGCAGCCCGTAGGACCACTCGCGCGACCACATCCGCTGGATCGCCTGGAACTCGGTCTGACAGCGCAGCAGCCGCGGGCTGATCGGCGCGTCGATCTCGAGCGTGCCGCCCCACAGCAGGGCCGGCATCAGGCAGGTCGCCAGGACGGCGTCGGCGTTCGGCGTGACCGGAGCGTCGGTCCTGAACCAGATCCGCTGCGCGACGCCGGCGACGTCGACCTCGAACGACAGCTCGCCCGGCGCGCTGCGCACGTCGCGCACCGTGTGCGTCGTCTCGCTGCGCTTCACGAGTCGCGGCCGTGCTTGCGGTCGAGCATGCGCCGCCGCCGCAGCGGCAGCAGGTACCAGAGCAGCGCGAAGGCGAGCGCGAGCGCCGAGGTCGTCACGACCATCGTCGCGGTTCCGAAGACGAAGTCGGTCAGCAGCGCGACGACCCCCGTCATCGCCAGCGCGACCAGGGTCAGACCGGCGATCGTCAGCTGGTTGGAGACCTTCACGAGGTGCTCCTTGTCGCCGTGCTGGAACTCCAGCCGGTGGTTCATCGACGGCGCGATCAGCAACGCCGAGGCGAATGCCGTGCAGACCAGCGTGCCGAGGTAGAGGTCGCGCTGGAAGGCCGTCGCGTCGCTGAAGCGGTCGTTGAACGGGACGATCAGCAGGAAGGCGAACAGCACCTGAACGCCGGGCAGCGCGACCCGCAGCTCGCCGAGCAGCTCGGTCAGGTTGCGGTCGGCGCGCTCGAGCGGGCTCTCGTCGCGACCGGAGGATGGGGCTGGCTCCGCCATGGAGCCAGCCTATCCCCGGCGACGGGTTCGCTCAGTCGTCCTCGGGATGGTCGCGGCCGCGACCGCTGTCGTCATCGCCGCCGCGGTCGTCGTCACGGTCGCCGCCGTGCTCGCCGCCGCCGCCGGACTTCTCGACCTCGATCGCGATCCAGGCGCCGTCGACCTTACGGCGGGTCTTGACCTCGATCGCACGCTGCCCGACGCTGAGGCCTGCGAGGCCGTTGACGCGCTCGAAGCGCGTGTTGCGCGTGACTCTGATCCGCTTCGTCCCACGCTCGCTGTCGTGGAGTCTGAACGTGCGCGCGTCGCGGTCGATCGACACCACGCGCCCCTCGAACTCGCGCAGCGGCGGTCGCTTGCCGGTGGTCGCGGCGCCCGCGAGCGCGGTCAGTCCGGCGGTCGCCAGCATGGCCAGGACGAGTACTACCGCAATGCGTCTCATGGAGATCGCCTTTCCAGTCGTGGGCTTCTTGCAGATCACCTTGCCCATTAGCCGGCCAGCGGTCGCCCAGCGGCAGGTTAGGAGTTGGTAAAGCCGTCGATGCGGTGCTGCGCGAAGAGCTCCGCCGCGCGCTCGGCGACCAGCTCCGGCTTCTCCTCGGCGATGAAGTGGCCGGAGTCGGGGACGAGCTCGACGGTCACGTCGTCGCAGTGGCGCTCGATGCCGCGCAGCACGACCGGCGACAGCGCCTTGTCCGCGGCGCCGAAGACGATCCGCGTCGGCACCGTCAGGCGCAGGTCCTCGAACGCGCGTTTGACCAGCACCGTCCGGAACGAGCGGACGAAGCTGCGGTAGAGCAGCAGCGTCGCCCGCGCGCTCTCGGGCCGCTGCAGCCGC
>DASTKX010000080.1:0-4533 GCA_035715585.1 Thermoleophilaceae bacterium
GTCGAAGATCCGCGCCTGGTTCAAGCGCGAGCGGCGCGAGGACTCCGAGCGCACCGGCCGCGAGATCCTCCAGGAGAACCTGCGCCGCCAGGGCCTGCCGCCGCAGAAGATCGCCGGCTCGCCGCTGCTCGCCGACGTGATTCGCGAGATGGGCTTCCGCAAGGGCGACGACTTCTACGTCGCGCTCGGCCAGGCGAAGATCTCGGCGAAGGTCGTCACCCAGAAGATCATGCAGAAGCTGCGCCAGGGCGAGTCGGCCGTCGACCATGACGGCGCCGCCGCGCAGCTGCTCGAGCGCAAGAAGGACCGCAGCCGCTCGACCGGCAACGCCTCCGCGTACGGCATCGTCGTCGACGGGATCGACGACGTGATGCTGCGGCTGGCGAAGTGCTGCCGTCCCGTTCCCGGCGACCCGATCGTCGGCTACATCTCACTTGGCAAGGGCATCACGATCCACCACGAGGCGTGCTCGAACGCACGCGCGCTGCAGCGCAACCCAGAGCGCTTCACGAAGGTGTGGTGGGAGGGGGACAGCGCAGGCTCCTCGTTCAGGGCGGAGATCGAGATCGACGGCTGGGACCGTCACCGCCTGCTCGAGGACCTATCGCGATGTTTCGCCGAGGCCGGCGTCAACATCCTCGAGGCGCGTTGCACGACGGTCCACCCGATGATCAAGAACCGCTTCGTCGTCGAGGTCGGCGACACCGTCGCGCTGAAGAACTGCATCCAGCGCCTGCGCAACATCGACAGCGTCTTCGACGCCTACCGCGTCACGCCCGCCTAGCTCACGACGGTCAGCGCGGCGGGGGCGGCGCTGAAGCGGACGGACTGCTCGTCGCCGATGTAGTCGCCGTCGACCTGGATCGGCAGCGGGCGGTCGTCGGCGCTCTCGACGAGAACCTCCGGGATGCCCGGGAAGGGCGCGACCTGGCGGTGCTTGGAGACCGTCTTGGCCTTGCCCGAGAGCAGGCGCGGGATCAGCGTCGGCAGCTCGAGCGGGGTCGCCTTGCGCAGCACGCCGACGCTCAGCGAGCCGCTGTCGAGGCCCGCGCCCTCGCAGACGCGGATCGGGCGCGATCCGAAGTAGGTGAAGGGGTCGGAGTTCTGAACGATCACCGTCACCCCGTCGAGCGTCTCGTCGCCGACCGTCACCCTCATCCGCGGCGGCTTGACGAGGTAGCGGCGGTTGAACGTCGAGATCGCCGCCCAGGAGTAGTAGTACGGCCCGAAGCGGGCCTTCAGCCGCGGGTGGGCGTCGACGCGCTCGACGACGCTCGCGTCGATCCCGACGCCGGCCGAGAAGACGAACGCGCGCCCGTTGACGAGGCCGAGATCGACCTTGCGCGGCTGGAAGTCGTCGGCCAGCGCGAGCAGGTGCTCGGTCGCGTCGACGACGTCGCCGGGGATGCCGAGCGTGCGGTGGAAGACGTTGGTCGCGCCGCCGGGCAGGCAGCTCAGCGGAGTCTCGGAGCCGAGCAGGCCGTTCGCCGCCTCGTTGACCGTGCCGTCGCCGCCGAAGGCGACCACCAGGTCGTAGCCCTCGCCGGCCGCCTCGCGGCAGATCTGGGTCGCGTGGTCGCGCCGTTCGGTGTCGACCGCCTCGACGTCGTAGCGCGCCTGCAGGGCGTAGACGACCAGGTTGCGCAGCCGGTCGGAGACCGTCGTCGCATAGGGGTTGACGATCACCAGCATCCGCCGCTTCTCGGCGCTGGTCGAGGACAGCCGGTTGGCGAGCTCCTCGGCGCGCGCCTCGCTGGCCGCCATCGGCGTCGAAGGGTCTGGAGCGGACATGCCTAGACGCTAACCCCGTGCCGCCGGACGGTTACGGCGCCACCCGGCGCTCGGGCTCGGCGAGCGACTCGAAGTGGACCGTCTCGCCCTGCTCGACCTCGCGCACCCGGCCCTCGTTGAGCAGCAGGTCGGTGTGGCCGAGGATCTCGCTGAGCGTCAGGTAGGCCTGCGTCACCGCGATGTTGCCCCAGAGCGCCTGGGCCAGCTCATGGGCGCTGCGCGGTCGCTCGGCGATCAGGCGGTGGAGCTTGTCGGCGCGGCGACGGTGCATGGCGAAGCGGGTGTCGATCAGCACGCGGTGGCCGGTCACGGGGTCGCCATGGCCGGGCAGGACGAGGTCGAGCTCCATCGCCCGCGTCTTGGCGAGCGAGTCGAGGTAGGTCGCCAACGCCTGCGGCCGCTCGGTCTCGCCGTCGAGCGGGCGGGTGATCAGCGGGTTCGACGAGATGTGGCCCAGCAGGTGGTCGGCGGCGATCAACGTGCGCCGCTCGGCGTCCTCGAAGACGGTGTCGGTCGGCGAGTGGCCCGGCCGCCAGTGGACCTTCCACGTCCGGTCGCGGAACGGCAGCTCGTCGCCGTCGCGCAGCACGCGCGTCACCTGCGCGGGCGCGCCCCAGGCGCGGAATGCGCGCGACACCGACTGGAGCGCTCGTACGACGTCCTCGGGGATGCCGTGGCGCAGCATCGTCACCGTCGCGAAGTCGTCGTCGGCCTGCATCTCGTCGGCGAAGTTCTCGACCATCGGCACGGCGTGGTCGATCGTCGCGACGTCGGCGCCCGAGCGGGCGGCGACCAGCCCGACCAGGCCGAGGTGGTCGATGTGCTGGTGCGTCACGACGACCAGCTCGATCTGCTCGAGCGACTTGCCGAGCGCCGCGAGGCCCTGGGTCAGCTCGTCGAACGAGGTCCCGGAGTTGGGCCCGGCGTCGACGAGCGTCAGCGGCTCGTCGTCGACCAGGTAGCAGTTGACCCTGCCGACGGCGAACGGCGTCGGGATCGACAACCGGTGGACGCCGGTCGCCGCGGCGACCGCGAAGCCGTCGGATTCGGTCGTCGCGGTCACGCCCGGATCAGCGCGAGGACCTCGTCGCGCTTCTCCGCCATGTGCTCGGGGGAGACCAGCGACTCGAGGTTGAGCCGCAGCAGCGGCTCGGTGTTCGACGGCCGCACGTTGAAGTGCCAGTCGTCGTAGTCGACCGATACCCCGTCGAGCCACGACACCTCGCCGTCGGACCAGCGCTCGGCGATCTCGCGCATCTTGGCGTCCTGATCGGCGACCTCGGAGTTGATCTCGCCGGAGATGAAGTACCTGCCGCGCAGGTCGGCGAGCAGATCGGCCAACGTGCGGTCGTCCTTCGACAGCAGCTCGAGGATCAGCAGCGCGGGCAGCACGCCGGAGTCCGCGCAGTAGAAGTCGCGGAAGTAGTAGTGGCCGGAGACCTCGCCGCCGAACGCCGCTCCCTCGTCGCGCATCCGCGTCTTGAAGAAGGCGTGGCCGACGCGGTTGACGCGCGCCGTCCCGCCGGCAGCCTCGACGACGTCGCGCACGGCGCGGCTGGCGCGCACGTCGTAGAGGATCGTCGCGCCCGGATCGCGCTCGAGGATCGACTGCGCCAGCAGCGCGGTCAGGAAGTCGCCGTCGACGAACGTCCCGCTGCCGTCGATGAAGAAGCAGCGGTCGGCGTCGCCGTCCCAGGCGATGCCGAGGTCGGCGCCCTCGGAGCGCACCTTGTCGACGATGAAACGGCGGTTCTCCTCGAGCAGCGGGTTCGGCTCGTGGTCGGGGAAGTCGCCGTCGGGGACCCAGTAGGTCTGGACCTGGTCGATCGCGAGCTGGTCGAGCAGCGGGCCGCAGAGCGGTCCCGCCATCCCGTTGCCGCCGTCGAGCACGACCTTCAGCGGCTTCACCGCGGCCGGGTCGATCCAGGCGAGCGCGTCGCGCTGGAACGGCGCGTAGACGTCCTCCTGCTCGATCGCGCCGGGCGCACCCGCCGGCTCGCCGAGCCCGTCGCCGCCGGTCAGCAGCTCGCGCAGCTCGCCGATCCCGGCGTCGCCGGACAGCGCCAGCGCGCCGCGCCCGACCAGCTTCGCGCCGGTGTAGGCCTTCGGGTTGTGCGAGGCGGTGCACATCAGCCCGCCGTCGAGCTCGCGCGAGCCGACGGTCCAGTAGAGCATCTCGGTGCCGACCATCCCGACGTCGAGCACCGACGCGCCCTCGGCGCTCATCCCGCGCGCGTACTCCGCTGCCAGCGCGGGCGCGGTGAGGCGCATGTCGCGACCCAGCGCGAGCCGCAGCTCGCCGGGCTCGGTGTCGTACATGCCGGCCAGCACGCGGGCGAAGCCGCGCCCGATCGCGTAGGCCGTCGTCTCGTCGATCTGCGAGCCGTAGAGGCCGCGGACGTCGTAGGCCTTGAAGATTCCTGCGTCTATCTCGGTCACGCGGGAGGAGGCTACAGCCAGCCCCGCCGGCGGAAGTAGCCGAGCATGCCGAGCAGCAGCACCAGCATCGCGCCGATAACGCCCCAGAAGGCGGCCATCGAGCCCTCGCCCGGCACGCCGACGTTCATGCCCCAGACGCTCGCCACGAGCGTCAGCGGCAGTACGATCACCGAGATCGACGTCAGCACGCGCAGGATGTCGTTGACGCGGTGCGAGATCACCGACTCGTTGGTCTCCTCGAGCGCCTCGACGACCTCCTTGTAGTTCTCGAGCATGTCCCAGATCCGCTCCGAGGCGTCCTGG
>DASTKX010000081.1:0-2516 GCA_035715585.1 Thermoleophilaceae bacterium
GCCGACCCCGAGACCGGCGACGGCGCCGGCATCCTGAGTCAGGTCCCCGACGCGTTCCTGCGCGCAGAGGTCGACGTCGTGCTGCCCGAGGCGGGCCGCTCCGGCGTGGCGATGTGCTTCCTGCCGCGCGACGAGGACGACCGCGGGCGCGCCCGCCGCGCGCTCGAGCGCGCCGTCGAGGCGCAGGGCCTCTGGGTGCTGGGCTGGCGCGAAGTCCCGGTCGATCCAGACGCCTGCGGCCGCACCGCCGCCGCGTGCGCGCCGCACACCGCGCAGCTCTTCGTGGGCGCGCCGGAAGGCGTCGCCGACCAGGACGCGCTCGAGCGCAAGCTCTACGTCGCGCGTCGCGCAGCCGAGCACGAGCTCGTCCCGGGCTTCGCGATCCCAAGCTGCTCGTCGCGGACGATCACCTACAAGGGGATGCTGATCTCGCCGCAGCTGCCGAGGTACTTCCCCGACCTCCAGGACGAGCGCGTCGTCAGCCGCCTGGCGCTGGTCCACTCGCGCTTCTCGACCAACACCTTCCCGAGCTGGGAGCTGGCGCACCCGTACCGGATGATCGCCCACAACGGCGAGATCAACACCGTGCGCGGCAACCGCAATTGGATGCGCGCCCGCGAGGCCCAGCTCTCCTCGCCGCTGTTCGGCGACTCGCTGGCGGACCTCGGACCGGTGCTCGACGACCAGATGTCGGACTCCGGCTCGCTCGACGCCGCCTTCGAGCTGCTGACGCTTGGCGGCCGCTCGATGGCGCACGCCGTCTCGATGCTGATCCCCGAGGCCTACCAGGGCCGTGGCGAGCTGTCGCCGGCCGTCAACGACTTCTTCGCCTACCACGCCTCGCTGATCGAGCCGTGGGACGGCCCGGCCGCGGTCGCGTTCACCGACGGCCGCGCGATCGGCGCGACGCTCGACCGCAACGGTCTGCGCCCCGGCCGTTGGCTGCACACCCACGACGGCTGGGTCGTCTTCGCCTCCGAGACCGGCGTGCTGCCGGTGCCGGAGGAGGACGTGGTTGGCAAGGGCCGCCTGCACCCCGGCAAGCTGTTCCTCGTCGACCTCGAGCGCGAGCGCGTCATCCCCGACGCGGAGCTCAAGCGCGAGCTCGCCGCCCGTCAGCCATACGGCGACTGGCTCGCCGAGCGTGTCGTGCGGATCGGCGACCTGCCCGACAAGAGCCCGCGCGTGCCGCGTGTCGAGCCGCTGCTGGCGCGTCAGCTCGCCTTCGGCTGGAGCCAGGAGGACCTGCGCGTGCTGCTCGCGCCGATGGCCCGCGACGGCGTCGAGCCGACCGGCTCGATGGGCAACGACACCGCGCTCGCGGTCCTCTCGGACAACCGCCCGCCGCTGTTCTCCTACTTCAAGCAGCTGTTCGCCCAGGTGACCAACCCGGCGATCGACCCGATCCGCGAGTCGATCGTGATGAGCCTGCAGGCGTGCGTCGGGCCGGAGATCAACCTGCTCGGCGAGACGCCCGACCACTGCCACCAGCTCGTGATGCCGCAGCCGATCCTGCGCAACTCGGAGCTCGAGAAGCTGCGTCAGGTCGACCACGAGGTCTTCGAGGCGCGCTCGATCGACATCACCTGGCCGGTCCGCGACGGCGTCTCGGGGATGGAGCGGCGGCTCGACGAGATCTGCGCCCAGGCGTCGGCGCTGGTCGAGGACGGCGTGACGATCCTGATCCTCTCCGACCGCAACATCGGCCGCGAGCGCGCGGCGATCCCGTCGCTGCTCGCGACGGCAGCCGTCCACCACCACCTCGTGCGCGAGACCACCCGCCTGCGCTGCGGCCTCGTCGTCGAGACCGGCGAGGCGCGTGAGGTCCATCACATCGCCTGCCTGACCGGATATGGCGCCGCCGCGGTCAACCCGTACCTGATGTTCGAGTCGCTCGGCAAGGTCCACAACGACGGGCTGCTGAAGCGCGACATCGGCCTCGACGAGGCCGAGGAGCACGTCGTCAAGGCGATCGGCAAGGGCCTGCTGAAGGTGCTCTCGAAGATGGGCATCTCGACGATGCGCTCCTACACCGGCGCGCAGATCTTCGAGGCGATCGGGCTCGACCTCGAGCTGATCGACCGCCACTTCACCGGCACGCCGTCGCGGATCGCCGGCGTCGGCTTCGACGTGCTCGCCGGCGAGGCGCTCGACCGCCACCGACGCGCCTACCCGGCCGCCGCCTCCGAGCTGCTGCCCTCCGGCGGCATCTACGCGTGGCGCCGCGACGGCGAGTTCCACGGCTGGAACCCGGAGACGATCGCCAACCTCCAGCACGCCGCGCGCGGCGAGGAGCCGGAGTCCTACGACCGCTTCAAGACCTATGTGAACGACGTCGCGGCCAAGAACTCGACGCTGCGCGGGCTGCTGCGCTTCGCCGACGAGGGCGTCGAGCCGATCCCGCTCGACGAGGTCGAGCCGGCGGCGAAGATCGTCAGGCGCTTCAAGAGCGGCGGGATGAGCCTCGGCGCGCTGTCGCCGGAGGCCCACGAGGGGCTCGCGGTCGCGATGAACCG
>DASTKX010000082.1:0-13178 GCA_035715585.1 Thermoleophilaceae bacterium
CGCGCCCGAGAGGATTCGAACCTCTGACCTTCGGTTCCGTAGACCGACGCTCTATCCAGCTGAGCTACGGGCGCAAGTGGCCCTGGAGGGGGCCGGCAGGCCATTCTAGGCGGATCGGGGGCTAGGCGTTGATGGGCCTAAGGTGGGGGGTCCCGAGGAAAGGAACGAGATGAGGTGGAATCGGCTTGCGGACCAGGCCAAGAAGGTGGTCGACAGCCGTGGCGGGACGGATGGGCTCAAGCGCGACGCCGAGAAGCTGCGCGAGATCGCGACTGGCAAGGGAACGGCCAAGGAGAAGGCGCAGCGAGCTGCCGACCATCTGAAGCAGCAGCCAGGCGAGAGGCCCGAGGCACAGAGGCCTGACCGGCCCGAGCAGTAGCGCCCGCCGTTTAGATCGCGAGCTCGTCGCGCGCCGAGCGGACGCGGGCGATCGCCTCGTCGGATGAGAGGCCGAGGCCGCGTAGGAGGTCGGTGGCGGTGGCTCGGACCTGGCCGACGATCACGTTGGCTGAGAGGTTGCCGGTCTGCTCGAGCGTGGCGGTCGCGCGGGCGGCAGCGCAGAGCGCGGCGCCGACAGCCGGGGAATCGGGCGTGGGGTCGCCGAGGTGACGATCGAGAGCGCGCGTAGCGGCGGCAAGGTCGCGGATGGCGTCGGTGGCCAGCCGCGGAACGTGGTCGTCGAGCTCGATCGCGCGACGGGCCGCGCGAGCGAGGACCCGCGTGTTGCGGATCGCGAGGTCGATCGAGTGCGCCGCGGCCGCGAGCCCCTCGACGCGATCACGCTCGCGGCGGCGGGTCGGCGCGATCTGCGTCGTCTCGCGACCGGCGCCGACGGCGATCTGGAGCTCGCGCACGGCCGGGTCGAGGTCGCGGGCGCGCTCGAGTGCCTCTTGGGCGGCATCGTGGTCGCCGGCGTCGAGCGCGTCGGCGATGTCGATCAGCGTGCCGGACAACCGCGCGAGTAGCGGCTCGATCTGGCGCAGAACCAGCCGGACGGGGTTGACCGGAACGAGCGCGTTGGCGATCAGCGCCACCCCGCATCCAACCAGCGCGTCGACGAACCGCTCGCCCGAGTAGGACCCTTGCGGCATCTGCAAAGTCGTGACCAGCACCGCCGAGATCGCGGCCTGGTTGACGAGCAGCACGCCACCGCCGGCCAGGACGGCCACGGCCATCGCGAGGCAGACGACGAGCACGAGCTGCCATGTCCCAGTCCCGGTCGCGAGGACGATCAGATCGGCGACACCGATGCCGAGCGCGACGCCCAGCGCCAGCTCCCAGGCACGGGCGCCGCGACGGTCGACGGCCAAGCCGAGCGTCAGGACGGCGGCAATCGGCGCAAAGAACGGCTGCTCGTTGTCGAGCAGGTCGTTGGCGATGAACCACGCTACGCCCGCCGCGATCGCCGCGAGCAGGATGCGCGGCGCCGCCATACGCAGGGCGGCGGCGCGGTCGAGCAGCAACGGACGGAGGTCGGAGCGCTTCAGGCCGTCAAGTCTCGCGTGTGCCGCGGCGGACCGCGGCTCTAGTGCGCGCGGCGCTTCTGGATCTCGCGCCAGCCACGTCGCGCGGCCGCGGCGCCGATCCGGCGGCTGCGCGGGTGCAGCGCCGCCAGCGTGATCCAGCCGCCGGGGAGCATGCGGGCGCCGCGCTTGGCGGCGTGGGCTTTGAGGAATGACTTGAGCATCAAGCTCGCGCTACCCGATGAACGACCCATCGAACCACGAGCGGCGCGAGGATCACCAGCGACAGCAGCCGCAGGGTCTGGACCGCGACCACGAACGTCGTGTCGGCGCCCGCCCCGAACGCGACCGCGAGCACCGCGTAGAGACCGCCGGGCGTGGTCGCCAGGTAGGCCTCGAGCAGGCTCGCCGAGGTCGTCGCGGCCAGCCCGAGCGCGAACAGGAACGACCCCGCCATCAGCGCCAGGATCGCGACGATCACCGGCCCGAGCAGCCGGCCCATCGCGCGCAGCGTCTCGGCGGTGAAGCGCAGGCCGACCTCCAGCCCGATCAGCGCGAACGCCAGCTCGCGCGCGAGCGGCGGCACGTCGAGCGCGTCGGGTTCCGCCAAGGTGATCGCCCCCGCGAGCAGCAGCGGGCCTAGGAGCGTCGCCGCCGGCAGCTTGGTCAGCCGCCCCGCCCAGGCACCCGCGATTGCGACGCCCGCGGTCAACAACCAATCGCTCAACCCCGCCAGCAGCGGTCCGTCATCCGGCCCGCCCCCACCCCCAGACGCCGGGAACCCCAGCGCCACGACGACCGGAATCGACAGCACCACCACCAGCACCCGCAGGTACTGCATGAACGCCACCAGGCGAGCATCGGCGCCGAGCTCGTCGGCCATCGCGACGATCCCCGACGCGCCGCCGGCGACCATCCCGAGCGCGCCCGTCGGCGCGTCGAGCTCGGTCGTCCGCGTCAACACCAACCCGGCCGCAATGCTCAGCACCAACGTCCCGACGCTGATCACCGCGACTGGCAGCCAGTCGTCAGCCAGCGCGGACAGCGACGACGACTCGACAAAGGTGCCGAGCATCGCCCCGAGCACCGCCTGGGCTGCGATGAAAGCCGGCCGCGGTATCGCCGCGCGGCTGCTTGGCCGCAGCAGCGCCACGGCAAGGCCCACCAGCAGGGCAATAAATATCGTCACCGCGCCGGCAGCAGCTCCGGCCGGCGCAGGCGCAGCAGCCCGAAGGCGGCCACGGTCGCCGAGTCGGCGATCGTGCCGTCGACGATCATCTCCTCCACGCGCGCGAGCGGGAACCGCCCGATGCGCAGCCCCTCCTCCTCCGGCTCGAGCGCCTGCTCGCCCTGCGTCAGGTCGGTCGCCAGCCAGACGTCGAACGGCTGGCCGGTGATCCCGTAGGCGAAGAACAGCCGCCCCAGCTTCTCCATCGACGCGGCGCGCAGCCCCGTCTCCTCGGCCAGCTCGCCGCGCGCCAGCTGCTCGGGATCCGGCGCGTCCTCCCCGTCCCACGCCCCCTGCGGCAGCTCCCAGAACCGCGCGCCGACCGGATGACGGAACTGCTCGACCAGCACCGCCTCGTTGCCGTCGATCGCGATCACCGCCGTCGCCGGCGCCTTGTCGACGACGGCGTACAGGCCCTCCGACCCGTCCGCGCGCACGAAGCGGTCCTCGCGCAACCGCATCCACTTGTTCTCGTAGACGGTGCGCGAGGACGTCACGCGCGGTGCGGGCGGAACCTCCTCCACCCGCTCAGGCGCTCACCACGCGGTACCGCCGCACCGCGAGCGGGGCGAAGATCGCGATCAGGACCACGCACCAGACGAACGACATCAAGACGTCGGAGTGCGCCGGCGTCGAGAGCCAGAGGTGGCGAACCGCGTCGACCACCGTGGTGATCGGGTTGACCTCGGCGAACTGCTTCAAACCGTCCGGCATCGAGTCCACCGGCACGAACGCCGACGAGGCGAACGTCAGCGGGAAGATCGCCGTGAAGCCGATCGAGTTCGCGGTCTCCGGCGAGGACGAGTACAGCCCGACCAGCGCGAAGATCCACGAGAACGCGTAGCCGAAGAACAGCAGCAGCACGATGCCCAGCAGGATCTTCTCGATGTCGGAGTCGAAGTTGAACCCGGCGAGGATCCCCACCGCCAGCAGCACGACGAGCGACAGCAGGTTGAGCGGGATGTCGGAGAACGTCCGCCCGGCGAGCACCGCGGAGCGCGACATCGGCAACGAGCGGAAGCGGTCGATCAACCCCTTCTGCACGTCCTCGGACAGCCCGAGCGCGGTCACGAACCCGCCGAAGGCGATCGACTGGACGATGATCCCCGGCATCAGGAAGTCGACGTAGTCGAACCCGGGCGTGACGATCGCGCCGCCGAAGACGAAGACGAACAGCAGCACGAACATCACGGGCTGGACCGTGTAGGCGATCAGCAGGTCCGGCTGGCGCGGAATCCGCTTCAGGTTGCGGGTGGCCAGGACCATCGTGTCCGAAGCCGCCATCGCGAGCGCACTCATGCGCCTACCTCCTCGACCGCCGCGGCAGCCGTCTCGTCACTCTCGGAACCGTCCTCGGCGCTGTGGCCGGTCAGCGAGATGAACACGTCGTCGAGCGTCGGGCGTCGCAGGGCGATGTCCTGGATGCCGACGTTCTCCTCGTCGAGCCGCCGCACCGCCTCGGCGATCGCGCGGCCGCCGCGCTTGCGGACCGACGCGCGGACCCAGCCGTCGTCGGCGCTCGGCGGATCGTCGGAGACGAACGCGAGCGCGGAGATCGCCCGCTCGACGTCGGCGCCCTCCTCGAGCTGTACCTCGAGCCGCTCGCCGCCGACACGGTCCTTGAGCTCGTCGGCGGTTCCCTCGGCGATCGCGCTGCCGTGGTCGATCACGACGATCCGGTCGGCGAGCCGGTCGGCCTCGTCGAGGTACTGGGTCGTCAGCAGGACGGTCGTCCCGGCCGCGGTCATCCCCTCGATCGTCTCCCACATCGAGATCCGACCGCGCGGGTCGAGCCCGGTCGTCGGCTCGTCGAGGAACAGCACCGGCGGGCGCGCGACGAGCGCGGCGGCGAGGTCGAGCTTGCGCCGCATGCCGCCCGAGTAGGTCTTCGCCGGGCGCTTCGCCGCGTCGACGAGGTCGAACTGGGCCAGCAGCTCGTCGGCGCGCGTGCGCGAGGCGTCGCGGCCGAGGTGGTAGAGCCGCCCGACCATCTCGAGGTTCTCCTTGCCGGTCAGGTTCTCGTCGACCGCCGCGTACTGGCCGGCGAGCCCGATCCGCGAGCGCAGCTTGGCCGCGTCGTCGACGACGTCCAACCCGGCGACCGTCGCGCGGCCGGAGTCGGGGTTCAGCAGCGTCGTGAGGATGCGCACAGCGGTCGTCTTGCCGGCGCCGTTGGGGCCCAGCACGCCGAGGACCGTGCCCTCCTCGGCGGCGAAGCTCAGACCGCACAGCGCCTGGGTCTCGCCGAATGCCTTGTGTAGATCCTCAGCGAGGATCGCGGGGGTACTCAATCCCTGTCCCATCTACTCGAATGCGAACCGAACACCGTATAGACCGGCGCGGCGCGCAGAACTGATCGGTCGGCGGAATCAGGCGGCGAGCTGGCCGACGTCCGACGGCGCGACGGGCTCCGGCACGATCGGCCAAGCCCCCTCGATCCGCTCGACGCTGCCGTTGCTGCGCAGGTACTCCTGGAACGACGCCGCCTGCTCGGCCGCCCAGGCGACCTGATGGTGGTGCAGCTCGCGCAGCTCCAGCGCGCCCAGCTCGGCGCTCGCCTGCCCGAGCCGCCAGGCGACCCGCGCCGCCGCGAGCGCGTCGGCGTTCGCCGCGTGCGCGTCGGCGTCGGCGAGCGGTACGCGGTAGTGCGCGCAGACCGCCGTCAGGGTCCGCTTGCCCTTGCGGAAGCGGTCGAACTGCTTGTCGAGCACGTGCGGGTCGACGACCAGCATCCCGTCCTCGCCACCGACGCGGTCGACCAGCGGCCGCACCCCGTGGCGGCGCGCCTCGCGGTCCAGCAGCGTCAGGTCGAAGCGCGCGTTGAACGCGATCACCGGCACGCCGGCGAGCACCTGCTCGGCCAGCAGCGTCGTGATCTCCTCGACCGCCTCGGCCGGCGGCCTTCCGTCGCGGCGCGCCATCTCCGTGCTGATCCCGTGCACCGCGGCGGCCCCGGCCGGGATCTCCACCCCCGGGTCGACCAGCCAGTCGCGGCTTACCGTCTCCAGCCCGCCGCCCACCAGGCTCACAGCCGCCGTCACGATCCGGTCCGACGCCGGGTGAACACCCGTCGTCTCCACGTCGAACGCCGCCAGCCGGCCCTGATGCCATCCCATGTGCCGGAAGGTAGGGCTGCCCTCGGACGGCAAAATCCCCGCAAATCGCGGGAGACGAAACGGAGAGGGCGGGATTCGAACCCGCGAGAGAGCTTTCGCCCCCTACTCGCTTAGCAGGCGAGTGCCTTCAGCCACTCGGCCACCTCTCCGGGGACTGCGCCTCGATTGTAAGCGTCAGGGGTGGGAGTAGCGCGTCCAGCGAGCGAAAGCGACAGAATGGCCGCGATGAAGATCTTTGTGGCGGTCGTGATCGGCGTGCTCGTGCTCGGCGCGGTGACGCAGCTGGTGATCCCCGGCTTCGTCGAGCGCAAGATCGAGTCGAACCTCGAGGAGCGCAGCGAGGGCGGCGAGGCCGTCGCCGACGTCAAGGCGTTCCCGGCGGTGCGGCTGCTGTGGGGCTCGGGCGACCGGCTCGAGGTCCGCGGTCGCGGGTTGGAGATCGACCTCGCGCAGCGGACCGACGACCCGCTCGGCCAGATCGACGGCTTCGACGAGGTCGACATCGACCTCACCGACCTGATCGCCGGCCCGGTCGCCGTCCAGGCGTTCTCGCTCGTCAAGAACGAGGACGACACCTCCTACTACTTGCGCATGGAGGCGGAGACGACGCCGACCTCGCTTGCCGAGTCGGTCGGCGGCTCGCTCGGCGGCGACCTCGGCAGCGCGATCGCCGGCGCGGCTTCCGACGCGCTGCTCGGCGGCGGCGCGGTCGACGTGCCGATCGACGTCGAGGCCCAGGTCAGTCGCGGCAACGGCGGCGCGCTCGACGTCGACGCGGCGCAGGCCTCCGTCGGCGGCGTCCCGACCGGGCCGTTCGCCGAGGCGATGGTCCAGGCCGTGCTCGAAAACCTCTAGCCCAGGCTCAGGCGGCCAGCGAGCCCTCGATCGCGAGCAGCCGCTGCTTGCGCTCGACGCCGCCGGTGTAGCCGCCCAGCCCGCCGCCGGTCGCGATCACGCGGTGGCAGGGCACGACGATCGGGACCGGGTTCGCCCCGAGTCCGTTGCCGGCGGCGCGGACCGCCCTGACGTTGCCGGCGCGCTCGGCGATCTCGCGGTAGCTGACCGTCTCTCCGTAGCCGATCTCGGCGGTCGCGCGCAGGATCTCCCCGGAGAAGCCGCCCCCCACGAGCCGCCAGTCGACCGGCTGGTCGAACTCGCGCCGCCGCCCCTCGAAGTACTCGTCGAGCTCGCGGCGGATCGGGTCGACCCGCGCCGGCAGCTCGAGCACGCGCGGCGACACCTCGCGCGCCAGCCGGGCGAGGACGTCGTCGAGCGACAGCTCGGGGTAGGCGAGCAGCACCAGGCCGGCGTCGGTGGTCGCGACGGTCAGCGGGCCGAACGGCGAGTCTGCCTGCCCGTAGGCGACGTCGACCAGCCCCTCGCCGTCGGCGCGCGCGGCGAGCGCGTCGAGCGCGCGCTGCGAGGGCCCGCCGTGGCGGCTCGCGCGGATCGCGTCGCGCAGCTGTCGCTCGACCTCGTTCATCGCACCAGCTCCTCTCTGAGTCGCTTGAGTCCCTCGTGGACGCTGCGCCGCGCGGCGTCCTGGGAGCAGTCGAGCGCCGCGCTGACCTCGGCGTAGTCGAGGTCGGCGACGCTGCGCAGGAAGACCGCCATCCGCTGCTTCTCCGGCAGCGCCCGGACGTGCGACCAGAGCCGCGGCTCGCCGTCGATCGGCTCGCCTGGGGGAACGGGGATCTCGGGCAGGCTCTCGGCCGGAGCGGGGCGGCGTCCGGCGGCGCGGTGGGAGTCGATCGCCTTGCGCTGGGCGATCTTCAGCAACCAGCCGCGCAGGTTGTCGTCGCTGCGCAGCTCGGGGTAGGCGCGCAGCGCCGCGATGCAGGTCTCCTGGAAGCAGTCGTCGGCGTCGACCGGCCCGACGGACGCGACCAGGAAGCGGTGGACGACGGCGCCGTGGCTATCGAGCAGGACCTGGAACGGCGGAAGGGTCACACCTCGTCAACGCTTGGCGGACTTGCGCTGTGAGGTCGAGTCCTGTGCGGGAGCGGTCGACTCGCTGATGAAGACGGGCGTTCCAAGCGGAACGCTGTTCATCAGCCAGCGCGCGTCCTCGGGGTCGGTTCGCATGCAGCCGAGGCTGACGGCCTCGCCGAGGCCGCTGAGGTCGCCGGTGGCGTGGATCGCGAGCCGGTCGCCGCCCGGCCAGCCCTCGGGCAGCTGGGTCTGGTGGCCGGTCAGCGCCACGACGCAGCAGCCGTAGGGCGACTCGGGATCGCTGACGCTGAGCTTGTCGGTTACCGCGAAGCGACCGGTCGGAGTCGGATGGTCCTCGCGGCCGATGCCGATCGGGAACCGCTTGACGACCTCGCCGTCGCGCTCGACCGCGACCTCGCGCTTGGTCAGGTCGGCCTTGATCGCCCAGCCGACGGTCGCGAGCCGCGCGACGTTCGACTCCTGGATCCAGCCGACCTCGCCGTTCTCGAGCTCCGGGACGAGCACGCCGAGCCACTCGCCCTGGCGCTCGACGACGCTGAGCACGCGCGGCGAGTCCCACTCCGTCTTCGCGCCGATGCGGACCTTCGGCTCGCCGAGCGGCGCGTCGAGCAGCGTCGTCGGCTTCTCGACGATCGCGATCGGGTAGCGGTGGGGGGCCTCAGGCTCCGGATCGGCCGGGAACGGCTCGCCGAGCACCTCCTCGCGCGACTCGAACGGGCGTGTGGCGCTGTTCTCGTCGCTCGGGGCGCTGGACCCGGCATCGTCGCCGAGCACGATCACCGAGCCGAGGCCGACGGTGACGAGCACGCCGATCAGCGCGGCGGCGGCGAGCGACCAGCGGCGCGAGGACGAGGGCGGCGACGGTGGCGGCGCGGCGGCGGCATCGGCGGAACGGCCGCCGCGGGCGAGTATCCCGAGCACGGGCGCCTTCCGGGAGGGCGGCGAATCGTCGGCCGGGGCCGGATCCGGCGACGCGGAGGACGGGTCTGCCGGCTCGCCGTTCGCCGGCGCCGATGGCTCGACCGGCGCAGCGGCGGATGGAGTCCCGCTCTGCGACGGCTCGAGCGGAGTCGCCCCGGGCACGTCCTCCCAGGTCACGTTGTCGAGCAGCGCGGTCAGGACCTGGCCGAGGTCGGCGCCGCGCTGGACGCCGAGATCGTCGGCGAGCCGCTCGATGGCGGCGGCACGCATCCGCGCGACCTCGCTCGGACCGCAGTCGAAGACCGCCGCCAGGTCCCTGTCCGGGACGTGCCGGCGCAGCGAGTAGTCGAGCACCTCGCGGTCGCGCGGGTCGAGGCGCGCCAGCGCCTCGGAGAGTTGTCTACGGTCGATCATGAAGTGGTGGCAGGGCGGCTGGGCCGAACGGCCGGCCCGGCCACGGGGCCCGCGCCCCAGAGTAACCATGGATTGCGCGGAAGCGCCAATGGAACCCGCGGGGCGGGCGCTCTCAGCGCAGCTGGCGGTCGGCCAGGAACAGCAGCGCCGCCTTGACGCGCTTGCTGACGTCCTGCTCGTAGGCGAGGTTGAGCTTCATGAAGATCGAGTGGATGTGCTTCTCGACGGCGCGCTTGGTCAGCACCAGCGACTCGGCGATCGCCGTGTTGCTCTTGCCCTGAGCGATCTCGGCGAGCACCTCCATCTCGCGCGCGGTCAGCTCGGCGAGCGGCGACTGCGCAGCCTGCGTGCGCGCCGCGACGAGCACCTCGACGACCTTTGGGTCGATCACCGAGCCGCCGTCCGCGACCGCGTCGACGGCGGCGATCAGCTGCAGCCGATCGTGGATGCGCTCCTTGAGCAGATAGGCGCGACCGGCCGACCCGGACTCCAGCAGCGCCAGCACGTAGCCGGGATCGTCGTGCGCGCTGAGCACGACGACGCCGACGCCGGGGTGGGTGTCGCGCAGCGTGGCGGCGGCGCGGACGCCCTCGTCGGTCGACGTCGGCGGCATCCTGATGTCGGTGATGACGACAGCGGGGCGCTCGGACTCGACCGCGGCGAGCAGGCCGTCGAGGTCCTCGCAGGTCGCGACCACCTCGATCCGCTCGTGCGCCGCCAGGATCTCGCGCAGCCCCTCGCGCACGATGTAGTTGTCCTCGGCCAGGACGACGCGAATCACCGGCAAAGCATATTCAGGGCTAGATTCTTCCTGTGACGCAGCGAATCGCTCGCGGAGACGCCTGGACCACCGCGGCGTTCGGCGGCTTGCTCGCCGCCGCGACCGCGCTGATCGCTTTGACCGGCGGGATGCCCGACGCGACTGGCCTCGCCGAACGCTACGTGCTGATCGTCGCGGTGCCGATAGCGGTCGGCCTCTACGCCTGGCGCGAGGGCCATCACGCGCGCTTCGGCCGGCTGCTGGTGCTGATCGGCTTCGCCTGGTCGCTGCCGGCGCTGTCGGCGTCGAGCAACGAGTGGCTCTACGCGATCGGCCGGGTCGCCGGCTGGTGGGTGGAGATCGGGGTGATCTACCTCGTGCTCGCCTTCCCGCGCGGACGGCTCTCCAACGACGTCGACCGGCGGATCGTCGCCGCCGGCGTCGCGCTCGTCGCGCTGCTCTACCTGCCGACGCTGCTGGTCGACCAGTCGTTCCCGCAGCCGTCGCAGTGGACGACGTGCATGGGATCCGAGTGCCCGGACAACCCGTTCATGGTCGTCGGCAGCGAGCCGGCATGGCTCAACGACGCGCTCGTGCCGCTGCGCGAGCTGCTGACGGTCCTGCTGATGGTGACGGTCGTCGGCCGGCTCGCCCACCGGGTGATGACGGCGACGCCGCTGATGCGCCGCACGCTGACGCCAGTGCTGACGATGGCGATCGTGCGTGTCGCGTCCTTCGCGGCCGCGGTCGCCGTACGGCGCGCGGCGCCCGGCAGCGCCGCCGTCGACGTGCTGGTCTGGGTGATCGCGCTCGGCCTGCCGGCGATGGCGCTCGCCTTCCTGGTCGGCCTCGTGCGCTGGCGGCTGTTCACCGCAGACGCGCTGCTGCGGCTGGCGGTCGGAATCCGCCACGACCCCCACCCCGACGAGCTGCGCGAGCTGATCGCCAGGGCGCTCAGCGACCCGTCGGTCGAGCTCGCCTACCGCGACCCGGGCGCCTCGACCGGCTGGGTCGACGGCGACGGCGAGCCGATCCCGCCGCCGCGCGACGGACCGGGCCGCTGCTGCACGGCGATCGCCTCCGACGGCCGGCCGGTCGCGGCGATCGTCCACGACGACGCGCTCGCCGACCAGCGCTCGTTCGTCCAGACCGTCGGCGCCTACGCGCTGACCTGGGAGGACAACCACCGTCTCGCGGCACGCGTCGAGGAGTCGCTGCGCGAGCTGCGCGAGTCGCGCGCGCGAATCCTCGCCGCCGCCGACGACGAGCGGCGACGGATCGAGCGCGACCTCCACGACGGCGGCCAGCAGCGGCTGGTCGCGCTGCGCGTCCGACTCGAGCTGGCCGACGAGACGATGCGCGACAGCCCCGCGCGCGCCCGCCGGATGCTCCAGCAGCTCGGCGCCGAAGTCGACGCGGCGCTCGACGAGCTGCGCTCGCTGGCCGCCGGCGTCTACCCGTCGCTGCTTGCCGACCGCGGCCTGACGGACGCGCTGCGCAGCGCCGCCCTGCGCTCGCCCGTTCCCGTCTCGGTGGCGGTCAACGGCGAGGACCGCTACGGCCAGGACGTCGAGGCGGCGGTCTACTTCTGCTGCCTGGAGGCGCTCCAGAACGTCGCCAAGCACGCGCCCGACGCCCATGCCGTCGCGATCTCGCTGGAGCGCAACGGCGACCTGCGCTTCTCGGTCAGCGACGACGGCCCCGGCTTCGACGCCGAGACGACCGGCAACGGCCTGGTCAACATGCGCGACCGCGTCGCCGCCGTCGGCGGGACGCTCGAGATCAGGTCGGCGCCGGGCACGGGCACAGAGATCGTCGGCCACGTGCCGGTCTGAGGTAGCTGGCTAGGCAGCGGCGCTGCCGTGCTTCTCCCACAGCGATCGCAGCATCGCCGGGCCGAAGCGCTGCTTGCCGATCAGCTCGGCCGCGCCGGACGTCTCGGCGGCCTCGCCGATGCTCTCGCGATCGTCGACCGAGATCAGCACGACGACGACCTCGGGGTGCTCGCCGGCGATCCGGCGAGCGGCCTCGATCCCGCCGATCCCCGGCATCCGCACGTCGAGCAGGACGAGATCGGGATGGAGGTGGTCGACCGCCTCGATCGCCTCCTCCCCCGACTGCGCCTCGCCGGCCCAGCGGAAGCCCGGCGTCGCCCGCACCACGTCGCGGGCGACGCCGAGGAAGAACGGCTGGTCGTCGGCTGCGATGACGGCGACCGCGCTCACCTCACGCCGTCGTCGTGCGCCGGCCCCCATAGGCGGCGAGGCCGTAGATGATCAGGATGTCGATCGCGAAGATCGCCAGCGACCAGAACGGGTAGCCGGGGATCGTCAGCAGCGCGCCGATCGCGCTGACGCTGGCGGTGATGATCCCGATCCAGCGGCCGTACTCGCCGCCGGCCCAGATCGAGAAGCCGGCGAAAAGCTGCAGCACGCCGATGATCAGGACGATCCAGCCCCAGGTGTTGAGGTCGCTGAGGATGAACTTCTCGTCCTCGATGAAGAACTTCGAGCCGTCGATCGCGGCGATGCCGTAGATGATGTTCAGCACCGCGACGATCAAGACCATGATCCCCGCGAACATCAACCAGCCAGCACCCTGAATGTCATCGTCCATCGTGTAGCTCCTCTCGTGGTTGCCCGCAGGCAAGCTAGACCCGGCACGGAGGCGCGGCGATGGTGCGTGCACGAGTCCTCGGGGGGCGGTTGCACGCCAACACGACGCGGGCGGGCGCGATTGAAGCCGTCCCCGCCGGACTGTTGAATGGCCGAGTGGAGTCCTCCGCACCAGAGCCGGCCCGCGCCGAGTCTCCTCCGTCGCAGCCGCCCGCCGCCGAGCCTGCGTCGAGCGGACGCGGTCACCGCGGCATCGCGATCGCGCTGATCTTCGTCGCGTCGCTGCTCTCCTTCCTCGCGCTGCCGGCGATCTGGCTCGACCGTCAGGCGCTGAACACCGACAACTGGACCGAGACGAGCAGCGAGCTGCTCGAGAACGAGGCCGTCCGGACGCAGATCGCGAACTATCTCGTCGACCAGATCTACGCGAACGTGGACGTTCAGGCCGAGCTGGCGAAGGTGCTGCCGCCGCGTGCCGAGCCGCTCGCCGGGTTCGCCGCCGGCGGCCTCCAGCAGGTCGCCGACGACGGCGTGCGCAACCTGCTCGGCCGGCCGGTCGCGCAACAGGCGTGGGAGAACGCCAACCGGCGCGCGCACGAGCTGCTGCTGCGGGTGATCGACGGCGGCGGCGATGTCGTCTCGACGACCGGCGGCGTGGTGACGCTCGACCTCAAGTCGCTGCTGACCCAGACCGCGAACCGCTTCGGC
>DASTKX010000083.1:0-3090 GCA_035715585.1 Thermoleophilaceae bacterium
CGGCACCGACTTCTTCACCGCCGGCGCCGGCGGCGACGTGCTGATGTACCAGCACGTCTTCTGGTTCTACTCCCACCCGGCCGTCTACATCATGATGCTGCCGGGCTTCGGGATCGTCAGCGAGGTCATCTCGACGCACGCCCGCAAGCCGGTCTTCGGCTACCGGATGATGGCCTTCTCGCTGGTCGCGATCGTCATCCTCGGCTTCACCGTCTGGGCCCACCACATGTTCGTCTCGGGCATGTTCTCCTGGCTGCGCGTGCCGATGATGATCACGACGATGCTGATCGCCGTGCCAACCGGCGTGAAGATCTTCAGCTGGCTTGGAACCCTCTGGAAGGGAGCGATCCATCTGACGACGCCGATGCTGTTCGCGCTCGGCTTCATCACGATGTTCACGCTCGGCGGGATCAGCGGCATCATGCTCGCCGTCGTGCCGGTCGACATCCACGTCTCGGACACCTACTTCATCGTCGCCCACATCCACTACGTGCTGTTCGGCGGCTCGGTCTTCACGATCTTCGCCGGGCTCTACCACTGGTTCCCGAAGATCACCGGCCGGATGTACGACGAGGGGCTCGGCAAGGTCCACTTCTGGCTCTCGTTCGTCTTCTTCAACCTGACCTTCGGCCCGATGCACCTCGTCGGAGTCGACGGCATGCCGCGCCGCGTCGCCGACTACGCCGACCAGTACGCGACGATGAACGCGATCATCTCGGTCTCGGCGTTCCTGTTCGGATTGAGCTTCCTGGTCTTCCTCTACAACATGGTCACCAGCTGGCGCCACGGCCCGAAGGCCGCCGGCAACCCGTGGCGCGCCCACTCGATCGAGTGGCAGGTCTCCTCCCCGCCGCCGATCTTCAACTTCGACGAGGTTCCGACCGTGGTCGGTGGCCCCTACGAGTACGGGGTCCCGGGCGCCGTGCACGCGGTCTTCGCTGACAAGAAGGCGCCTGTCGGCGCCTCCCCGACCCCGGCGGGCGGCGGCGCCCCACCACCTAACGAGCCATGAGCGAACCACGCAAGATCCTCGTAGTCGCCAACGAGACCGTCACCGGTCAGGCGCTGATCGACGCCGTCAAGCGGCGCGCCGACGGCGGCGCGGTCGCGGTCCACGTGATCTGCCCGCAGAACCAGCCCAAGCACGGCTACGTGATCTACGACGACACGATCCGCGGCGCCGCCGAGAACCGGTTGGCGATGACGCTCGCGCAGCTGCGCGAGGTCGGCATCGAGGCCACCGGCGACGTCGAGGACCCCGACCCCTACTCGGCGATCATGGACGCGGTCGGCGAGCGCGACTACGACGAGATCATCATCTCGACGCATCCCGACACCCGCTCCGGCTGGCTGCGCCAGGACCTGATCACGCGTGTCGAGCAGGCGACCCGGCGACCCGTCGAACACGTCGTCGTCGACCTCGGCCGCCACGACGCCGACGAGGGCATCCGCACGCTCGTCGTGGCCAACCAGACCGTCGGCGGCCAGGCGCTGATCGATCAGCTCAAGCAGCTCGCCGCTGCGGGCCCGCACCGCTTCATCGTCGTCTGCCCGCAGGGCGGCGCCGGCGAGGACGACGCCCACCGCCGCCTCGCCCACACGCTCAAGCGGCTGACCGACGAGGGCCTCGACGCGATCGGCCAGGTCACCCACCCCGACCCGTACACGGCGATCCAGCAGGCGCTCCACTTCTACGGCGTCGACGAGATCGTCATCTCGACCTTCCCGGCGACCCGCTCCGGCTGGCTGCGCTCCGACCTCGTCGGGCGCGTCGAGGCCTCGACCGACAAGCCGGTCCACCACGTGGTGTCGACCGAAGAGCCCGCGCAGGCGGGGGCCTGATGGAGTCCGCGTCGGTTCCAGCTCCGGGCGTGCCGGTCCCGACGCCGGCGCACCACGACGAGCACGAGCACCACGGCCCGCCGGCGGCGCACCAGTCGTCGCGGCTCGACCCGCAGTTCCTCGGGATGCTGCTGTTCATCATCTCCGAGGTGATGCTCTTCGGAGCGTTCTTCACGGCCTACTTCTTCATCCGGGTCGTCAACGGGGACGCCTGGCCGGCCGCGGGCGAGCATCTGCCGGTGGCGATCGCCGGCGTCAACACGGCGATCCTCGTCTCGTCGAGCGTCACGAGGCACTGGGCGCTCGAGGGCGCCCGCCACGAGAACCGGCGCGCGATGCGGATCGGCCTGCTGACCACCCTGCTGCTCGGCGCGACCTTCCTCTGCATCCAGATCAACGAGTATTTCCACATCGGCTTCGCGGTCTCCGAGAACGCGCAGTCGTCGATCTTCTACGGCCTGACTGGCCTCCACGGTGCGCACGTCTTCGTCGGGCTGACGCTGCTGCTGTTCGCGACGATCCGCGCCTTCCGCGGCCACTTCTCTGCCGAGAAGCACCTCGGCGTCGAGATCCCCGGGATCTACTGGCACTTCGTCGACGTGATGTGGATCGTGGTCTACACCACCGTCTACATCATCTAGTGCGCAACCCGCTCACCTCCGAGCAGGGGGCGTTTCAGCTGCTGCTCTGGGTCGGGGGCGTCGCCCTGGCGATCATCCTGGTCGTCCTGGTGGTGCGGGCGCTCTGAGCGCGCTCGCCGACGATCTCGAGCTTGCCGAGCGCGCGGCGCGCGCGGCCGGGGTACTGCTGCTGGACCGCTACGACGGCCCGGCGAGCGGTGTCGAGCAGAAGTCGAGCCGGACCGACATGGTCTCCGACGCCGACCGTGACGCCGAGGCGCTGATCCGCGATCTGCTGGCCGGCGAACGCCCTGACGACGGCTTCCTCGGCGAGGAGGGGTCGCAGGCCGACAGCGCGAGCGGGCGCCGCTGGGTGGTGGATCCGCTCGACGGCACCACCAACTACCTCTACCGCTTCCCGGCATGGGTGGTGAGCATCGCGCTCGAGGACGACAACGGCGGCCTCGTCGGCGTCGTCCACGACCCCCTGCGCCGTGAGACCTTCACCGCGATCCGCGGCGAGGGCGCGCGCCTCGACGGCCGCGCGATCGCCGTCAGCGGCGCCGAGCGACTCGACACGGCATTGATCGGCACCGGGTTCGGCTACGCCGCGGAGCGACGCGCGGAG
>DASTKX010000084.1:0-13204 GCA_035715585.1 Thermoleophilaceae bacterium
CGACGTCCAGGTGGCGGGCAAGACGGGCACCGCCGAGGTCAAGAACGAGACGCTCAACCAGGTCTGGTTCATAGGCTTCGCGCCCGTGGACGACCCCCAGTACGCGATCGCCGTGACGCTCGAGGACCAGCCGATCGGCACGTCGGGCGGCGCCAACGCCGCTCCGCTCGCCGCTCAGGTCCTCCAGACCCTCCTGGGGGGTGGATGAGCGACCTGGCAGATGGCGCCGTCGTCGACGGTCGCTACCGCATCGTCCGTCGCATCGGCTCCGGTGGGATGGCCGACGTCTATCTCGCCGAGGACACCCACCTCGGGCGCGAGATCGCGCTCAAGGTGCTGCACCGCCGGTTTGCCCAGGACGCCGAGTTCGTCGAGCGCTTCCGCCGCGAGGCGTCGGCCGCCGCCGGCCTCCAGCACCCGCACGTCGTCGGCGTCTTCGACCGCGGCGAGCACGAGGGCACCTACTACATCGCGATGGAGTACCTGCGCGGCCGCACGTTGAAGGACGTGATGGTGGCGGAGGCGCCGCTCGATCAGCTGCGCGTGATCTCGATCGGCGAGCAGATCCTCCAGGCGGCCGGCTTCGCCCACCGAAACGGCGTCGTCCACCGCGACTTCAAGCCGCACAACGTGATCGTCGACGACGCCGGCAACGTCAAGGTCACCGACTTCGGCATCGCCCGCGCCGGCGCCTCGGAGATGACCGAGACCGGATCGATCATGGGCACCGCCCAGTACCTGTCGCCCGAGCAGGCGCAGGGCCAGGAGGTGACGCCGCGCTCCGACGTCTACTCGATCGGCGTGATGCTCTACGAGCTGCTGACCGGCAAGCTGCCGTTCGAGGGCGACAGCGCGGTCGCGATCGCGCTCAAGCACATGCAGGAGCCGCCGCCGCCGATGAGCCGCGAGGGGCTGCGGATCGAGCCGAACCTCGAGGCGGTCGTGCTCGGCGCGCTGGCCAAGGAGCCGGCGGCGCGCTGGCAGTCGGCGGAGGACTTCGCCGCGGCGCTCGAGGCGTGCCGGCCCTACGTCGAAGCCTTCCTCGCCGGCGACGGGGTCGGTCAGGACACGGCGATCTTCGCCGCGGTGCCGGCCCCGCCGCCGGGCGCCGCCGCCGCGGCCGAGCGTGACAAGCCGCGCCGCTGGCCGGCGATCGCGCTCGCCCTGCTGGTGCTGGCGCTGGTCGCGCTGATGGCCTGGGTCTTCACCCGCCCCGAGCAGATCGACGTGCCGAAGGTCACCGGGATGCAGCTGAGCGAGGCGCGCGACCGGCTCGACAAGGCGGGCTTCGAGAAGGTCGAGGTGGACCGCGAGCGCTCGCTGGCCACGCTCGATCAGGTGCTGCGCCAGGATCCCGATCCCGGCGAGCAGGCGGCGCGCGACGACGCGATCACACTGGTGGTGTCGAGCGGGCCGGGCGAGGTGACGGTGCCGTCGGTCAGCGGGCTGACGCGGGCGCAGGCGATCCGCCTGCTGCGCAGGGAGGATCTGCGCGTCAACCCGACCGAGCGGGCGTCGGCGACGGTCGACGAGGGGCTGGCGATCGGCACCTCCCCGCGCGAGGGCGCGACGGTCCAGCGGCGCTCCAACGTGCGGCTGTTCGTCAGCTCCGGTCCGGAGCAGGTAGACGTCCCCGATCTCGTCGGCCTGTCGCTCGACTCCGCGACCAAGCGGCTCGACGACCTCGGCCTGACCTACAGGACGGTGCGTGAGCCGTCGGACCGGCCCGAGGACGAGGTGATCGCCCAGGATCCCGGCGCCGGCACGACGCTCGACCCGGGCGGCCGGGTCACGCTGACCGCCGCCGAGCCCGTCGAGCAGGTCCCGGTCCCGTTCGTCGTCGGCCTGTCGCGACAGGATGCGCTCAACCAGCTGCGCGCCGACGGCTTGAAGGGGGCGGTTCGCGAGCGCGACGTCGACGACGAGAGTCAGGATGGGGTCGTGTTGGAGCAACGCCCGAGCGGCGACACCGGGGTCGACAGCGGCAGCACCGTCGTCCTGGTCGTCGGGCGCTTCGTCGCGCCGCCGCCGCCTCCGACGACGCCGGACGAGTCGCCGTGAAGGTCGCGGTGCTCGGCGGCGGGCCGTCCGGCGAGCACGACGTCTCGCTGAGCTCCGCGGAGGCGATCGCCGCCGGTCTCGCACAAGCCGGCCACGAGCCGCTGCGCGTGACGATCGGCCGCGACGGGCGCTGGCTGCGCGACGGGGGCACTGTCGCGCTCGAGCCGGCGGGTGGCTTGCTGGACTGCGACGTCGCCTTCCCGGCGCTGCACGGTCCCTACGGCGAGGACGGCGTCGTCCAGGGCGTGCTGGAGGCGCTGGCGATCCCGTATGTCGGCGCGGGCGTCGCGGCGAGCGCGATCTGCATCGACAAGGTCCTGTTCAAGGACGCGATGGCCGTCGCCGGCGTCGACCAGGTCGGCTACGCGGCGGTCCGCGCCGGCGACGACCTCGCCCCGCTCGCGGAGCTCGGTCTGCCGGTCTTCGTCAAGCCGGCGCGGCTCGGATCGTCGGTCGGCATCTCGAAGGTGACGACCGCCGCGGCGCTACCGGCGGCGCTCGCGACCGCCTGGGAGCACGACCCGCTGGCGATCGTCGAGGCGATGTCGCACGGCCTCGAGATCGAGTGCGCGCTGCTCGGGAACGCCGACCCCGAGGTCTCGGTCGCCGGCGAGATCGAGTTCGACGCCGACTGGTACGACTACGAGGCGAAGTACACGGACGGCGGCATGCGCCTGGTCGTACCGGCGCGGATTCCCGACGCGGTCGCGCAGCGCGTGCGCTCGCTCGCCGAAGACGTCTTCCGGCGTGTCGACTGCGCCGGCCTCGCCCGCTGCGACTTTTTCGTCGAGGATCCCGAGGGCGACGCGCGCGTCCTCGTCAACGAGCTCAACACGATCCCCGGCTTCACCGCCACCTCGGTCTTCCCGAAGCTGTGGGAGGCCAGCGGCGTCGCCTACCCTGATCTCTTGGACCGCCTGCTCCAGCTAGCGCTCGAATGATCGGCGACCTCCTCAACGGCCGCTTCCGCCTCGAGGAGAAGATCGGCGCGGGCGGGATGTCGACCGTCTACCGCGCCTACGACACGACGCTCGAGCGCTGGGTCGCGATCAAGTCGATGCACCGCGACATCTCGACGGACCCCGACCAGCTCGAGCGGTTCCGACGCGAGGCGCGCGCCGTCGCGCGGCTCAACCACCCGCACGTCGTGACGGTGATCGACTTCGGCGAGGACGACGGCTCGCCCTACATCGTGCTCGAGCTGGTCGAGGGCGAGACGCTCAAGCAGACGATCAAGCGCGAGGGCCGGCTGCCCGTCGCCGAGGCGGTCGCCTATGCGATCGAGATCGGCCGCGCGCTGTCCGCCGCCCACGCGGCGCATCTCGTCCACCGCGACGTCAAGCCGCAGAACGTCCTGATCGACCGGGAGGGCCGCGCCAAGGTCACCGACTTCGGCATCGCCCGCTCGCTCGAGGTCCACGGCCTGACCGCGACCGGCCGCGTGCTCGGCACGACCGACTACGTCGCGCCCGAGCAGGCGCTCGGCCACGATGTCACCGAGCAGTCGGACGTCTACTCGCTGGGGATCGTGCTCTACGAGATGCTCGCCGGCGAGCCGCCGTTCCGCGCCGAGAGCCAGGTCGCGGTGGCGATGAAGCACGTCCAGGAGCAGATGCCGGACATCCTCGTCGCGCGGCCCGACGTGTCCTCGGCGCTGGCGTCGGTGGTCGATCGCGCGACCGCCAAGGAGCTCGGCAACCGCTACGCGACCGCCGACGACCTCGTCCACGACCTCGAGCAGGTGCTGGCGATCGAGGCGGCGCGCGCCGGCGAGACGACCGGCGAGGCGACGACCGTCCTGCGGACCCTGCCGGGCGACACGACCGAGTTCGCGCCGCTGCGCCTGCGTCGGCCGCGGCGCTGGCTGCTGTCGGTGTTGGCAGTCGTCCTGCTCGTCGCCGGAGCGGTGGGCTTCCTCGCGACGCGCACCGAGCGCGGCCCGGGTGACGCGAAGGGCGTCGGCGGCGGCGATCTGCGCGCGGTCGAGCTGACCGGCGACGCGGCTCACGACTACGACCCGCAGGGGGACGAGGACGAGTCGGCCGAGGCGGCCAAGCTCGCGATCGACGCGAATCCGACGACGGTCTGGGACACCGAGACCTACGACGCCGGGTTCGAGGGGGCGAACAAGGACGGCGTCGGTCTCTACGTCGACGCGGGAGCGCCGGTCGCCGCGCGGCAGGTCGACGTGACCACCTCGACGCCGGGCTTCACCGCGGCGGTCTACGCGGCGAACGACGTGCCCGACGGCATCGACGGCTGGACAAAGCTCACCAGCGATCTGAAGATCGGCGCCGAGCAGGACATTCCACTCGACACGGGCGGCCAGAGCTTCCGTTACTACCTGCTCTGGATCACCGAGTTGCCCGACGACGGCAAGGCTGCAGTAAAGGAGTTCTCGGTCCTGAAATAGATACACAGCGACGTCTCCGTCCGCCTGTGGAGCGGCGAAGGGTGTATAAGTCCTGGCGGGCAGGGTTTGCAGGCGGAACAGTCCTGTCCCGTGGCCGACCCACTCCCCAAGTTCGCGGCGAACGTTCGCCGGCTGCGGTTGGAGAAGGGTCTGACGCAGGACGCGCTCGCGCAGGGAGCGTCGATGGATCCGGCAGAGGTGCGACGGATCGAGTCCGGCCGCCGCGATCCAGGCGTCCGCGTGCTCTCGCGGGTCGCCGTCGGCCTCGGCGTCGAGCCGGCCGAGCTGCTCCAGGGAATCGCCTAGTCGTCGGCTGGCATCCCGGCCTGGTCGACCCCGCGTCGGCGGAGGGCGACGATCGCTGCGTCGTCGCTGAGCCCGCGAGCCCAGGCGCGGACGTCGTCGTGGACGAGCTCGGTCAGGGTCTGCGGCTCGCGCGTCATCGCCGCCGCGTCGACGACGATCCGGCGCAGGCCGTCGGCGCCGAGCAGCTTTCCTTCGCGGCGCGCCTCGAGGATGCCGTCGGTGAAGCCGAACAGGATGTCGTCGGCGCCGAGCTCGAGCTCGTGAACCATGTAGCCGGGGTCGGGGTCGATACCGAGCGGCAGACCGCCGGCCATCGCCTCGGAGAGCGTGCCATCGGCGCGCAGCACCAGCGGCGCGAGGTGGCCGGCGTTCGCGTAACGCAGGCGCCGGTGGCCGACCAGGCCGAAGAAGGCGGTGACGAAGCGGTCGTCGGGCAGGCGGCTGTGCAGCATCGCGTTGACCTGCTCGAGCACACGCGCGGGGTCATCGGTGTCCCAGCTACGGGCCTCGATGAAGAAACGCGCCATCGCGCTCAGCGCCGCCGTCTCGACGCCCTTGCCGACGACGTCGCCGATGACGACAGCCACGTTGCCGTCGGGCAGCGGCCAGGCGCCGTAGAGGTCGCCGCCGGTCGGCTGGTTGTCGGCCGGCTCGTAGAGCACCCCGACGTCCCAGCCCGGCACGCTCGGCAGCGACGCCGGGACGAAGCCGTGGGTCAGGGTGCGCGCGAGGTGACGCTCCTGCTGGAAGGCGTCAGCGTTGGCGAGCGCGGCTGCGGAGATTCGCGCCACCTTCGACACAAGGGTCAGGGAGTCGTGGTCGAACTCGACGCCGTCGTCGCGGATCAGCGACAGGACGCCGAAAAGCCGTGGTCCGAGCTCGATCGGGGCGTGGACCGACGGGGCCGGTCCGCCGGTCGAGACGGTCGTGCGCGAGCGCGCGACTTCGCCGAGCGTGGCGGCGTCGACGGTCGCGGTTCCCTTGCGAGCGACGGCGGCGAGCCGTTGCGACCCGGGGTTGACGCGACTCAACAGGCCGTGGTCGGCGCCCGTGATCTGGATGGCGTGCTCGACAACCTGGCGCTCGACCTCGTACGGCTCGAGCGTTCCCGACGTTCCCTCCGCCGCTCGCTTGAGCAGCAGCTCCTCACGCGCCTTCGCGGCCTCGGTGGCGAGCAGCTCCGAGCGCTCGAGCGCCAGCGCGGCGAGGTCGGACAGGACGGTGACCGTGTCGAGGTCGGACCGGTCGAGCGGTCGCAGCGGGTCGATCGACAGCACGATGATCGCGCCGAGCGTCCGGCCGAGGGGCGTGCGGACGGGGCAGCAGATCGCCGACGCGCGGCGGATCAGCTCCCAGGCATGCTCGGTCGAGGCGGAGGTGACGATCTCGCGCGGGTAGATGGCTGCCTCCCAGTCCTCGATCCGCGGCAGCATCAGCGGGCGGCCACGCTCCAGCGTCGCCTCGGTGAGTCCCGGCCGCGCACGGTCGTAGGGCCGCGTCAACGATGGCGCGAGCGCGTCGTGCAGCTCGATCGACGAGAACCAGGACGACCGCGGGGCGACGGCCGTGCGGCCCCGATCGACCGACATCAGGATCGCCGCGTCGGCCCGGACGAGGCGGCGCAGGTGCTCGAGCACGAGGTCGAGCGGGTCTCCCGGTGTGCGCCGCGGCGGCTCCTCGCCCGGACCCGGGCGTGGCGTTACGGCGCCAGAGCTGTCGTCGAGAGCGGCCATCGGACTACCCAGCCCACAGTAGGGGCGCCCAGCGGTTGCCGCCAGCGGCAAGAGCGCCGGTAGGCTAGCTGGCTTCCATGGCGGTCCCTCTTTTCGCAACCAGCCTCGAGCGGCACCTGCCGGTCCTCACCGAGCGGCTCGCCGAGGTCGCCAACGGCGGCCGCTACATCCTCGGCCCGGAGGTCGACGCGTTCGAGCGCGAGCTCGCCGATCACCTCGGGGTGCGCCACGCGATCGGCGTCGCCAACGGGACCGACGCGATCACGATCGCCCTGCGCGCGCTCGGCGTCGGCCCGGGCGACGAGGTCGTCTGCCCGTCGTTCACCTTCTACGCGACCGTCGAGGCGACGATCTCGGCCGGCGCGACTCCGGTCTACTGCGATGTCGACCCGCAGACGATGTGCGTGACGGCCGCGACCGTCAAGGCGGCGATCACGCCGCGCACGAAGGCCATCGTCGCGGTCCACCTGTTCGGCAACGTCGCGCCGATGGACGAGCTGCGCGAGTTGGGGCTGCCGCTGCTCGAGGACGCCGCGCAGGCGACCGGCGCCCGCCTCGGCGACGCCCGCGCCGGCGCGCTCGGCGACGCCGCGACCTTCTCCTTCTTCCCGTCGAAGAACCTGCCCTGCCTCGGCGACGGCGGCGCGGTGACGACCGACGACGACGACGTCGCGGCCGCCGTGCGACGGCTGCGCTTCCACGGCTCCGACGACAAGAAGACCTTCGTCGAGGTCGGCTACAACTCGCGCCTCGACGAGCTGCAGGCGGCGGTGCTGCGCGTGCTGCTGCCCGAGCTCGACGGCTGGAACGCGGCTCGCCGCGCCGCCGCCGACCTATACGCGCGCGCGGGGCTGGGCGAGCACGTCGAGCTGCCCGTGCCGGTCGATGGCGTCGAGCACGTTCACCACCTCTACGTGGTTCGCAGCGAGCGCGCCGACGATCTTGCCGCCGCGCTCGGCGAGCGCGGGATCGGAGCGCGCGGCTACTACCGGACGCCGATCCACCGCCAGCCGGCGACCGCGGGATTCGCGCCCGAGGAGCTCTCGCTGCCTGCCACCGACGCCGTCGCGCGGACCCACCTGGCGCTGCCGATGGGGCCGGAGCTGACCGAGGCGCAGGTCCGCGAAGTCGTTGCCGCGGTCGCCGACGTGCTCGGCTGACCGCCCCCCGCGCCAGGATTATCGCACCGATGCGCGTCTGGATCGACCTGACCAACAGCCCGCACGTGCTCGTGATGCGGCCGCTGATCGAGGCGATGCGCGCCGACGGACATGAGGTCGAGGTGACGGCGCGCGACTTCGCGCAGACGCTGGAGCTGTGCGAGCGGCTCGGGATCGAGCACACGGCGATCGGCAGTCACGCCGGCGAGCGGTTGACCGCGAAGGCGGCTGGACTGGCCGGACGCAGCCTCGCGTTGGCGCGCTGGGCGCGCGGGCGGGGCTTCGACGTGGCGATCGGCCACGCGTCGAACGACGTGATGGTCGCCGCCAAGCTGCTGCGGATCCCGTCCGCGACGGCGTTCGACTACGAGTGGGCGACCGTCCAGCACAACGTCAACTGCCGGCTCGCGCGCGCGGTCGTCGTGCCCGACGCGATCCCGCCGGAACGGCTCGACCGCTACGGCGCGGGCGGGAAGCTGCGCCGTTACCCGGGGCTGAAGGAGGAGTACTACCTCGCCGACTTCGAGCCCGACACGACGGTGCTCGACGAGCTGGGGCTCGACACCGCGACGCCGATCGCCGTCGTGCGGACCCCGCCGGACGCCTCGCTCTACCACCGCCACGAGAGCCCGGTCTTCCCACGGGTGCTCGAGCGGCTGCGCGACCGCGCCCAGACCGTCGTCCTGCCGCGCACGTCGCGCCAGCGCGAGGAGATAGACGCGATCGCCGGCGGACAGTTCAAGGCGACGACCGCCGGCGACCCCCGCCTGATCGTTCCCGCCCATGCGATCGACGCCCAGAGCCTGATCGCCCACGCCGACCTCGTCGTGTCCGGCGGGGGCACGATGAACCGCGAGGCGGTCGCGCTCGGAACGCCGGTCTTCACCACCTTCGAGGGTCGCCTCGGCGCGGTCGACGAGGGGCTGCTGCGCGATGGGCGCCTGCGCCGTCTCGCGGATCCCGAGCTGGTGGAGGTCGAGAAGCGCGCCGACACCACTCGCGAGCGCATCCGGCGGAATCCTCGCGATCTCGTCCAGATGCTCCTTTCGGCGGTACCCTGAGCCCCTTGCCCTCCCGCCTGACATCCTCGGTCGGCGTGCGTCGGATCGGCCAGGTGGCGGTCGACGCCTGTCTGGTGGCGCTCGCCTACTACCTCGCGTACGTGCTGCGCTTCGACGAGGGCATCCCGCCGAAGTACGAGGAGCTGCTCGTCGAGACGGTCGCCTTCGTCGTGGTCCTGAAGCTGGCGCTGTTCGCCGCCTTCGGCCTCTACTCCAAGCTCTGGCGGTTCGTCGACCAGGCCGACTTCGAGTCGATCGTCAAGGCGGTGATCGTCTCGAGCTTCGCGCTGATCGGCCTGAGCTTCCTCGTCTCGCCCGGCGACGTCGACCCGCCGCGCGGGGTGATCGCGCTCGACTTCCTGCTCACGCTGGCGCTGGTCGCCGGCGCGCGCTTCGCGGTGCGTGCGCTGGTCGAGCGTCAGCTGCGCCGGCCGCTGGTCGCGCGCGCCACCAACGAGGTGCTGATCGTCGGCGCGGGCAACGGCGGCCAGCAGGTCGCGATGGAGCTGCGCCGCAACCCGGAGCTATCGACTGCCGTGATCGGCTTTGTCGACGACGACCCGCGCAAGCAGGGGATGGTCGTCGGCGGCTACCGCGTCCACGGCCGCGTCGACGACCTGCCGCGCGTGCTAGACGACACCAAGCCGGACGAGGTCGTGATCGCGATCCCGTCGGCCCCGGGCATGCTGCGCCAGAAGGTCGTCACCGCCTGCCGCGAGCGCAACATCCCGGTCCGCACGCTGCCGACGACCTTCGAGTTGCTGTCGCGCGGGACGAACCTGCTGCGCCAGGTGCGCGAGGTCCAGGTCGAGGACGTGCTCGGCCGCGAGCCGGTGCGGGTGGAGGTCGACCGCGTCGGCGCCTACCTGACCGGCGAAGTCGTGCTGGTGACCGGCGCCGGCGGCTCGATCGGCTCCGAGCTCTGCCGTCAGATCGCGCGCGTCAAGCCGAAGCGGATCGTGCTCGTCGACCACGCCGAGAACAACCTCTTCGAGATCCGCCGCGAGCTCGAGGACGACCGCCACTTCGGCAACCTCGTCGCCGTGCTCGCCGATTGCAAGGACGCCACGCGGATGGGCGAGCTGTTCGCCGAGGAGCGGCCGACGGTCGTCTTCCACGCCGCCGCCTACAAGCACGTCCCGCTGATGGAGGAGAACCCGGTCGAGGCGGTGCGCAACAACGCGGTCGCGACGCGGATCGTGGCGGCGGCCGCCGGCGAGTCCGGCGCCGAGCGCTTCATCCTCGTCTCGACCGACAAGGCGGTCGCGCCCGCCACGGTGATGGGCGCGTCGAAGGCGCTCGCCGAGTGGGCGATCGAGGCGGCGCAGAACCGCTTCCACGGCACGCGCTTCGCGGCGGTCCGCTTCGGCAACGTGCTCGGCTCGTCGGGCTCGGTCGTGCCGATCTTCCGCCGTCAGATCGCGGCCGGCGGGCCGGTGACCGTTACCGACGAGGCGATGACGCGCTACTTCATGACGATCCCGGAGGCGGTCCAGCTGATCATCCGCTCCGGCGACCTGACGACCGGATCGCAGGTCTTTGTGCTCGAGATGGGCGACCCGGTGAAGATCGTCGACCTGGCGCGCAACATGATCCGGCTGTCCGGCAAGGAGCCCGACGTCGACATCGCGATCGAGGTCGTCGGCCGTCGTCCCGGCGAGAAGATCCACGAGGAGCTGTTCGACCCCGGCGAGCGGCCGCAGCCGACGCCGGCCGAGAAGATCGTCGCGGCGGTCCGACCGCGGCTCGACCCCGACTGGGTCGAGGGCGCGTTCGCGCGGATCGAGGAGCTTGTCTACAACGGCGACGCCGCCGCTCTGGCGAGCGCTGTCGCGGAGCTTTCGGCCGAGCGGGCGCTTGCCGCCGTGGACTCGGACTAGAGTTCACCAACTTCGCCTATGGAGATCCTCCAAGAGATCGGCTCGTACGCGGGCTTCGCGGCCATCCTCGGGCTCGCGGTGCTGTCCGCCCTCTACTTCTCGCAGGCGCGCGACGTCAAGCGCCTGCGCGAGTGGGCGGGGCGTGCGCCCGAGCGCGGGCCGTCGCCTGCCGTGGCCGAGCCCCGCGGTGTCGTGGCGCAGCCGATCGCGCGGACGCCGTCGCGACCCGTGCCGGGCGGCACCCCGCCGCCGGTACCGCGCCCGCCGGGAGCGCAGCCGGCGACACCGGCGGCAGCGGCAGCGGCCGGCGCCACGCCCGCCGTCGCGCACGGCCCAGCTGTCGAGGACGACGAGGACGAGCTCGACGTGACGGCGATGGACACGGTGGTGCATCCGCCGCCGCTGGCCGACGACGAGGCCGACGACGACGAGCTGGAGGCCGAGGACGAGCTCGACGAGGGCCCGGACGACGAGATCGGCGACGGTTTCGACGACGACCCGTCGGCTGAGGGCGTCGACGCGCAGGCGGACGACGAGTTCGGCGACTCCGCCGACGCGCAGGAGCCTGACGATACGGGCGAGTGGCGGCCGGAGGACGAGCACTCCGACATCGACTTCACGGATGAGCACGACGCCGTGCCGGCGCCGGCTACGCCGGCGGCGAGCGTGCCGCGCCCACCGATTCCGCCGAGGCCCTACCAGCGGCGTGCCGCCACGGCTACCGGCCAGGGGCGCGATCGCGTCCCGATCCTGCCGCCATACGCCGAGACCCAGGCGCAGTCCGAGCCTTCCCCCGCGCCCGCCCGCGGCCGGCGACCGGTCCTGCTGGCGGTCGTAGCGATGGTCGTAATCGCGCTCGGCGCCTTCGCGCTGCTGCAGGTGACGGGCGGCGACGACTCCGGTGGTGGCGACGACGTCGGCCTGTCCTCGGGCGCCACCACGGGCGGTGGCGGCGCCTCGGACGACGGCGGCGGGAGCGACGCCCCGCCGATCGTCCCGGCCGACGTGACGGTCGCCGTGTTGAACGGCACCACCGTGCCGGGCCTCGCCGCGACGATCGGCGACAAGATCGTCGGCGAGGGCTTCCAGCTCGGCACGGTGACGAACAACTTCGACCAGGAGCGCGCCGAGTCCGTCGTGCTCTACGCGCCCGGCGCCGAGCGCGAGGCGGCCGATGTCAGCCGCCGCCTCGACATCGCCCAGCGCGAGGCGATCGACGCCGAGAGCCAGGCCCTCGCCGGCGACGCGACGGTCGTCGTCGTCGCCGGCGCCGATCAGAACCAGTAGCGCGCGGGCAGCGCCGTCAGGGCTGCACGCCGGCGTCGCGGTAGGCCTCGGCGGCCTCGGCGAGCAGGGCACGGTCGAGCAGGGTGACGGTCTGGCCGTCCAGCTCCAGGGTCGCCCCGTCGTGGGGTGGGTACCAGAAGGCTCTGATGCGTCGGGCGGTCAGGTCGGGCGGATCGTCGAGGCGCACGGCGCGCAGCGCCTCGAACTCGGTGCGCGTCACGTAGCGGCCGTCGCTTTGGGGGGCGCGTGGCAGGTCGCGCCCGGCGGCGAGCTCGTCTGCGGTCCAGCGGAACAGCTCGAGCAGCTTCTGCTGGCTGCGGAAGTCGAGCGAGAGCGCGGTCTCGCGCCTACGGTCGATCGGGAAGCGGTCGACGCGGACGAGGTCGCCGGTGTCGAAGTCGGCGTCGACGAAGTGCGCCGACACGCCCCACTCCGGCCAGTCCTCGAGGATCGCGACGTTGTAGCCGCCGAGCCCGCGCATGTCCGGGAGCGGGGCTGGGTGGAAGTTCAGGCAGCCGCCGGCGCCGAGCTCGATCAGCGGTTGGCGGATCCGCTTCCAGAAGAGGAAGGAGAAGACGGCGTCGATGCCGGTCAGGTCGACCGCGGCGCCGGCGGGATCCTCGATCGCCGCGTAGAGGTCGTCGTCGGAGAGCAACGGGAGCCCGGCCCGCTCAGCCGCCAGGTCGAGCCGCTGCGTCTCCGCGGCGCGGTCGTCCGCCGCTGGCGCAACGACCGCCGCGACCTCCCAGCCGCTTGCCAGCAGGTGATCGAGCCCCCCGACCGCCGAGCGCTTGTGCTTGCCCATGTAGACGCACCTCACCGGCCTGCCACCTCCTCGTAGACCGCCAGCGTAAGGCGCGCGGCCGCGTCCCAGGAGTAGGGGCCGGCGGCGGCCGTGGCGGCGCGGGCCGCCTGGGCGGCGCGTGCGGCGGGATCGCCGACCAGGCCGGCCAGCGCGGCGCGCAGCGCGGCGGGATCGCCGGGCGGCACCGGCACGAGCGCGCGGTGGTCGTCGGCCACCTCGGCGAAGCCGCCGATCGAGGAGGCGACGATCGCCTTGCCGAACGCCAGCGCGGTGTAGAGCACGCCCGACTGGTCGATGTCGCGGTAGGGCAGCGCGACGACGTCGGCGCGGCGGAAGTAGGCGGGCAGCTCGTCCTCGGCGACGAAGCGGTCGACGAAGCGGACCGTGCCGCCGACCCGCGCGGCGGCCGCGCGCAGCGGCTCGACGTCCATCCACGGCCGGCCGACGATCCACAGCTCGGCGCCCTCGATCCCGTCGAAGGCGTCGATCAGCACGTCG
>DASTKX010000085.1:0-9358 GCA_035715585.1 Thermoleophilaceae bacterium
GGTCCAGAAGAAGGTCATCTACATCGAGGACCAGGGCGACGTCGGCGAGGTCGAGGTCGCGATGCAGTGGAACAACTCCTACCAGGAGTCGCTGCTCTCCTTCGCCAACAACATCAACACCCACGAGGGCGGCTCGCACCTCTCCGGCTTCCGTTCCGCGCTGACGCGCACGATCAACGCCTACGCCAAGGAGAAGGGCCTGCTCAAGGAGAAGGACGGCAACCTCCAGGGCGAGGACATCCGCGAGGGTCTTACGGCGATCATCTCGGTCAAGATCCCCGATCCGCAGTTCGAGGGTCAGACGAAGACCAAGCTCGGCAACCCGCCGGTCGAGGGCTTCGTCCAGCAGGCGGTCAACAGGGGGCTCGCTGAGTTCCTCGAGGAGAATCCTCAGGACACGAAGCAGGTCATCACCAAAGCGGTCTCCGCTTCACGCGCTCGCGAGGCGGCGCGCAAGGCACGCGACCTGACCCGACGCAAGTCGGCGCTCGAGAACTCGACGCTGCCGGGCAAGCTCGCCGACTGCTCGGTGCGCGACCCAGCGCTCGCCGAGATCTTCGTGGTCGAGGGCGACTCGGCCGGCGGCTCGGCGAAGCAGGGTCGTGACCGCAACACCCAGGCGGTGCTGCCGCTGCGCGGCAAGATCATCAACGCCGAGAAGAACCGCATCGACAAGGTGCTGTCGAACAACGAGATCCAGGCGATGATCACCGCGATCGGGACCGGCATCCGCGAGGAGTTCGACATCGAGAAGGCGCGGTACCACAAGGTGATCATCATGTGCGACGCCGACGTCGACGGCGCCCACATCCGCACGCTGGTGCTGACCTTCCTGTTCCGCGAGATGCCCGAGCTGATCGAGGCCGGGTTCGTCTATCTCGCCAAGGCGCCGCTCTACAAGGTCAAGACCGGCGGCCAGGAGATCTACATCGAGAAGGAGTCCGAGCTCGAGGAGGTGCTGCTGCGCGACAAGCTCGAGAAGATCGAGGTGCTCGGCCGCGCCGGCAGCGGGACGAAGTTCACCCACGCGCGCTGGCAGAAGTACGGCCGCCTGCTGAAGCAGTACGAGGGCTGGGCGTCGGCGCTGCGGGCCGAGTTCGGCCATGACACCGTGACCTTCCTCGAGGAGTCGCAGATCCTCGACGCGGGGTCGGTCGACGCTTCGGCGGTCGAGAAGCTGATCGCCACCGCTGACGACGACAACGCCCCATTTACGACCGAGCTGATCTCCGAGGACGACGACGAGCTGGTGATCCGCGTCGTCGAGCGGCTCAACGGCTCGGCAGCCACCTACAAGCTGCGCCGCGACATGTTCGGCCGGCCCGAGTACGCGAACTTCGTGCGGGTGCACAAGGAGCTCGAGGAGCTAGTCGGGCGCCCAGCGTTCGACGTCCGTCTCGGCCGCAAGGAGCAGACCGCGCTGTCGTTCGAGGAGCTGCGCAAGAAGGTCCTCGACGTGGCGCGGGAGGGCGTCGGCGTGCAGCGCTTCAAGGGCCTCGGCGAGATGAACGCCGACCAGCTCTACGACACGACGATGGACGCCGAGCGGCGGACGCTGCAGCAGGTGACGGTCGACGACGCCTCCCTGGCCGATCAGATCTTCTCGATGCTGATGGGTGACCAGGTGGAGCCGCGACGCAAGTTCATCGAGGACAACGCGACCAAGGTCGCCAATCTCGATGTGTAGCCGGAGGACGATCTAGATGGCTGGTACGGAGATCCTGTCGGGCGGGAACATCGAGCCGCGCGGGCTCGAGGAGGAGATGCGCTCGTCGTACCTCGACTACGCGATGAGCGTGATCGTCGGGCGCGCGCTGCCCGACGCGCGCGACGGCCTCAAGCCGGTCCACCGCCGCGTGCTCTACGCGATGTTCGAGGGCGGCCTCGGACCGACCCGTCCCTACAAGAAGTCGGCGGCCACGGTCGGCGATGTGATGGCGAAGTTCCACCCGCACGGCGACTCGGCGATCTACGACACGCTCGTCCGGATGGCGCAGCCGTTCGCGATGCGCGAGCCGCTCGTCGACGGTCAGGGCAACTTCGGCTCGATCGACAACGATCCGGCCGCCGCGATGCGCTACACCGAGGCGCGCCTGACGCGGCTCGCGATGGAGATGCTGCGCGACATCGACCGCGACACGGTCGACTTCACGCCGACCTACGACGACGCGCGACTCGAGCCGACGATCCTGCCATCGCGCTACCCGAACCTGCTCGTCAACGGCTCGTCGGGGATCGCCGTCGGCATGGCGACGAACATGCCGCCGCACAATCTGCGCGAGACGATCGACGCGACGATCGCCTACATCGACAACCCGGAGATCCCGGTTGCCGAGCTGATGCAGCACATCAAGGGACCGGACTTCCCGACCGGCGGGATCATCGTCGGCTGGCAGGGGATCAAGGACGCCTACGAGACCGGCCGCGGCCGCGTCGTCGTACGCGGCAAGGCGCACATCGAGCCGCTGCGCCAGGGCAAGGAGGCGATCATCGTCACCGAGCTGCCCTACCAGGTGTCGAAGGGCGACGGCCGTGGTGACGGCTCGGGCTTGATCAAGAAGATCGCCGAGGTCGTCAAGAACGACAAGATCAAGGAGATCTCGGACCTCCGCGACGAGTCCGACAAGTCGGGCATCCGGCTCGTGATCGAGCTCAAGCGCGACGCGATCCCGAAGGTCGTTCTCAACAACCTCTATAAGCACACGCCGCTGCAGTCGACGTTTGGCGTCAACAATGTCGCGCTCGTCGACGGCGTGCCGAAGACGCTCTCGCTGCGCGAGCTGATCGGCTACTACATCGAGCACCAGCGCGACGTGGTCATCCGCCGCACGAAGCACGAGCTGCGCGAGAAGGAGGCCCGCCGCCACATCCTCGAGGGCCTGCTGATCGCGATCACCGACATCGACGCGGTGATCGCGCTGATCCGCGGCTCGGCCGATCCGGACGCCGCGCGCGACGGCCTGATGGAGAAGTTCGACCTGACGCGGATCCAGGCGCAGGCGATCCTCGACCTCCGTCTCCAGCGGCTGACCGCGCTCGAGGCCGACAAGCTCAAGCAGGAGCACGCCGACGTGCTCGAGCGGATCCGCGAGCTGCGCGCGATCCTCGGCGACGAGCAGCGGATCCGCGACATCATCAAGGAGGAGCTGCAGGAGATCCGCGACGCCTACGGCGACGATCGTCGCACGGACATCACGCACTCCGAGGACGACATCGACATCGAGGACCTGATCGCCGACCAGCAGATGGTCATCTCGATCACGAAGTCCGGCTACATCAAGTCGCTGCCGCTCTCGACCTACCGCACCCAGCACCGCGGCGGGGTGGGTGTGCGCGGGATGGACATGAAGGACGAGGACTACATCGAGCACCTCTTCGTCTGCTCGACGCACGACTACCTCCTCTTCTTCACCAACCGCGGCAAGGTCTACCGCCAGAAGGTCTACGAGCTGCCCGAGGCCTCGCGCACCGCGAAGGGCCGCGCGCTCGTCAACCTGCTGCCGCTGCGCGAGGGCGAGTTCGTCCGCGCGGTGCTCTCGACGCGCGACTTCACCGAGGGCAAGTACCTCGTCTTCGCGACCCGCAAGGGCCAGATCAAGAAGACGGAGTTCCTCGCCTACAACACGCCGATCAAGGCCGACGGCATCATCGCGATCAAGATCCGCGACGACGACGAGCTGGTCGCTGTCCGGCGGACCTCGGGCGAGGACGACATCATCATGGTCTCGCGCTCCGGTCAGGCCGCCCGCTTCAACGAGGACCAGGCGCGGCCGATGGGCCGCGACACCGGCGGCGTGCGCGGCATGAACGTCTCACGTGGCGACAACTGCGTGCTGGCGATGGACATCGCGCGTGATGACACGGAGCTGCTGGTCGTGACCGAGAACGGCTACGGCAAGCGGACGTTGATCGCGGAGTATCCGGTGAAGGGTCGTGGCGCGATGGGCGTCAAGACGATCCAGCTGACCGAGAAGAAGGGCGGCGTCGCCGGCGCGCTGATCGTCCGCGAGCACCAGGACCTCGTCTTCATTTCGCAGAACGGGATGGTGCAGCGGACCGGGGTCAAGGGCATCTCGCAGCAGGGACGGCCGGCACAGGGCGTGCGGGTGATGAACCTGCGTGAGGAGGATGTGGTCAGTGCCGTGGCGTTGGTGATGGAGGACGAGGCGGACACGGCTGCTGTCGTGGATGGCGAGCCGGAGGGGTTGACGCCGATCGTCGATACCGACGCGCCGGTTGTCGATGAGGCAGTCGCTGAGCCGGAGCAGCCGGCCGACGAGTAGCGAGCGCTGCTTGTAGCGGGAGTGCGGTGATCGACAACGGAGCTAGCTTCGCAACGCTCCTCTGCCGATCACCGCACTCCCGCGCCACACTCGGCTGAGGGTCCGACCGACGCGCTACCCGCGCTGAGGGTTCGCTTCGTTACTTCGTGGAGTGCTTGAGGCTTGGGTGGGGAGCTCGGCGGCTGTAGTGGGGCGCGCTTTTGTCAGGCGGAGCTGCACGGTTCTTTGGTGCATTCCTCAGGCGTCGGTGGTGAGTGAAGTGGCGGGTCGGTCGTGGGCGTCTGCTTCAATGGGATCACTAGGGAAAGGAGGTGGTCCAAAGTTGAGTGACAGACGTTTTGGGACCCTGGAGGTGTCCGGCCGCTAAGACCGGCGCACTGGACCCCGTTTAGCGGAGTCCAACCGTGACACCCTCGGAGACGGAGGCCGGGAGAGGTCCCGCCGGTCGTCGATTTCGTCGCCGAGCTGGTCCAGTCAAGAGCAGTAGCGAGGGGCGTCCTACGGGGCGCCCCTCGTCTTTGCGGATCCGCTGGTGGCGGCCGGCTAGTTGCTGGCGCCGCCGTTGCTGCTGGTCGAGTCGGTCTCGAGCGCGTTGACCTGGCGCTCGAGGGCCTCGACCTTCGGCTTCAGCTCGCTGGCGTCATCGCTGGCGGCCGTCGCGTCGTCCCGAGCGGCTGTGGCGTCGCGCTGGGCCTTGCGGAGCCTGGTCTGGAGCTGGTTGTACTCGGCCTGGGTCGGCAGGCTGTCGACGTCGGTGCGCAGCTCGTCGACGTCGTCGCGGAGGCGCTGTTGGACGCGCTCGATGTCGGCGCGCGTCGCGGACTGGGCGGAGTCCTGCTCGCTCTTGGCGTCGCGGGCCTCCATGAAGGCGATGACGGCGATCGCGGTCGCGGCGAGCGCCCAGACGCTGAGGACGATCATCCAGCGGCGAACGGTCTTGAGGCCGTCGTGCTCGATGGCCTCCTCGACCGCTTCCTCGACGACCTGAGCGTCGGTCTTCGGCGCCTCGGGGCCTCCTCCGGGTGGCGGCGCCACTGGCTGTCCTGGCGGCGGCCGCTCGACCGGCGGAACGGGAGGCGTAGGCGGTTGGCTCGGCTCGAGGGGCTGGCCGGGCGGCTGTGGGGGTGTGTTCGACTCCAAAGGGGTCAGGCGGCGCGGGGGATGTACTGCTCCCACGATTGTGGGATGACCGGTACGGCAACGTGTATGAAGATCGTAGAGTTGGGAGCGGACGGGGGGTGGCGCGGGACCATGTTCGCCTGGCGCGGGAGCCGGTCGCCCTTGCGGCGGTTGCAGGGGGCGCAGCAGGTGACGATGTTGTGCCAGTCGGTCGGCCCGCCCTTCGAGCGGGGGATGACGTGGTCGACGGTAAGGCTGCCGCGCTCCTCGCCGCAGTACTGGCAGGTCCACTGGTCGCGGGCGAAGACGGCGCGGCGGGTGATCTTGCGGCGATGGGCGTCACGTGGGACGCGGACGTAGGTCTTGAGCCGGATCACCATCGGCCGCGGCAGCGTGAAGCTCTCGGCGTGCAGCGCCCACTCGCTGCGCTCGAGGATCTCCGCGCGGTCCTTGAGGATCAGCACCGCGGCGCGCCGGACGGTGCAGACGTTGATCGGCTCGTAGGAGGCGTTGAGGACGAGCACGCGGCCGGATGAGCTAGCGCGTCCACCAGACCGGCCGTCTGGAGACGCGCTGATAGGTGCTGGGTCCTCGTCCCCAGGCCTCAACTCGGGTACCGGTTGCACCGTCACGGTGCGGCCAGTGTAGCGGGGGTCTATGCCGCTTCGGAAGGGGCGGTGGGATACGAGCCCAGCACGCGCAGGGTCTCGACGCGCGCTCCGAGAGCCGCCAGGGCCTGCTCCACGCGGGGCTCGGCGATGCTTGCGTCGAGGTCGGCGAAGAACATGTAGTGGCCCAGGCGCACCCGGCGCGGTCGCGACTCGATCTTGGTCAGGTTGATCTCGCGGTCGGAGAGCTCGCGCAGCACCGAGACCAGCGAGCCGGGGGCGTCGTCGTTGAAGCCCCAGAAGACGATCGACGTCTTCGCCGGGCCGGCGGCCGGCGGCGGGGCGGCCTCGGCGCGGGCGAGCCAGACGAAGCGGGTGACGTTGTCGGAGCGGTCCTCGATCCGCTCGGCGAGGATCGTCGCGCCGTAGAGCTCGGCGGACAGTCGGGAGCCGATCGCGGCCCAGGGACGGTCGGCGGCGGCCAGCGACCGGACCGCCTCAGCTGTCGAGGTGGCGGCCGCGATCTCCGCCGTGGGCAGCTGCTCGCGGAGGAAGCGCGAGCACTGGCCGACGGCATGTGGGTGGGACAGCACGCGCTCGACGGCGCCGAGCGACAGCGGCTGCGCGGCGATCAGGTGGTGCTGGATCGGGTGGACGGTCTCGCGGACGATCCGCACGTCGGGCGCCTCTCCGGCAAGCGCGTCGAGCGTCGCCGCGACGCCGCCCTCGAGCGAGTTCTCGATCGGCACGACGGCCCGGTCCACCTCGCCGGCTTGAACGGCGACGATCGCGGCCGAGACCGTCGTCGCGGCGACCTGCTCGATCGGGCCGTCTGCGGACGCGCGCAGAGCCTCGTCGGTGTTCGTGCCAGGCGGGCCGAGGTAGGCGACCCGTTGCGGCGCGGCAGTCACGTCCGCGTCGGTCCGCCGGACAGCGCCTGCTCGACGGCCTCGCGCTCCTCCGGCGACAGCTCGTGCTCGGCCTCGCCGTCGATCACCTGCTTGAAGTAGACGCGCGCGCTGTCGCGGTGGTGGATCGACGACACGACGATCCCCGACCGGTGGGCGTCGAGCAGCGCAAGCGAGCTCGACTGCTGGCCCGACAGCTCGCCGTAGGCGTCGTAGCGGACCAGGGCGCGGTGGGCGACGCAGCCGTCGATTCTCGCCTCGGCCCCACCCATCCGCGTCTCGATGCCGGTGGCGGTGTCCTCGACCCAGTCGCGCAGCTCGACGAATCCCCGCTCCAGCCGCGCCGCGTGCTCGACGAGGTCGCGTGCGCCGGTCGCCCCGAGCACCGCACGCTGGTCCGCGCGCAGCCGGCGCAGCTTGACCGCCAGGACGATCGCCAGCACCAGCGCGATCAGGCCGACGGCCGCGCCGGCGAGGGCTACGAGCCCCTCGGTCGAGCTGAGTCCGTCCACCGTTCGCAGCCTACCGACGGGCTACGAGGTGAAGATGACGGAGAACTCCGCCTCGTTGTTGCCGACCGACTCGTCCTCGCCGGGCACCAGCTCGACCTCGATCTTGATCGGGACGGCCTGGCCGGTCGGCGGCGCCTCGGCGAGCGGGATGTTGACGGTCTGGCTCTCGCCGGCGGCGATCGTCTCGATCACGCCCTCGGCGGTGGTCGCGTCGCCGCCGCTGCCGACGGTCGCGGTGACCTTGACGTCGGTCTCGGTGTTCTCGCCCTGGTTGAGCACCTGGACGTCGAAGGAGAGGTCGCCGGACGCGGTGACGCTGGTCGCCCCGCCGGCCACGAGCGTCTGGCCGCCGAGCGTGACGGTCCCGATGCCGTTGCCGTGCAGGCCCGGAGCGGCCTCGCCGTCGTCGGTTCCGCCGCCGCTGGCGATCCCCCCAAGGCGGTCCGCGACCTCGGCTGGGTCGAGCCAGGACAGGTCCTTGAGGAAGGTGCTCTCGGCCAGCGTCAGCTCGAGCCCCTCCTGCTTGAGGACCTCGTCGAGCGGCGGCAGCACGCGCCTGACGTAGATCTGGTCGCTGGTCAGGAAGAGCTGCATCGCGTCGGCGATCCGGTCGGCGGCGCCCTCGGCCTGATCGCCGTCGGTCAGCGCGCTCGGCAGCGCGTCGGCGATCTGGGCGATGCCCTCGGCGCGGAAGGTCAGCGTCTCGACGAGCTGGGACTGCGCCTCGTCGAGGTCGCCGGGGTGGTCGAGGCCGTTGGCGCGGTCGACCAGCTGCGCGGACTGGATCCGGAAGCTGTTGAGCGCGTTCTCGACGTCGACGTCGGTCCCGTCACCCCCGCCGCCGAGCTGCTCGAACAGCGCTGTGCTCTCGCCGTTGGACTCCTTCATCAGAGCGTCGACGTCGCGTACCCAGTCGTTGATCGCCGCCTCTTTGCGGTTGTCCAGGCAGCCGCGCACGCCGAACACGAGCACGATCAGGACGAGCAGACCTCCGCCCAGAGCGAGCGAGCGCCGTACCATCATGGTTTGACGGTCGGTCGAGGGTCCCGGTCGGGGCCGTTTTCGGGCCGGGCGACCGCGGCCGGCAGTTGGCTGGTCGGGTTCGTCGAACAAGGACTGAGTGGCTCCTCGTGTGAGGCCCTGCAGTAGGGGAAGTATGACCTTTCCATCGGTTGTCCTTCCTCCGGCCGTTCGGCCGGGACGGCAGGTGCCCCCTCCAAGGGGCCGAACACCGAACCCAGATGAGTAGGCCCGAGACCACAGCGCGCATCGCGGGCGAGGCCCGCACCGAGCGCCTGGGCGCAGCGCCCGGGGGACGGCTCGTGCTCGGCCGCTACCGGCTCGGCGAGCGGCTCGGCGCCGGCGGCTTCGGCGTCGTCTGGCAGGCGCACGACGAGCGGCTCGAGCGCGACGTGGCCGTCAAGGCGATCCCGTTCGGCGGCGGTCCCGGCGACGACGCGCGCATCCAACGCGAGGCGGTCGCTGCCGCGCGGCTCAACCACCCGGGCATCGTCGCGCTCTACGAGCTCGGTCACGACGAGCACGCCGCCTACCTCGTGTCGGAGCTCGTCGACGGCGCGACGCTCGCGGACCTCGGCCGCGAGGGCGCGGTGTCGGATCGCGACGTGGCGCGGATCGGGGCGGCGCTCTGCGACGCGCTCGAGCACGCTCACGCGCGCGGGGTCGTCCACCGCGACGTCAAGCCGGGCAACGTGATGGTGCTCGCCGAGCCGGCCGCCGGCGCCGGTTTCGCCAAGCTGACCGACTTCGGGATCGCCCGGCTCGCCAGCGGCGACTCGCTGACCGCGACCGGCGACATCGTCGGCACGCTGGCGTACATGGCGCCGGAGCAGGCGGAGGGCCGCGAGATCGGCCCGGAGTGCGACGTTTACTCGCTGGCGCTGACGCTTTACGAGGCCTGGAGCGGC
>DASTKX010000086.1:0-15810 GCA_035715585.1 Thermoleophilaceae bacterium
GCAGGGCACGCGCTACACCCGCCGCCGCGAGCCCTACTTCTTCGACTACGTCCAGGAGCAGCTGATCGAGCGCTACGGCGTCGGCGTCTACCGCCGCGGCGGGCTGAAGGTCCACACGACGATCAACCCGAAGATGCAGGATGTCGCGCGCGAGGCGATCAACTCCTACTACGCCGACCCCGCCGGCCCCGGCTCCGCGATGGTCTCGATCGATCCCGCGAACGGCGAGATCAAGGCGATGGCGTCGAGCGGGACCTACCAGGAGCGAACCTTCAACCTGGCCGCGCAGGCCCACCGCCAGCCCGGCTCGGCGTTCAAGACGATGGTGCTTACGACAGCGGTCCGCCAGGGGATCGACCCCGACTCGACGAGCTACGTCAGCAAGCCGCTGAGCATCGACGACCCGACCTACGGCCACTGGGACGTCAAGACCTTCGGCGGCACCTACTCGGGCTCGCAGAGCCTGACGCGCGCGACGCTGTCGTCGGACAACTCGGTCTACGCCCAGCTGATCCTCGACGTCGGCCCCGAGAACGTCTGCAAGACCGCGAAGCTGCTCGGAATCACGACGAAGCTCGACTGCTATCCGGCCGAGGGACTCGGCGGCCTGCGGCTCGGCGTGACGCCGCTCGAGATGGCCGGCGCCTACGCGACGCTCGCGGCCGGCGGGGTCCGTCACCGCCCGACGGCGATCGCGAAGGTCGTCTTCCCCGACGGCAAGAGCGAGGACCTGGCGAACTCCGAGGGCAAGCGCGTCCTGACCGACGGCGAGGCCTACGAGGTGACGCGGATCCTCGAGATGAACGTCCAGTCGGGCACCGGCACCGCCGCGAGCTACGGCTGCCCGGCGGCCGGCAAGACCGGCACGACCGACGAGGGCAAGGACGCCTGGTTCGTCGGCTACACGCCGCACCTGTCGACGGCTGTCTGGGTCGGTTACCCCGACGCCGGCATCGCGATGCCAGGCGCTCAGGGCGGCACCTACGCGGCGCCCGTCTGGCACGCCTTCATGTCACCGGCCCACGGCGACGACTGCAGCGCCTTCCCGCAACCCGAGGAGCCGGCCGAGCTGTCCCCAGGCCTCGGCAAGTACGCCAGCAGCGGCGGCGGGTCGAGCGGCTCCTACGACTATTCGAGCGGCGACACCTACACCGAGGGCGGCACGACCGACGACACCGGCACCGGCGACGAGAACTCCGGCGCCTACGAGTCCCCGCCGCAGGAGGCGCCGGAGGTCCAGCCACCGCCCACACCGACGCCGACGCCCACTCCGTCGCCCCAGGGCGGCGGGGTCCAGACGCCGTAACCCCGCGAAGGTGGCCGAGCTCGAGCTGATCGCGGCGATCCAGGCCGCGCTCGGCGCACCGGGGGAGCGGATCGTTCGGGCAACCGGCGACGACGCGGCGGTCGTCCGCGCGCGGCCGTTCGCCGTGACGTCGATCGACACCGTCGCCGCCGGCGTCCACTTCGACCTCGCGACCTGCTCGCCGGCCGACGCCGGCCACAAGGCGCTGGCCGGCGCGCTGTCCGACCTGGCGGCGATGGGCGCCGAGACCGGCGAGGCCTACGTGTCGCTCGCGCTGCCGCCGGGCTTCGCGGACAGCGACGCGCTCGAGCTGGCGCGCGGGATGGCCGCGCTCGCCGAGGCGACCGGCACGACGATCGCAGGCGGCGACGTGGTCACGGCCGGCGCGCTGGTCATCGCCATCTCGGTGACCGGCTGGGCCGACTCCGAGGACGAGCTGGTCGGCCGCGACGGCGCTCGGCCGGGCGACGTCGTCGGCGTTACGGGAACGCTCGGCGGATCCGGCGCCGGATTGGCGCTGCTGGCGACGTCGGGCGGACCCGGGATCCGCAGACCGGGGTCCGCCCCGGTCGCATCGCCGCCAGCTTCCGCGGCGCCGCCGCCCGGCCCCGACACGGCTACGGCCGCCGCGCTGGTCGATCGCCATCGCCGACCCCAGCCGCGCCTCGCCGCCGGCCGTGCCCTGGGACTGGCGGGCGCGACGGCGATGATCGACCTCAGCGACGGTCTCGCGACCGACGGCCGCCACCTGGCGCGCGCGAGCGGGATCGCGCTGGAGCTCGACCCGGAGGCGCTGCCGATCGCGCCGGGCGTCGCAGAGGTCGCGGCGACGGCGGGCCGCGACCCGCGCGAGCTGGCGCTTGCCGGCGGCGAGGACTACGAGCTGCTGTTCACGATCCCACCCGACCGCTGGGACGCCGCGGCGTCCGCCGCCAACCTGCCGCTGACCCGGCTAGGCCGAGCGCTTCATGGGGAAGGGCTGCGGTTCACGGGGCCCGATGCGGCGGATCTCGATGCGATCCGGGGCTACGAGCACCTGTGAGCAGTTCGAGCCGCGGCGGGCCACGCGCAGCGACCGCGCGCGGGTGAGCATCGCCAGCGCGACCGCGTCGGCGTCGACCCTGTACTCGCCGTTGGCGAGCCTGCGGCGTAGGTCGTTGCTCATGGCCATGTGATCGGCTGCGGGGAAGCCAGAGCTGAGAATGTGGCCTTCCCGGTGGACGGGTATTCGCCCGGTCAGCGTCGCAGCGCGCTGTCGGTGCCGCCGAGCGATCCCGGGCCGGCGTAGCTGAGCGGGCCGCGCGTGGTCGGCGGCAGCGGCTGGCTCGGCGCCGCGCTGGGCGCGCTCCCGCCACGCCGCGCAATCGCGACGACGAGCGCGAAGACGGCGCAGAACAGCGACGCGACGACCACCGACCCGATCCCGACCTGGCCGCCGAGGACGAGCAGCAGCAGATACCACGCGCCGGCGAGCGGGTTCACGCCCAGCAGGAACAGCTGGTAGAGCGCCAGCAACGCGGGCAGTGCCAGCCCGCCCGCGATCAGGCCGATCCGCACCCGCCGTCCGGGCGGCGGATCGATCAGCGTCGCGAGCATCCAGCAGTGGACCGCCGGCGCCGCCACCAGAGCGGCGAACGGATCGACCAGCCACAGCGCCAGCGCCGCCACGCTCAGCACGAGCGTCACAGCCACCCCGGCCCCCGAGCCGGCCGCCTCGTCGAGCCCGCGCCCGGTCGGCCCGGCGAAGCGCCGCAGCCCGAGCCAGCTCAGCACGACCGCGACGGCCACGACGGCCAGCACCGCGAGCGCCGCGCCGTCGAGCGGATAGAGGCCCGGCGCGACCGGCGCCGGCGGGGGGTTCGGAGTCGCGCCGAACAACGCGAGCAGCTTCGCGAAGCCGTAGCCGATCAGGAACGGCAGCGCGCCCACGGCGATCCAGATCAGCCACGGCCCGACAGGGACGCGGCGGCGGCGGGCGCGCGCGAAGGCGTCGATCCCCGCCGCGAGGGCCGGCAGGATCAGCGTCGCGGCGAGCACCGCCAGGACCCAGCCCGGCATCACCTGACCGGCGACCGTGACGTACGTGCGCGGCCCGTGCTCGGGCTTCGGGCCCTGGTCGAGCGCGGTGACCGTTCGCAGCGCGGCGCGGCCGAGGCCGCCCAGACGCTCCTCGCTGACCGGCTCGTCCGGGCCGCTGTCGGACAGCTCGCCGTCGCCGGCAATCCGCACCGCGTCGTAGCCGAGCGGCAGCAGCACGCCCTGTCCGCCGATGCCGAGCGGGAACGCCAGGCGCGCGAGCTGGCCGGCCGGGCTCGCCGGCGCGGCGGGCGGCTCGAGCTCCCTGCGCAGCGACTCGGCGACCGTCCGCTGCAACCCGATCCCGGCCCGCGTGGTGTCGTTGCCCCAGGCGACGATCGACGGCGGCTTGCCCGGATCGGCGCCCAGACCGGACATCAGGATCACCCCGTCGACGAGCTCGGGCCCGTCGATCTCGTCGAGCAGCCGCGTCGTGCCGACGTCGCCGAGCGCCGAGCCGTCGACCGAGGCGAGGACCAGCGTCTTGCGCGAGGGCCGACCCTCGAAGACGCGTGCGATCTCGATCAGCGCCGCCGTGTCGGCGGCGCTCCCGGCGGCGTCGGGGACCCCGGTCGCGTCGCGCGCGGCGATCACGACCACCTGCTGGCGCGAGCGCCCGGCGCGACGGCCGATCACGTTGACCAGCTCGTCGCCGTCCTCGTCGAAGCGCTGCTGCTCGACGGCGAAGCCGCTCTCCCGGAACACCGCCCCGACCTCGTCGGCCACAGCGCGGTCACCCGGCGACCCGGCGACGCGATCCGGGTGCTCGGTCGCGATCCGCCGCGCCTCGGCCGCGGCCTGCTCGCCCTCGAACAACACGTCGGCGGCCAACCCCTGGGGCAGCGGTCGCGGCCTGCTCTCGAGCGAGAACATCACGAGCACGACCGCTAGCAGTGCCGGCACGAACGCCGCCCGGTAGATCCGGGGCTCGATCAAGGCCGCTTCCTCACGTCCGACGCAACCTACAATCTCGCGCAGGCGCCGGTGCTACGCCGCACCGGCCCGATCCAGATGGCTCAGCAGGCTCCCCGCATCCTTCTCGTCGACGACGAGCACTCCGTCCAGAAGCTGCTGTCGTCCGCGCTGCGCAAGGACGGCTACGAGGTCGTCGCCGCGCTCGACGGCCGCGCCGCGCTCGACCGCGTCGCCGACAGCGCCTTCGACCTGATCGTGCTCGACCTGACGCTGCCGAAGATCGACGGCTTCGAGGTCTGCCGTCAGGTGCGCGCGACCAGCTCGGTCCCGATCATCATGCTGACCGCGAAGGTCGAGGAGATCGACAAGGTGCTCGGCCTCGAGATCGGCGCCGACGACTACATCACCAAGCCGTTCTCGATGCGCGAGTTCCGCAGCCGCGTAAAGGCGGTGCTGCGCCGCTCCCAGCTCGCGACCCCGACGGAGGAGCCGGCCCAGGAGGCGCTCGAGGACGGCGAGCTGCGGATCGACTTCGACCGGCGCGAGGTGACGATCGACGGCGGGCCGGTGCGGCTGACCTACGTCGAGTTCGAGATCCTGGCGGCGCTGGCACGCAACCCAGGGCGCGTCTACAGCCGCCAGACGCTGCTGGAGCGCGTCTGGGGCGACTCCGCCTACCGCGACCCGCGCACCGTCGACGTCCACATCCGCCACCTGCGCGAGAAGCTCGAGCGCGACCCCAAGACGCCGGAGCTCGTCCAGACGATGCGTGGCGTCGGCTACCGCTTCCGCGACCGCCGATGAGCAGCCGTCGCCCGAGACCGCCCCTCGGGCGCTCGCTGCGCGACAAGCTGACGCTGCTGTTCTTCGGAGTCACGGCCGCCGCCTTCGCGGTCCTCTACCTCCTCGTCGTGCCGGAGCTCGAGTCGAACCTGCGCGACCAGAAGTTCGAGGAGCTCGCGCGCGTCGCCGACGGCGCGCAGGCCAACTTCGACCGGCTGACCCGCGACCCCGACATCACGTCGCCGCAGCTCGATGGCCGTGTCGAGCGGATCGCCAACGCGATCGACGCGCGCGTGACGGTGCTCGGCATCCAGAAGGCGCTCGGCCGAGGACCCGACGACTTCTACACGACCAGCGACTCTCGAGAGGAGATCCCGCTGCCGGAGAACAAGGCGCTGGCACGCGAGGCGATCGAGGACGGGGATCTCGCGTTCGGCGAGATCCGCTTCCGCGGCGAGCAGCTCGCCCAGGTCGCCCAGCCGCTGATCCTCGACGGCGAGCCGTCGCGAGTGGTCCTCTACTCGCGCCCGCTCGAGGACGTCACCGACACCGTCGCCTTCGTCCGCAGCCGGATGCTGATCGGCGGCGCGATCGCCCTGCTGCTGGCGCTGGTCGGCGGCGCCGTCGTCGCGCAGACGCTCGCGCGGCGCGTGCGACGGCTGGAGATCGCCGCCGAGGACGTCGCCGCGGGCCACTACGTCGAGCCGCTTACCGATCAGTCCGAGGACGAGCTCGGCCAGCTGACGCGCGCCTTCAACGCGATGCAGGAGCAGCTGCGACGCGTCGACGTCGCGCGGCGCGAGTTCGTGGCGACCGCCTCGCACGAGCTGCGCACGCCGATCTTCTCGCTCGGCGGGTTCGTCGAGCTGCTGCGCGACGAGGAGCTCGACGAGGCCGAGCGGCGCGACTTCCTCGACGAGATCGCCCAGCAGGTCGAGCGGCTGCAGAAGCTGGCCGTCGACCTGCTCGACCTGTCGCGGCTCGACAGCGGGTCGCTGGCGCTCGACATCGACACCGTGGACCTCGCCGAGGTCGCGAGCATGGTCGCCGGCGAGTTCAAGCCCGCCACCAGCGAGCACGACACCGACCTCCAGCTCGAGCTGCCAGCAGGCGGGGTCGCCGCGCGCTGCGACCGCGAGCGGGTCGTCCAGATCCTGCGGATCCTGCTCGACAACGCCCTTCGCCACACACCGCCCGGCACCACGGTGCGCGTCGGCGCCGGCAGCGACTCGGCCGGGGCCGCGATAACGATCGCCGACTCGGGGCCCGGGCTGCCGGACGGCAAGCCGGTGTTCGACCGCTTCGTAACCGGCGGCGAGAGCCAGGGCGCCGGCCTCGGGCTGGCGATCGCCCGTGAGCTGGCGGAGCGGATGGGGGGGTCGCTGCGGGCGAGCGCGAACGGCGACGGCGCGGCGTTCACGCTCGAGCTGCCCGAAGCGCCGCGTTGATGTGGAAAGGGTCTTTCCGGGTAGGTTGAAGGGACGTGCCGCCGCAGAGCCTGCAGAGTCGCGACGTCCATCTATCCGTGCCAGCACGGGCCGATTACCTCGTCCTCGCGCGGCTCGCGCTGTCGGCGATGTGCCGCCTGACGTCGCTAGAGCACGCCGAGGTGGCCGACCTCAAGCTGGCGATCACCGAGGCCGCCTCCGGCTATGTCGGCGACGGCGTCACGCCCGATGCCGTCGTCGAGTTCGAGTTCCGCCTGCACGACGACCGGATCGAGATGACGCTCGACGGCGACCCCGTCGACCATCCCGCCGAGGAGCAGGAGGTGTCGCGCGCGATCGCCGAGGCGACGGTCGACGAGTTCGAGCGCACCGGCGGCCACACCGTGCTCGTCAAGCGATTCGCAGCCTGAGCGATGGCCCCGGCTGACCCGAAGCTCGTGCTGGTGTCGAATCGCGGCCCGGCGACCTTCCTGCGCGACGACGGCGGCGAGCTGGCCGCCAGCCGCGGCGGCGGCGGCCTCGTCACCGCCCTGACCGGCCTCGTCCACCACCGCGACGCGCTCTGGGTCGCCTCCGCGATGTCCGACGAGGACGCCGAGATGGCCGCGAGCCACGACGGCAAGAGCTTCCCCGTCGAGATCGAGGGCGTCACCTACCGGGTGCGGCTGGTCGCCTCCGAGGCCGAGGCCTACGACCGCTTCTACAATGTCATCGCCAACCCGATGCTGTGGTTCATCCAGCACTACCTCTGGGACCTCTCGAACGCCCCGGACGTCGGGCGCTGGGAGATCGAGTCCTACGAGCACGGCTACCTGACCGTCAACCGCGACATCGCCGACGCGGTGCTCGACGAGATCGAGGGCGTCGACGACGCCGTCGTGATGCTCCACGACTACCACCTCTACGCCGCGCCGAAGTTCATCCGCGAGGCGCGCCCCGACGTCTTCCTGCACCACTTCGTCCACATCCCATGGACCCAGCCCGACGCCTGGCGCGTGCTGCCGCGCGACATGCGCGAGGGGATCTTCGAGGGGATCCTCGCCAACGACATCGTCGCCTTCCACACGCGCGCCTACAGGCGCAACTTCCTGCTCTGCTGCCGCGAGCTGTTCGATCTCGACGTCGACGAGCGCGCCGGGGTCGTCCACTTCAACGGCCGCGACGTCTGGGTCCGCGCCTACCCGCTGCCGATCTCGGCCGACACCTTCAAACGCACCGCCCAGCGGCCCGCCGTCCACGAGTACGAGCGCGAGATCCTGCGCCGCCGCCGCGAGCACCTGATCCTGCGCGTCGACCGCGCCGACCTGTCGAAGAACATCCTGCGCGGCTTCTCCGCCTTCGACCTCTTCCTCGAGCAGCACCCGGAGTTCCGCGAGAAGGTCACCTTCATCGCCCACCTGATCCCCTCGCGCCAGGACGTGCCCCAGTACGCCGAGTACCTCGAGCGGATCGAGGCCCTGGTCGCCGTCGTCAACCACCGCCACGGCACCACCGACTGGATGCCGATCGACCTCCGCTTGCGCGAGAACCTCGAGGAGGCGATCGCCGCCTACAAGCACTACGACCTGCTGATGGTCAACGCGATGTTCGACGGCATGAACCTGATCGCCAAGGAGGGCCCCCTCGTCAACGAGCGCCACGGCGTCTCGCTGCTCTCCGAGAACACCGGCGCCCACGAGGAGCTCGCCGAGTTCGCCCTGTCGGTCAACCCCTTCGACGTCCAGGAGCAGGCCGACTCGATCTACCGCGCCTTGACCATGTCCGCCAAGGAGCGCTCGTGGCGGGCCGAGGGACTGAAGCGGGTCGTCACGGCGCGGGATCCCGGCGACTGGGTCGACGATCAGTTGGCCGACATCGAGGCCAAGTCCCAAGGAGCGGAGCCGGTCGTCTCCTAGCGCGGGGTTCTTCGGGCTAGGGCTCGGCGTGGCCGCCCGCGGGTCCTGTCTCCGATTTTGGTTCACGTGCTCGTGCCTGCGCGCGCGAACGCAAAATGCGTCGCCACCCGCGGAGGCAGGCGTTTACGGATCCGGCGTGAACTCGCCGGGCTGAGAGCTGGGCGGCGCGGGTGGGGGTGGCGTGACGGGAGCTGGCGCGGACACGGGCGGCGGCGGCGCGACCGGTGGCGCTGTGGCTCGTGGTGGACGGGCGCGCCTGGGGGAGCTGGGCTTGGGACGCGGTCGGGCGGCGAGGCGGCGCTTGGCCTTGGATCGGGGCGGCTTCGCGGACTTGGCGGGACGCACCGGCCGAGTGGGCGGCTTCTTTGCGCCGAGGTTTGGCTCGGGGGCTGACGTCGTGGGCTCCGGCGGCGCGACTGGGAAGGCGGCCGGAGGGGTGAAGGGTGGGTTCGGGGGGTCGCTCTGGCAGGAGCGGGGGCCGGTGGCGATCAGCAGGACGGCGGCGGCGAGGATCGCGAGACGGGCGAGGTTGGTCCAGCGGATGCGGGCTAGGAGGGGTGGTGGGGTTCTGTCGGGGTGCACGTCCTATGTAGGGCCGTGCGGCGGAAGTTCGCCCCCTGGGAAGGGGGAATTTCGGCTTTGCGCTGCTATGGTGCCGCGCTCGATGGCTCACCTATACGACTTGATGCTGCTGTTGGACGCGGCTGCTCCTGAGGAGCGGCGGCAGGAGATCCTTGCCGAAGTGCAGGGGATGATCGGCGAGGCGGGCAGCCTCGGCGAGGTCCACGACTGGGGCAACCGGCGGCTGACCTTCGAGATCGACCATCGTCCCGAGGCGGACTACAAGCTGCTGCAGTTCGAGGGCGGCAACGACCTGCTCGACCGGCTGAACACCAGCCTGCGGATCATGGACGGCGTGCTGCGCTTCCGGATCATCCGCCAGAAGCCGGGCGGTCCGCCGGTGCCGCCGAAGCCGGAGCCGGTTCGCGCCGGTGGCCGTGCCGACGAGCCGGAGGGCCGTGTCGCGGCCCGTGCCGCCGCAGACGCGGCGCCCGAGCCCGTCGACGCCGAGTAACGGGTTACGCCGCTTCCGCTACGGAAGCGCTCCTTGCCAGACAAAACTCTCGGCAGTAGCGGGAAGGCTCGCCCATTCCGACGACGGACCTGTCTACCCTCGGTGCTCGGCTGAGAATTCCCAGATAGCAAGGAGCGTCAGATGGCAGCCACCAATATCAACCGGGTCGTTTTGACCGGCAACCTCACGCGCGACCCAGAGCTGCGCAGCACGCCGAGCGGAACGTCGGTCTGCAGCCTGCGGGTGGCGTGCAACACGCGACGCAAGGACGCGTCCGGCGAGTGGGTCGACAAGCCCAACTACTTCGACATCACGATCTGGGGCCGCCAGGGCGAGAACGCCGCCCAGTACCTCGAGAAGGGCCGGCCGGTCGCGGTCGACGGACGTCTCGAGTGGCGCGAGTGGCAGGACAAGGAGGGCAACAAGCGCCAGTCGGTCGACATCATCGCCGACTCGGTCCAGTTCCTCGGCGGTCGCGGCGAGGACGGCGGCGGTGGCAACGGCGGAGGGGCGCGCTTCACACCGCAGTCCGACGTGCCGGCCGACACCTCCGACTTCCAGTCGGCGCCTGTCGGCGGCGGTGGCGGCGGCTCAGCCGACGACGACATCCCGTTCTAGGCGCGTCCAAGCAGGATCGCCGGCCAGACGTGTGTAGCATGCCCACTCGTTATGGCCCAAGCGATCCTGCTTCAAGACGTAGAGACCCTCGGCGAGCGCGGCGACGTGATCGACGTGTCCTCGGGATATCTGCGCAACTACCTCGCTCCGCGCAAGCTCGCGGAGATCGCCACCCCCGGCGCGATGGCCGCGGCGAAGCAGCGGATCGAGACGGCGGAGCGCGAGGCGCGCGAGAAGGTCGAGCGCGCCGAGGAGAACGCCGCGCTGCTGCGCAAGACCGTGCTCACGATCTCGCAGCAGTCCGGCGACGACGGCCGTCTGTTCGGCTCGGTGACCACGCAGGAGATCGCCAAGGCGATCAAGCAGGCGCGCGGCATCAAGGTCGACAAGCGCAACATCTACATCGACGAGCCGATCAAGTTCACCGGCACGCACATGGTGCGCGTCGAGGTCAACGACGGTGTCTTCGCGGACGTCAAGACCATCGTCGTCGGCCAGCAGTAGCGCCTTCCTCGTTTCATAGGGCAGGCTCTTGATGGCGGTTTCCGTGCCTCCGGAGGCGGGCGCCGGCGTCCCGCCGCAGAACGACGAGGCGGAGGTCGCGGTCCTCGGCACGATCCTGCTGACCGAGCAGGCGCTCGACCAGATCTTCGTCGACCTGCGGCTGAGCGCCGAGGACTTCTACCGCCCGCGCCACCAGCTGATCTTCCGGGCGATGATGCGCCTGAAGGAGAAGGCGGAGCCGGAGGCGGTCGACGCGATCACCGTCTGCGACGACCTCAAGCGCGAGGGCAAGCTCGAGGAGGCCGGCGGGGCCGCCTACATCCACTCGCTGCCGACGATGGTGCCGGCCGCGGGCGCGGTGCGCGACTACGCGCGGATCGTCCGCGACCACGCGATCCTGCGCCGGCTGCTCGGCGCGGCGCGCGAGATCCAGGAGAAGGTCTCGACCGACGGCGGCGACCCGCGCACGCTTGTCGAGCAGGCCGAGCAGGCGATCTTCCGTGCCGGCCACGACCACGACTCCTCGCAGCTGCGGACGATCGAGGACGTCCTGCACGAGGAGCTCGACAAGCTCGAGCGGCTCTCCAAGGAGGGCCAGAGCCTGACCGGCACGCCGTCCGGCTACCGCGACCTCGACGACATCACCGGCGGCTTCCAGCCCGGCAACCTGATCGTGCTGGCGGCGAGGCCGGCGATGGGCAAGTGCCTGCCGGGCTCGGCGCTCGTCTACGACCCTTTAACCGGCAACCGGCGGCGAATGGACGATGTCGTTGCCCGGATAGAGGCCGGCGAGGAAGCTTGGGTGGCCAGCGTCGGCTCAGACCTGAAGATTCGGTCGAAGCGCGCGACTGCCGCCTTCCGTAATGGCATCAAACCAGTGTTTCGTCTGACAACGCGGCTCGGCAGGTCCGTAGAAGCCACGGCTAATCATCCCCTGTTGACTGCAAGTGGCTGGAAGCCCCTGGGCGAGCTTGCGGTGGGAGATCGGGTTGCGGTGCCACGCAATCTTCCGCGTAGCGGGGTCGTCGGAGCAATGCCCGACCACGAGATCGTTCTGCTTGCCGCGCTGATTGCAGACGGCAACCTCACCAACCGCACCCCCCGCTTCTGTTACGGCGAGAACTCCCCGGTGCTGGACGAGGTCGAAACTGCGGCGGCGGCCTGCGGCACACGCCTGAGCAACGACGGCTCGGGGACTGCCAACATCAGCGCCGGTCGCGGCAGCGGCCGAAACCCGGTTCGCGAACTGTGCGAACGTCATGGCATCTGGGGACTTCGATCAGAAGAGAAGTTCGTCCCTCAGGCGATATTCGGATTGCCCGATGAGCAAATCCAGCGTTTCCTCTCGGTCCTCTATGCCTGCGACGGCCATGTCCACGTCAGCGACCGGATTGGGCAGGTCGGCTACTCCACGATCAGCGCGCGCTTGGCACGGGATGTCCAGCACCTGCTAGTGCGCCTCGGCATCGTGTCGGTGATCCGCGAGCTCCGCCGTGAGGTCTACGAAGGCACCGGCAAGACGGCGCGTGAAGTTCGAATCACCGGGCAGGAAGGCCTCCGCCGCTTCTGCCAGCTCGTCCCGGTCTGCGGGAAGCAATCGGCAATTGTGCGGATGGAGAAGCGTTTGAACACCGTGCCAACGCAGACGAACACCGATACGGTCCCGATCGGCTTCTGGCCAGAGGTTCTCACGGCTAAAGGTGCCCGGTCCTGGGCCGAGGTCAGCGTCGCGACCGGGCGTCCCCGGAACCACAATTGGCACGTCGGCTCGCGCGGCCTCTCACGTCAGCTGGTGTCGGAACTCGCGACCGCGACCAGTAGTTCACGCCTTAAGCACCTAGCTAGCTCAGACATTTGGTGGGACGAGATCCTCGCGATCGACTCGATCGGCAGCGTCGAGACCTACGACATCACGGTTCCCGACGACCACAACTTCGTCGTCGACGACGTTCTCGTCCATAACAGCGCCTTGGCAACCAACATCGCCGAGAACGCCGCCGTCGATCATGGCAAGGGCGTTGCATTGTTCTCGCTCGAGATGTCCGAGGGCGAGCTGGCTCAGCGCTTCATCGCGTCGCGCGCGAAAATCAACGGCGAGTCTCTGCGAAAGGGTCGCGTCAAGGAGGATCGCTGGCCGAAAGTGCTCCAGGCCACAGAGAAGCTCGCGAGATCGCCTCTATTCATCGACGATTCGAGCGACTTGGGAGTGCTGGAGTTGCGTGCGAAGGCCCGCCGCCTGCATCAGCGCCACCCGCTTGGACTGCTGATCGTCGACTACCTGCAATTGATGCGCGCAGAGGACCCGCGAGACGGAAGAGTGGAGCAGGTCGGCAAGATGAGCCGCGGGCTAAAAATCCTCGCGCGCGAGCTTCATATCCCGGTAATCGCCATCTCACAGCTGTCGCGTGCCGTTGAGTCGCGACCCGACAAACGCCCGCTGATGTCGGACCTTCGCGAGTCGGGAAATATCGAGCAGGATGCCGACATGGTGATGTTCGTCTACCGAGACGAGTACTACAACCCCGACACCACAGAGAAGCCGGGCGTCGCCGAGATCGTGATCGGCAAGCACCGCAACGGCCCGGTTGGGAGCGTGGAGCTGACCTTCCTCTCGAACTATCCAAAGTTTGCGAGCATCGCGCGCGAGCGGGTCGGCGACTCAGGCCCCGTCGTGGGTAGCGCCTAATGTTGCGGCCCGCGCCTGATGCAGACAGCCGCGTCAACGAGCGCTCAGATTGCCCGGTGGGCATCTGCGAGGGAAACGGATGGATTCTCCTGGACAGCGGCGAGGCGGCTCCGTGTGAATGCCGAGAGCGGCGAATTGGCAAGGCGTCCACGCGGGGCGTCAATACTCGCTTACCTGACCGTTACGTAGGTGTTGGATTTGACCGTAATCCAGTTGCTCAGCTTGATCGGATGGTCATACAGCACGTTCGGCGCTTCATCGACGACCTCCAAGAGAATCTAGAAAATGGGCGGGGGCTCTGGTTCTACGGAGACGTCGGGACCGGCAAGACATCTCTCGCGATGCTCGTAGCCGACCGTGCGCTCAAGCGTGGATTCTCCGTGGCCATCTACTCGATCCCCAGACTCTTCAACGAGCTGCGTGGAACCTACGACGACGAGAGCCGAGAGTCATTTCTAGGACTGTTCGGAAAGCTCTGCTCGGTCGATCTACTCATCCTTGATGACCTCGGAGCAGAGCGTCAAACGGATTGGGTCTTGGAGCAGCTCTATTCGATCGTCAACGAGCGGTGGCAGAACCGGCGTTCGATCATCGTCACCAGCAACATCCCTACTGACAAGACCTCGCGCATCACCCTCCGACTAGGAGAGGAGATCGATGAGCTGCACGAGCTAGGTCAGCGTCAAGGTCGCGCACGGGAGTTGACCAGCGTCATCGCCCGTATGGAGGCACTCAAGAAAGAGCTGGCGGACCTCGACAGGAACCCGCAGCATGATCCCTTCGAGATGATGAGAGAGCAGATCGGCTACCGAACAATCTCGCGGCTCCTAGAGATGTGCGATGACCCGATCCCGATAATGGGTCCCGATCTCCGCATAAGCTCGGCCGGCTAGCCGCTTCGAGAGGCCCGTAGACTCCCGCCGGCATGCCAGGACTCGTGATAGTCGGCGCCCAGTGGGGCGATGAGGGGAAGGGGAAGGTCGTCGACCTGCTCGGTGAGCAGGCGCACTCGGTGATCCGCTTCCAGGGCGGCAACAACGCCGGCCACACGATCATCCGCGACGGCGAGACGTTCAAGTTCCACCTGATCCCGTCGGGGATCCTCTACCCGGGCCGCCACTGCGTGATCGGCAACGGGGTGGTCGTCGACCCGCGCGTGCTGATCGAGGAGATCGACGGGCTGCGCAAGCGCGACATCGACCTCAGCGGCCTCAAGGTGTCGGCGAACGCCCACCTGATCATGCCCTACCACCTGCTGCTCGACCACGCGGGCGAGCAGCGGCTCGGCAAGCGCGAGATCGGCACCACCAAGCGCGGCATCGGCCCCTGCTACGCCGACAAGGCGGCTCGGCTCGGCATCCGCGTCCAGGACATCCTCGACGAGAAGATCCTCAAGCAGAAGATCGCCGCGGCGCTCGAGCCGAAGGGGCTGACGCTGCGCCAGTTCGAGAAGGATCCGCGGCTCGACATGCACCAGATGGTCGAGGACTACCTCGCCTACGGCCAGCGGCTCGCGCCGTTCATCGCCGACACGCCGCCGATCGCCTGGCAGGGACTCGACGAGGGCCGGCTGGTGATCTTCGAGGGCGCCCAGGGCGCGCTGCTCGACATCGACCACGGCACGTACCCGTTCGTCACCTCGTCGAACACCGTCGCCGGCGCGGCCTGCTCCGGCGCGGGCGTCGGCCCGAAGGCGATCGACGAGGTCTGGGGGATCGCCAAGGCCTACTGCACACGCGTCGGCGCCGGCCCGTTCCCGACCGAGCTGCACGACGAGCTCGGCGACCGGATCCGCGACGCCGGCCACGAGGTCGGCACGACCACCGGCCGCCCGCGCCGCTGCGGCTGGCTCGACATCGTCGCGCTGAAGTACGCCGTGCGGATCAACAGCCTGACCGGCCTCGTCGTGACCAAGCTCGACGTGCTGACCGGCATCGACCCGATCCGCGTCGCCACCCGCTACACCGGCGCCGAGGACGCGGCCTTCGACGACTTCCCCTACCACCAGTCGATCCTCCACAAGGCGCGTGGCGAGTACGTCGATCTGCCCGGCTGGTCCGAGGACATCACCGGCGCCCGCTCGCTCGAGGACCTACCCGCCAACGCCCGCGCCTACCTCGAGTTCATCGAGGAGCAGCTCGGCATCCCCGTCGTCACCGTCGGCGTCGGCCCGGCCCGCGACGAGATCATCTGGACCGAGGCGGCCGAGCCGCTGCGGTCCGCCGCGGCGTCCGCCTAGTCCTAGGCCGGCTCCTCCAGCACGAGCTGCTCGCCGCGGCGTAGGAAGCGGGTCGCGAGGGCGACGGCGGACAGCATGGCGATCGCGGCGAGGGCGATCTGGACGCTGACGATGCCCTCCTCGGACCAGTAGACGTCGTCGAGCTCGAGCAGGAGGGCGGCCTCGTCGAGGGTGAGGCCCATGCCGGCGCCGAAGGGGATGGCGAGCCAGGACTCGAGGCCCTCGCGGCGGGTGGCGATCGCGGCGGAGCCGGAGAGGAAGGTCA
>DASTKX010000087.1:0-6006 GCA_035715585.1 Thermoleophilaceae bacterium
CGGCGTCGACGTGCAGCCCGACGTCGAGCCCGCGCTCCTGCTCGATGCGGACCAGCAGGTCGTTGATGCCGCCGATGTCGTCTGAGTGGCCGGTGAAGGTGGTGCCGAGGACCGCTGCGACGCCGATCGTGTTCTCGTCCACGTGCGGCTCGACGTCCTCGGGCCCGATCGTGAACTTGTGCGGCTGCAGCGGGACGATCCGCGGCTCGACGTCGAAGTAGCGGCAGAACTTGTCCCAGACGACGTGAACGTCGCCGCCGAAGACGATGTTCGGCTTGGTCGTGTCCTTGCCCGCCGCCTCGCGCCGCTGGCGCCACTTCCACTTCAGCGACAGCGCGCCGAGCATGATCGCCTCCGACGAGCCCTGGGTGCGCGCGCCGGTCGTCTCGCCGGGCGCGTTGAAGAGGTCGGCGAGCATCCGGATGCAGCGCTGCTCGATCTCCGCCGTCTGCGGGTACTCGGCGTGGTCGATGAAGTTGCGGTGCAGGTTCTGGGCGATCAGCCGCTGGGCCTCGGGCTCCATCCAGGTCGTCACGAACGTCGCCAGATTGCGCTCCGGGATCCCGTCGAGCACCAGGTCCTCAGCGATGATCCGCATCGCCGCCAGCGGCTCCATCATCCCGTCGGGCAGCCTGCCGTCGGGCGCGTCCTCGATCACGAAGTGGTTGCCGTACTGCTTCCAGGACTCTGACGGCCCGTGGCTCGAATGCATCGGCGATCTCCTCGGCTGCGACGGTGGTGGGCTTCCGACAGGCCTACCTACGATGCCACAGCCCGATGCCCTCCCTATCACCCGGTGTGGGTGATCCCGCCGCGAGCGCGTGCCTTCAGTCGAAGGCGAAGAGCGGCGGGAGAGCGACGACGACGGTCGCCGCCCAGATGGCGAAGACGGGAAGGTAGGAGGTCTGCCATCGCTCGAGACGGTGGAAGGCGATCCGTCCCGTGAGAAATCGCACCGAAAGCCAGGCAGCTCCGGCGAGGTTCACGAGCAGGACGAGATTGAGGCCGAGCGCCGCCACGCGATTCGGAGTGAGCCCGAGATCGCCGATCCGGGCCACCATCGCGCCGAGCACCAACAGGTCGAGCACGAGGGCGCTCGCGACGGCGAGCAACTGGACGCGGTCCATCGGCCCGGCCGGTCGCGCGGGCTCCCGCGCGGAGATCGAGTAGAGGACGAGTCCCAGCACGACCACCAGGAGAGCGTCGAAGACGCCGAGCAGCTCGCGGTCGAATTCGCCGGCGGCGCCCGACACGGCGTAGATCGCCGCGGCGGCGGTCAGCATCACGGCGAACAGCGGGGTGAAGAGCGTGGTGAGAACGGGCGCCATGTTCTCGACCACGTGCTGCTTGGACTCCACGAGCCACGCCGCCACGATCACCGCGCCGGCCGCGCCGGACGGCAGCGCCCACTCGACGAGCCGCTCGTCGACGCCCGCCCCGATCGGCTCGAAGATCAGCACGGTGAGCGCGAGCAGCACGCCGCCACCGAGCGCGATCAGCGCGTAGTAGATGACCCACTCGCCGGTGAAGCGGACGAAGTCCATGCGCCGCTCGTGCGATCGGAGCGTGCCGCCCATGTACGGGTAGGCGACGGCGAACCACAGAACGACGGGCAGATACAGCGCGACGAGGATCTCGGTGGCGGAGTCCGCGTCGAACGGATAGAGGTTGACGACCAGCGCCAGCAGCGCGAACGGCGCGGCCGCCAGCACCCAGCGGCGAACGTCGAGCTGGCGCCGGTGGGCAAAGTAGCCGGCGAGGAACGGCAGCACGAGCAGGCCGATGTTCAGGAACAGCCACTCTGGCTCCTCATCGGGGAAGTGAGCGGCGAGGCGGGCGACCTGCATCGCGACTGCCGCCGCCAGGGCGAAGACAAACGCCTGAAACCAGCCGCTGGACGCGCGCGCCGAATCGTCCTCACCGCTCAGGACGAGCTGCTTCCACAGCCGGCCGCTGTGCTCGCGCGCGAACTCCCGCGACAGGGTGTCGAGGTCCCCCATCCGCTTCACGGCGACGAGGAACGCCTCGTCGCCGGTGAGGCCGGCGGCGTCCAGTTCGGCGATCTGGTCGCGAAGATGGGCGTCGAGCTCGTCGACGTCATGGCCATCGACACCCGGAGCCTTCGCGACGTAGGCCCGCCACTCGGCGATCTGCGTCTCGACGCCATCCATGGTCACGCCTCACCGAGCGCCGTCGCCGGCAGCCAACCCGAGTCTCCCCAGACGCCACCCAACGCACGCGTAACCGTCACCCACTGCCGCTGCTGCTCCGCGAGCGCCGCCCGTCCCTCGTCCGTGATCGCGTAGTACCTGCGGCGACGACCCTCGGGCGGCGTCCGCCACTCCGTCGTCACGTACCCGAGCCGGAGAAGTCGATGCAGCAGTGGATAGAGCATCCCGTCGGTCCACTCGAGGTCGCCCCCGGAAAGCTCACGCACCCGCTTCAGGATCGAGTAGCCATAGCTCTCATCCTCGGCCAGTATCGCCAGCACCAGCGGCGTCGCCGACGCCGCGACCAGATCCTTGTTGATGTTCATGCCCACCCACGCATAGCTCGAAGTCATATGCATAGTACTGCAAGGTATGGATCTTCGCCGCCAGCTGCGCCGGCGACTTGCGGGTCATCGCCGCCACCACTTGGCGCGCTCGACGAGTTGGATCGCGCGCTTCTCCCACCACGCGCCGACCGGAAGCGGCCCCCCATGGCAGGAGCCGTTGGAGTAGCCAGGGCGCTCGACCCACATGTAGGCGTCCACCTTCGGATGCGCCGTGCGCGTCGTCGGCCGGGCGCCAGCCGCGGCGTTGGGTGGGTTGCACCAGATCGTGTGCCCATTGCGGTACAGCGGTCCGTTGCCGTTGTGCGAGGTGTTGATGATGAAGTGCTTGCCACCGACCAGGCGCGAGATCGCAAGCCCGTGGCGGACGTTGTCGGCCGTGGTCGTCATGTGGGTCGCGTTGAGCATGAACCCGCGCACGCGCCGCACCCCGACTGCGCGCAGCCGGCTCGCGGCCAGCGCCGGCGACATCCAGTCCGAGGCGCCGGCCTCGATGTAAACCGTCGCGTTACGCAGCTTCGACAGCCGCTTGACGCCGTAGGCGAGCGTGCGTAGTCGATCGTCGCGCCGCGACGGGACGAGGCACTCGAGCGTCCCGAGCGAGTCGGGCTCGAAGGCGATCACGACCTCGCTCGCCCCGATCCCCTGTACGAGCTTGCCGATCCAGCGCCGGTAGCGCGCGTCCTCCGCCACGCCACCACCGTCGAACCCGCCGCCGCAGCCGCCGTTCTCGTGCCCGAAGACCGCCAGCAGCGGCACCGCGTCGCCAGCGTTCTCGATCAGCCCGCGCAGCTTGAAGACCGGCGGCTGCTCCCACATCCCGAACCACTTGAACTGCGGCGTCCGCGCCAGCGCCAGCACCTTCCGCGCGTCCGCCGTGCGCCCCCGCCGCAGCAGCGACCGGTAGCCGTTCCAGGTGGGATTCCACTGCGTGTTCTGATCCCACCACTCCTGGCCGACCAGCGGGTTCGGCGCCCGGGCGCCGGGGTTCTGGCTCGCGTCCACCCCACCGGGCACAGCCGCAAAGCTCCCGCAGGACAACATGACCGCGGCGAGAACCCACGCCATTCCGCGCGGGGCTAGCCGCACCCTCCGTCGAAGCCCGCCTCGTTCGTTGCCTGACCTCTGGCCTGGCTGACCTACTGCGTTCACTGTTGTCCCCCCTCTTGACGCACGCGGCGCGACGGCGGCTCAGGCCGCTACTAGCCAGCGCGCCCAGACACAGGCGGCGGACTTACCGGATCGGCCGGCCGCCCTTGGCGTTTCGTTGGTCGTTCCGCAGGTACTTGTCGATCTGACGGGTGTGGCCACCCAGGTTGTAGTAGCGGCGGCGGTGCACTTGCGATTCGCCCTCGGCCGCCCAGGTGATCTCGACCACGACCTCCGTATGCACCTTGCGCGACGGACGCTCCGAGAGGTCCAGTAGGTGCCGCCCGTCGTTGTAGCCCGGCCCGTCGGCGGGGTACTCGGGCACTACGGTGAGCATCTGCGAAATCCGGGTCCACTTGCCGCGCTTCCACGGTCCCGGTGTGCTTTTCTGGCGCGCCCACAATCTGAAGGTCTGCTGGCCCTCGCAGGGAACGTCGGGGCGATAGCTGTCAGAAGGAGGGAGGGTGTACAGCGAGAGCGCAATGCGTCGCCGGCGCTCGCCAGCAGCGTTGCGACGGAACCCAAACTCCAGGTTTGAAGGCGACCTCATGAGCGCCGAGTGAGCGCATTGCTCGTCGTGCGGCGCATCGTGGGGGATGAACTCGCTGGGCTTCTTCGCCGCTTGGGCAGGCAAGGCAAGAGCCAATGCCCATGCGGCCACCGCTACCGCCCCCAGCAGGCCGGCGACCCGGCTACGTGGTCTTGGGGTCGTGACGATGCGTCTCGCGTCGTATCCCATTGTCTGTCGTCCCCCTCTGTGCCTGGTCGTTACGAACGCGTGCCCCGAGCCCTTAGAGCGCCCTGCGTCCATCGGTGGAGCGCTGCACGAACGGCCCAAAATAGCTGACTAGCGGGGTTCCCCCAACCCCAGCAACGCGCAGCATCTCTGCTCTCTCTTGGGTCGTCAGTAGTTGGACTTGCTTGCGTTCTCAGTTGCCAAAATGCTCCACGAGGAGGCCGTTGTCGCGCTAGTGGAGGACCCCGGGGCCATCCACGTCTTCCCCCGGGCGATAGGGGTAGACCTCATAGCCACTCACGATGGCTGCCTTGCGTCGCCTGGGAAATCTCGGTCCCAGGGCCCGTAGCCCTTGCTGGACGATCTCGTCGGCAAACTCCCGGGCCTGCTCGAGTGTGGACGCCTCAAGCAGGAACGCGGCCGATGCCCGCCGGTAGCCGGGCGCTGGAGCCTGGACGTCACGCGTCATCGGATGCGCGTGGACAGCGTCGCGAAAAGGCTTGACACGGCCGAGCCCAGGTGACTTCGCCTCGACTCGCACGTCCCACAAGACCGGTGGGTCGTCCACCGTGTTGTCCAGCGCCTCAAAGCCGCGCACTCGCCGACGCGCAAGCGCCAAGGCGGACGAAGGCCACTCCGGAAACTGGTCCGGGTTCTCGACCCCAGCGGAGTAGTAGTCCGAATCTCCGGTTCGGATCAGGACGACTCTGGCGCGCTCGCGTCCCCAGGCAATCGCCTCGTCGGCCGACAGGTCTTCAAACTCGTCGGCGAGATCGTCGTCACGCTCGAGATGGCCGGCGAACAAGCCGGTCAGCATGAACAGATCGTCGGGATCCTCTTGCTCGGCGATGAACACCGTCCCGCTGAGCCGATCACCCTCCACACTTAGAAGATCGGCTTGGACTTCGCGGCGGCCTTGATGAATTGCGAGCCCTCGATACGGCGTCGGGTCTCCTCGATGCCAAAGAAGGGCCACTCGCAAACGAACTCGACGGGCCCTTCGGGCGGTAGCGGAGTCACCCACAAGTTGGAGTACTGCTCGCCGTTACCCCCGCCCCCGCTGCCTTGATGCAGACGAACTCCCTGGTCCTCGTCGTTCGGCCATCCGTTCCAAAGGTCCAGCGTCGTGCCCTTGGAGCCGTCGCTGAACAACAAGCCAAAGCGAAGCTGCTCGGGCGGAACCTCGCCGTTGCCGCGGGCGCGTCCCGCTCCCAAGAGACCGAAGTACCGCCCCGACTCGTCGTCTTCATCGGGCTCGAACCGAGTCACGGTACGCAGCTCGAAGGTGAAGCCGTTCGGATAGCAGGCGATCCCCTGGATGACGATCGCTACCTCATCGTTCGACGCAAGAACGAGGTCGCGCTGCAGATAGCGCGGCAAGTAGATCGAGGGTGGGGACCACGCGTCGTTCTCCAGCTTGCGCCGACGGCGCCTTCGACGACGCTTCGGCTCGGGCGGCGGCAACTCGAAGAACCCCATCCGCGTAATCCTATGGACTCATTGGCGTCCACGGCCGCCGCAACAGAGCCCTCGTCCGGACTCGAACCGGAGACCCCTTCCTTACCAT
>DASTKX010000088.1:0-3592 GCA_035715585.1 Thermoleophilaceae bacterium
GGCGCGCCGATCGTCATCGTCCAGCCGGGCGGCGTCTATGGCCCCAACGACCACTCCGAGGTCGGCAACATGGTCGAGCAGGCGCGCACCGGCAAGCTGCCGGCGAAGATGTTCCCTGAGGCCGGCTTCATGTTCTGCCACGTCGAGGACATCGCCGCCGGAATCGTCCTGGCGCTCGACAAGGGTCAGTTCGGCGAGTCCTACGTCCTTTCGGCGGAGAAGTCGACGATCGGCGAGCTGATCGACAAGGTCGCCGCGATCGCCGGCCGCAAGCCGCCGCGCTTCACGATGCCCGGCTTCATCCTCAAGGCCTCAGCCCCGTTAGGCCCGCTCGTCGGCCCGATGCTGGGCTTCCCACCCAACCTCCGCGAGCTGATCGCCAGCTCCGACGGCGTCACCTACTGGGCCACCGACGCCAAGGCCCGCCGCGAGCTCGGCTTCTCCCCGCGCGACCTGGACACCGGCCTGCGCGACACGCTCGCCGCCAGCTGACCATCGGGCCGGGCCTTTACCTCAATCGCAGGCCGATTGAGTGGCGTTCACAAGGTCCTTCGCCGCGGTCACGACGGCGCTGATCTCGGCAGCCAGCGGCAGTAGCTGCTGGGCCGTTGGGGACGGGGGTAGCTGCTCGATCGTCGTCGAGAGTGTCGAGACAGCTGACTCCACCGCGTTGGTCTCGCTCGGGAAGTCCTCCTTCGCCGAGCTCACAACCTCGTTGGCGTTGCTGCGGACCGTTCGCAGGTCGTCCTGCAGGGTGGCAATGGCGTTGGTCTCGAGATTGACCTCGCCGATCTCTCCGACCGACTCCTCGAGCTCGCTCACGTTCGAGCAGTAAGCAGGCTCGTCGTCGCCGTCCCCGCAGCCCGCCATGAGGAGGGCGCCAGTGACGATAAGCGCGCCGAGAATCACCATAGGCACGCGAAACCGCTTCATCCCCATAGTGGCGGAGCATAGTCGCCAAGACCCCGCTCGGAAAGGGCGTCAACTACGTATCGGCGAGCGCCCGCGTCGCTAGCCCCCGAGACTCGCGCGCAGCCGCTCCATCGCCTCGGCGAGGCGATCGTCGGGCACGGTGAGCGAGATGCGGAAGAAGCCCTCGCCGTTGGGGCCGTAGGCGCCGCCGGGCGAGACCACGACGGCGGATTCCTCGAGCACGAGCTCGCAGTAGGAGGCCGAGGTGTGGCCGTCGGGGACCGGCGCCCAGACGTAGATGGTCCCCTGCGGCGAGCGGACGTCGACGCCGATCGCGCGCAACGCCTCGACGACGAGGTCGCGCCGGCGGGCGTAGACCGCGCTCATGTCACGGGCGATCTCGTCGCCCTGCTCGGAGAGCGCCTCGACGGCGGCGAGCTGGATCGCCTCGAACATGCCTGAGTCGATGTTCGTCTTCAGCTTCCAGTAGGCGGCGACGGCCTCGGCGTTGCCGACGATCGCGGCCGTCCGCCAGCCGGTCATGTTGTAGCCCTTGGAGAGCGAGAAGATCTCGACGCCGACCTCCTTGGCGCCGGGCGTCTCGAGGAAGCTGGGCGCGAAGTAGCCGTCGAAGGTCGTCTCGGTGTACGAGGCGTCGTGGACGACGAGGATGTCGTGCGCGCGGGCGAACTCGACGACCTGCTCGAAGAAGCCCTCCGGAGCGACGGCGCCGGTCGGGTTGTTCGGGTAGTTGAGGTACATCAGCCGCGCGGCCTCGCGCGCCTCGAGCGGGATCGCCTCGAGGTCGGGGACGAAGCCGAGCTCCGGGACCAGCGGCATCAGGACGCTCTCGGCGCCGGCGATGAGCGGCCCGCCGGTGTAGACCGGGTAGCCGGGGTCGGCCGCCAGCGCGACGCTGCCCGGGTCGAGGAAGGCGAGGTTGATGTTGAAGACGCACTCCTTGGCGCCGAGCGCCGGGACGATCTCCGTCTCCGGGTCGAGTGTCACCCCGAAGCGGCGGGCGTAGAAGTCCGCGAACGCCTGCCGAAGCTCGGCGCGGCCGCGGTTCGACGGGTACTGGTGCGTCCCCGGGTCGGCGGCCGCCTTGGCGAGTGCGTCGACGACGAGCGGCGGCGTCGGCGTGTCGGGATCCCCGATGCCGAGGCTGATCACGTCGATGCCGGCGGCCTTCTTCTCGGCGATCTTGCGCTCCAGCTCTGCGAACAGGTACGGGGGAAGTCGGTCCAGCCGCGCGCTCGTCTTCATGCCTCGCTCAATGCCTCCAGGAATTCAGGGCTCAGCTCACCCGCGTAGACGGGCACTGCCCAGCCGGTCAAGTTGACGTGCAGGTCCTCCCCCACCTCGACCTCGAGGTCGCCGCCGTCGAGATGGACGGTGACGGGACTGTCGAGGCCGCGCAGCACGGCCGCTACGGCGGCGCCGGTCGCGCCGGTGCCGGACGACATCGTCCCGCCGACGCCGCGCTCGAAGATCCGTGCGGTGATCTCGTTGTCTGACTCACGCCGCCAAAACGAGACGTTCGTTCGATTGGGAAACAGCTCGTGGTGCTCGATCGCGGGTCCAATCACCGGCAGATCGAGATCCTCCAAGCCGTCGGGCCATTCGATCGCGCACTGCGGATTGCCGATCGAGACGAACTGGAAGTCGTAGTCGCGACCGTTGGCGGTCAGCGTGGCGCGGCCGTCGTCGCCGCCCGACGGGAAGCTGTCGCTGCGCAGCGTCGCCCGTCCCATGTCGACGGTGCAGGTCGTCGGCCCCGTGATCCGCGGGCGGATCTCGCCGGCGGCGGTCTGGATGCCGAAGCTGTCGTTGTCGGTCCAGCCGGAGCGGCGCAGGTACATCACGGCCTCGCGCACGCCGTTCCCGGACAGCTCGGCTTCCGATCCGTCGGGATTGAAGATCCGCAGCGAGGCGACGAAGCCGGGCTCCGTCGGCTGGTCGAGCAGCAGCACGCCATCGGCGCCGACGCCGCTGTGTGGCGCGCAGAGCGCGCGGACCCGGCCGGGGGTCAGCTCGAACGGCAGCGCCCGCGCCTCGACGATGGCGTAGTCGTTGCCCAGCGCGTTCCACTTCTCGAACTTCACGGCGCGGGACTCTATGTGAGCCGCAACTCCCAGGCGAAGCGCTCGGCTCTGCCGAGTGCGCACGAGGTTCTCATGGCCGGCGACGGTGCCCCGCGAACGAGATCACCTGCTGGAAGGTCGGGCGGTTGGTCCAGCGCATCGTGTTGGACGGGCCGAGCAGCCCTGGCTGGAAGACGATCCGCTCGGCGTTGGCGTTCGAGCGCCAAGCCGCCGGATTGCCGCCCTGGGTCGTTGCCAGACCGTCGCCGGCCTGTTTGACCGCCGCCCAGAGCGAGGCGCGACAAGCGACGAGGCTGCCGCCACCGCAGTAGCGGCGGCTGAAGCGGCCCTCGACCTTGCGCCCGAGCAGGTTGCGCAGGTCCTTGTCGACATAGCCGTACCAACCCGATCCGTAGGCGCTGCCGCGTGGGCCGGCCGCGTTGTCGCGGTTGACGATCCGTGCCAGATCGGCCGTCAGCGGTCCGAGCACGGGCGTCAGCACAGCGTCGGCGATGCCTGTCCAGGCGCGGTCGAGCACAGCGGCGCCGGGATCGTCGATCGTCCCGTCGAGATTGCGATCGAGCCGGCTTCCGCCC
>DASTKX010000089.1:0-2878 GCA_035715585.1 Thermoleophilaceae bacterium
ACGACCTCGGCGCCGAAGCGCGAGATGTCGTTGCGCGGCGAGCCGATCACGGTGATCATCTCGATCGCGCAGCAGGCGAGGCCGAAGCCGAGCGGCCAGCAGGCGTTGCGGCGCGCCCAGTTCTGGGCCTTCTCGAGCGTCGTCAGCATCACGCGCTCCTCGACGTACTCGTCGAGCGCGCGACCGTCGAGGTCGCCGCGCAGCATCTGCTGGGCGCTGAGCTGCTTCGCCCGGAACGCCTCCGGCGACTCGAGGGGGGCTGCGGGTGTCCGCGTTACTTCCACTCGAGCGCTCCCCTCCGCCAGACGTACCCGAAGGCGACGAACAGCAGCGCGATGAAGATCGCCGTCTCGACCAGCGCGAAGACGCCGACCGCCTCGAGCTGGACGGCGATCGGATAGAGGAAGACGACCTCGATGTCGAACAGGATGAACAGCATCGCGATCAGGTAGAAGCTGATTCCGAAGCGGAAGCTCTTCTGGACGTCCGACGGCAGGCCGCACTCGTAGGGCTCGCTCTTGGTCTTGTTCGGCCGCCGTGGGCCGAGGACGTTGTTGGCCAGCGTGAAGACGACGCCGACGGTGATTCCGAGGGCGAGGAAGACGAGGGCGGGGAGGTAGGCGCTAAGCACTGGGGCACGGATGTATAACGAGGTTTGTGCGGACTTGCTACATAGTGCGAATGGGCGCTAGCGGAGGGGCCTTCTGAGCCAGGTACACATGGTCGTTGGGATCGCGGTGCTGGCGACCAACGGGGTCGCCGGCGTATGGGGCGCCGTGGCCTGGCTGCGCAAGGATCCGTCGGTCTGGTTCTGGTACCTGCTGCGCGTCGCGCAGGCGTCTGTGGTCGTCCAGGCGCTGATCGGATTCGGCCTCCTGGCCCAGGGCATGCGCGCGCCCGACAGCCTGCACGCCGTCTACGGCTTCGCGCCGCTTGCGATCACGTTGTTCAGCGAGGGAATGCGCGTCGGCGTTGCCCAGCGCGAGCTCGAGGACGTCGACATCGACGGCATCGAGCGGTCGGAGCAGATCGTGATCGCGCGCCGGGTGGCATTGGCCGAGATGGGCGTGATGACGATCGGGGTCCTGATGATCTTGACCTTGGCTCTGCGCGCATACCAGACAGGCGCTTGAGCGCCGTAACTTCTGGCCTCGCGATTCGTTAGGCGAAGTAATGGGAAAGCTTGCCGCAACCCCGCCCGATCCCTTGTTCGAGGAGCAATCGATGACGATCGACGCAGATCCCGAGCGCCTCGGCGAGGCGCGGGAGTGGGCGCACCGCGCCGCGGAGCAGGCCGGCCTCGATGACGCCGGCTGCTACCAGGTCAAGCTGGCGATCAGCGAGGCGGTCGCCAACGCGATCGAGCACGGCTCGCAGGGCAACGGCGACCAGATCGGGATCGCAGCCTTCGAGTCCGACGGCTCGCTGATCTTCGAAGTGCGCGACAGCGGCACCTTCGTCGCGCCGCTGAACCGCGCGACGATCGACGACGAGAGCGGCCGCGGCCTCGAGCTGCTGACGCTGATGATGGACGAGGTCCACATCAGCTCCACCGGCGACGGCAGCCTGCTGCGCTTCTCCAAGGCGCTCGCCTAACGCACCTTGATGGTGCCGCGCATGCCCTTCTCGTCGTGGTCGGCGACGGTGCAGATGAAGCGGTAGTCGCCGGGCGGGAGGTCGACGGTCAGGCCGCGCTGCTGGCCAGCGGGGAAGCTGCGCAGCCGGCCGACGACGTCGTCGCCGTCGAGGATCTCGATGTTGTGGGCGAGCGTGCCGACGTTGTCGAGCTCGATCCGCTGAGCGGTCCCCTTGCGCGGCGCGCCCTGCAACGTCACGCGGTTCGGAGAGAAGAAGTACTCCTTGGCGTCGACGGTCAGCGGCTGCCCCGCGGGGACGGTCGCTGGCAGGTCCGGCGGCTCCTCCGAGCCCCCGCATCCGGCCAGTCCGAGCACGGCGCCGACGAGGCAGAGGGTGCGTCCGAGGGGCATCGTCATGGGGCGGCGGATACTATGCGCCCGCCGTGACGCGCCCCACCACTCGCATTCGCGCCCGCAGAGGCCTCTACGCAGTCGCCGTCGCCGCCCTCCTGGGCGTCTCCGGCTGCGCCCAGGGCGAGATCGACGTCAACGAGGCGAACCGCGAGGGCGCAGTGCTGTTCAACGAGCGCTGCTCCGGCTGCCACACCTTCAAGCGCGCCAACTCCTATGGCTCGAAGCCCGAGGGCCAGCTCGCCGGCGGCGAGCGGACCAACGGTCCGAACTTCAACGTCCGCAAGGTCAACAGGGACGACGCGCTCTACGCGATCCGCAACGGCGGCTTCTCCGGCGCGATCATGCCGGCGAACATCGTCGTCGGCGAGGACGCCGAGAAGGTCGCCGACTTCCTCGAGAAGTACTCCGGCGAGGAGCGCGGCGAGGGCACCGACGTGCAGGGCTCCGGCGAGCAGACCCCGTAGCGGGTCCGGCATGCTCGACCTGAAGGCGATCCGCTCCGCTCCCGAGGAGGCGCGGGCGGCGCTCGCGCGTCGCGGCGACGGCTCGGACGAGCGGTTGGCGCGGGTGCTGGAGCTCGACGAGCGGCGGCGCGCGATCCTGCCCGAGCTGGAGGGGCTGCGCGCCGAGAAGAACGCGGCGAGCAAGCAGATTGGCGAGCTGCAGCGCGGCGGCGGCGACGCCTCCGAGGCGATCGCCGCGGTCAAGGCGGTCGGCGAGCGCCAGAAGCAGCTCGACGCCGAGCTGAAGGCGGCCGAGGAGGAGCTCGACGGCGCGCTCGCGTCGCTCCCGAACCTGCCGGACCCCGGCGCGGCCGACTCCGACACGGTCGTGCGCGAGGTCGGCGAGGCGGGGGCCACGGGTCGCGATCACCTCGAGCTGCTTGG
>DASTKX010000090.1:0-3469 GCA_035715585.1 Thermoleophilaceae bacterium
GCGGGGCGAACTTCGGCGTCGTGACGGCGATCGAGCTGGCCCTGCACCCGGTCGGGCCGGAGGTGCTGGCGGGGCTCGTCCTCCACCCCGCCGAACGCGGCCGCGAGCTGCTGGCGCTCTACCGCGACACGATGCGCGACGCGCCCGAGGGACTGAGCCTGGCGGCGATCTACCTGACCGGTCCCGACGAGCCGGAGATCCCGGCCGAGCTGCGCGGGCGGCCGGCGTTCGCGATCGCCGGCATGTACGCCGGGCCGCTGGACGAGGGCGAGGCCGCGCTGCGCGCGATCCGCGCGTTCGGGCCGCCGGCCGCCGACTTCTTCGAGCCGACCGCCTACGCCGACTTCCAGTGCTCGCTCGACGACCCGCCCGGCTACCGCAACTACTGGACCGTCGAGCATCTCGAGGACCTGCCGGCTGGAGCGATCGACGTGATCCACGAGCGGTCGCTGGGGATGCCGGCCGGTCCGGCACAGCTGTTCATCGCAGCCTGGGGCGGCGCGGTCGCGCGCGGCGCCGAGGGCTCGGCGATCGCCGGCCGCGACGCGCGCTTCGTCGTCCACCCGCTCTTCCTCTGGGAGGACCCCGCCGACGACGACACGATGATCGCGCTTGGCCGCGGCTACCGCGACGTGCTGGCGCCATGGGCGACCGGCGCCGCCTACTCGAACTTCCTCGGCGACGAGGGCGGCGAGCGCGCCCGCGCCGCGTTCGCTGCCGGCGCCTACGAGCGGCTAGCGGCCGTCAAGGCCGAGTGGGATCCCGACGACGTGTTCCACGCCACCGCTCACGTGGCGCCGGTCTAGAGGATGCGGTTGGCGCGCATGCGGGCGATCGTCTTCTGGGCGGCGATCGAAGCGCCGGCGTTGTTGAGGTGGACGCCGTCGCCCTGGCGGACTTGGACCGAGCGGCCGCCCCACATGAGGGTGTCGCGGTAGACGAAGCCGGGCGTGAAGACGCGGTCGATCGGGACGACGCGGGCGCCGCGGACCTCGCGCGCGGCGCGACGGATCGCGGCGTTGACCGGGCCGAAGACGGCGCGGAAGCTGCCGCCGCGCGGGGCCGGGAGCGTCAGCCAGTAGACGCGGCCACGCCCGCCGCGGCGGTAGGAGCGCATCATCTGGGCGGCGCGGCGGGCGTACTCCTTGGTCCAGGCGCTGTCGCAGCAGGGAGCTGTCGCGCCCGCCGGCGTCGGCATCGGGAAGCCGTCGTTGGCCCCGATGAAGACGATGGTCACGTCAGGCCGTACGCGCCGCGCCTGCGAGCGCGCATTGGCGACCCAGTCGAGCATCGACGGCTTCGACAGCCCGGTGCTGATGTGCGCCTCGCTGCGCACCGCCGCCCGCCCACCGAGGCCGTCGGCCATGTAGTGGTCGAAGATCTGCGCCATCGAGTCGCCGGTGACGAGCACGTTCAGCCGGCCGCGCGGCGCGACCCGCGTGGCACGGCGAATCCGCTGCTTGCCGTTACGGACCTCCCATAGCCAGCGGCCAGGCGCCTCGGCACGCAACCGCTCCTCGGCCCGCCGGACGCCGTCGCGCAACACCAGCTTGCGGCAGGTCCAGCCGAGTGCCGGCGGGGCGACGCATAGCTTCGTCACATAGCGCCCCTCGCGGTTGCGCGAGCTGCGCCGGACGGCCAGCTCGAAGGGACGACCGACGGCGCCGCGGCGCGGCGCCGCGAACCAAAGCCGCTGGTGCTTCGGCTCGGGCTCGACCTCGGTCTCTGGAGAGGCGATCGGCGGCGGCGACGTCCCTTGGGCCAGCGCAGGCGCGCCGCCGACTAGCAGGCAGACAGGCGCGAGAGCGACGCCGACGGAAATTCGTGACGGCACGCGGGCACCGTAGCGGGCGGGCCAGACCAGCAGCGCCACCGCTCAGGTCTTTCCCAGCACCTAGTCGAGCTCCGCCGGCGGGTGGAAGCCACGCTCGCGCATGCCGCGCTCGATCTCGTCGATCACCGTCTCGAGCACCCTCACGCGCGCGAAGCGCTTCGAGTCGGCCTCGATCAGCTGCCAACGCGCCAGCTCGTGGTCGGTACGGGCGAGCATGTCCTCGACGGCACGCGTGTAGTCGGCGCGCTTCTCGCGATTGCGCCAGTCCTCGTCGGTCAGCTTCCAGCGCTTGAGCGGATCGTCGGCGCGCCGCTCGAAGCGACGCAGCTGCTCCTCGTCGGAGATGTGGAGCCAGAACTTGACCATGATCGTGCCCTCGAGGCACTGCGAGCGCTCGAAGCTCGCGATCTCGTCATAGGCGCGCTCCCACTGCTCGACCGACGCGAAGCCCTCGACGCGCTCGACCAGCACGCGGCCGTACCAGGAGCGGTCGAAGACGGCCATCCCGCCCCAGCCCGGCAGCGCCGGAAAGAAGCGCCAAAGGAAGTGGTGGCGCTTCTCGTCCGGGGTCGGCGCCGCGAACTGGGCGACGCGAACGTGGCGCGGATCCAGCGGCGCGACCAGCCGCTTGATCACGCCGCCCTTGCCCGACGCGTCCCAGCCCTCGAAGAGGACGCAGACCGGCGGTCCGATCTCCCCCTCGCCGAGCTTCCCGCCGAGCGCCAGGCGCAAGGCCAGCAGCTTGCGGTGGCCCGCCGCGAGCCGCTCCGCCTCCTCCGAGCGGGACAGCGCGAGCGACAGATCGAGCTCGTCGAGGCGTCCCATCGAGCCAGTGTCGCATCAGGCGAGCCGCGCCGCGCGGATTCAGACTTGCAGACGCATGGCGCCGCTGACGGCGTCGGCCTCGAGGTCGAGCAGCAGTCGCTTGCGCTCGAGGCCGCCGCCGAAGCCGGTGAGCGAGCCGTCGGCGCCGATGACGCGGTGGCAGGGGACGATGACGGCGATCGGGTTCTGGCCGTTGGCTGCGCCGATCGCGCGGGCCGCGTCGGGCTGGCCGATGCGGCGGGCCTGCTCGCCGTAGCTGACGGTCTCGCCGTAGGGGATCTCGCGCAACGCGTGCCAGGCCTGGCGCTGGAATGGCGGGCCGTTCAGGACGAGCGGGACGTCGAACTCGCGGCGCTCGCCGGCGAAGTACTCGGCGAGCTGCTGGGCGACGGCGGCGAAGGCCTCGTCGGAGCGCTCCCACTCGGGGCGGATCCTCTTCGGGCGCCCGGCCTGCATGTAGAGGCCGTGCAGAGCGTGGCCGTCGCCGGTCAGCAGCAGCTCGCCGATCGGGCTGTCGACCGTCGTGTAGAGGTTCGCCGCCATACCCCTACAACGTCGCAGACGGCGCGGCTGTGAGATCGCGCGCCGGCGCGGTCAGCCGCCGGCGCTGGCGGGGGCCGGCTCCGGCTCGCCCTCGCGGATCCCGAAACGGGCCTGGAAGCGGCGCAGCGGGCCGGGCGCCCACCAGTTCCACTCGCCGAACAGGCGCATCAGCGCAGGGACGAGCAGGGCGCGGACGATCGTCGCGTCGAGCATCACGCCGAGCGCGACGCCGAGCGCGATCTGCTTCATGAAGAAGACCGAGCTGAC
>DASTKX010000091.1:0-2995 GCA_035715585.1 Thermoleophilaceae bacterium
TACGAGCGCCAGTATGGCCGCGCCTTGACCGGCAAGTAACCTTTCGTAAGTGCACGACTCCGCCCCGCCCGCGCTCCAGGTCCGCGGACTCACCAAGCGCTACGACGACGGCACGCTCGCCGTCGAGGGCTTCGACCTCGAGGTCCACGACGGCGCCTTCTTCGGCCTGCTCGGCCCGAACGGCGCCGGCAAGACGACGCTGATCAGCGCGATCTGCAACCTGATTCGCGTGACCGAGGGCGAGGTCCTGATCTTCGGAGAGCCGGCGAAGTCGCTGAAAGCGCGTAGCTGGACGGGCCTCGCGGAGCAGGACATCAACCTCGACCGCTTCCTGTCGGTCAGGGAGACGCTGATCTACCACGGCGGCTACTTCGGCATGACCGGCGACGAGGCCGAGGCGCGCGCCGACGAGATGATCGAGGCCTTCGACCTGCGCGCCAAGCGCGGTGTGCGAACGCCGAAGCTGTCCGGCGGCCAGCGCCGCCGGCTGCTGCTCGCCCGCGCGCTGATGCACCGGCCGCGGCTGGTGATCCTCGACGAGCCGACCGCCGGCGTCGACTTCGAGCTGCGGCTCGAGCTGTGGCGCTACATCCGCCAGCTGCACTCCGAGGGCACGACGATCCTGCTGACCACGCACTACCTCGAGGAGGCCGAGGAGCTGTGCGAGGAGATCGCGCTGATCCGCGGCGGCCACCTGATCGCGCGCGACAGCGCCGACGGCCTGCGCGAGCACTACGGCGCCGACACGCTCGCCGACGTCTACGTCAAGGCGATGGGGGCCGGCACGTGAACGGCAACCGCTCGATGGGCTGGCTGGCGCGCCGCGAGGTGCTGCGCGTCTCGAAGCTCTGGAGCCAGACGATCCTCGCCTCGGTCGTCTCCTCGTTCCTCTTCATCCTGGTCTTCGGGCTGTCGCTCGGCGGGCGGATCAAGCAGGTCGACGGTGTCGACTACGAGGTCTTCATCGTCCCCGGCCTGATCGCGATGGCGATGGTCCAGGCGGCCTACGCGAACAACGCGTCGACGATCTACCAGGGCCGCTCGGACCGCTTCATCAACGACGTCCTGTCGGCGCCGATGCACCCCTGGCAGATGACGGCGGGCTACGTCGTCGGCGGCGTCTTCCGCGGGTTCGCGATCGCCGTGGCGCTGCTCGCGCTGGCGCTGCCGATCACCGGCGTCCCGGTCGAGCAACCGCTGGTCCTGCTGCTCGCGGTCGCGCTGGCGCTGCTCGGCTTCGCGTCGCTCGGCACGGTCGTCGGCATCTACGCCGAGAGCTGGGACCACACCACGTTCATCCAGAACATCGTGATCCTGCCGCTGACATTCCTGGGCGGCGTCTTCTACTCGGTCGACATGCTCTCGTCCCCCTGGGAGGAGCTGTCCCACTTCAACCCGATCTTCTACATGCTCCAGGCGATCCGCTACGGCTTCCTGGGAACGGCGGACGTGAGCATCTGGCTGTCGCTCGGAGTCACCGCCGCGCTCGCGATCCCCTGCTACCTCTGGGCGCAATGGCTGTTCACCAGCGGTCGCAAGCTGAAGGCCTGAACGTGCCGCCGCCGGCATGAGCGTCGGAGCGCGCGAGACCAAGCTGACGGAGCTGGAGCGGCGCGTCGTGTCATGCCGTCGCTGCCCGCGGCTGGTCGAGTGGCGCGAGCTGGTCGCGCGCGAGAAGCGGGCGGCGTTCCGCGACGAGGAGTACTGGGGCAAGCCGGCGCGGGGGTTCGGCGATCCGGGGGCGCGGGTGTACATCCTCGGCCTCGCGCCGGCCGCGCACGGCGCCAACCGCACCGGCCGCGTCTTCACCGGCGACCGCTCGGGCGACTGGCTGTTCGCCGCGCTGCACCGCACCGGCTTCGCCAACCAGCCGACGTCCGTGCACCGCGACGACGACCTGTGCCTGACCGGGGCCTTCGTCGCCGCCGCGGTCCGCTGCGCGCCGCCGGCCAACAAGCCGACGCCCGAGGAGCGCGACAACTGCCTTCCCTACTCCGCCGCGGAGCTGGAGCTGCTGCCCGTGCGAGTCGTGGTCGCCCTCGGCGCCTTCGCGTGGGATGCAGCGCTGCGCCTGCATGCCGACCTCGAGCCGCCCGCAACCCTGCCGGCGACCGGCCACTCCTCGGGACGTCGACGTCAGCCGCGACCGCGCTTCGGCCACGCCGCCGAGGCCCATCTCCCCGGAGGCCGCACCCTGATCGGCTGCTACCACCCGAGCCAGCAGAACACCTTCACCGGCCGCCTGACCGAGCCGATGACGGATGCCGTCCTCGCGCGCGCCCGCGCGCTGGCCGGCCTCTAGCCGCGCGCGGAGTCCGCGCCGTACTCGTCGTGGAGGTTCCACCACTGGTAGGGCGGGGTCTGCGGATAGCCCTCCGGCGAGTCCTCCCACTGCTCCTGGCGCCCGAGCGCGGTCAGGTCGAGGTAGCTCCAGGTGCTGCCCATCGCCTCGTCGCCGCGGCTGTCGACGAAGTAGGTGCGGAAGACATCCTTGCCGTCGCGGATGAAGGCGTTGGTGCCGTGCCACTCGGCGACGTCGAAGTCGGCGTCGAAGTCGTCGGTGAGCGTGTACCAGGGGATCTCCCAGCCCATCCGCGCCTTCCAGCGCTCGATGTCCGGCTGCGGCGCACGCGAGACGAACGCGAGCGTGGTGTCGCGCGCGTTGAGGTGAGCGAGGTGGGCGACCTGGTCGGCGAGGAAGGAGCAGCCGCCGCAGCCGCGCTCCGGCCAGCCCGACACGCCGGGCTCGTAGAAGAAGCGGTAGACGATCAGCTGGCGGCGTCCCTCGAACAGGTCGAGCAGGCTGGCCGAGCCGTCCGGGCCCTCGAAGCGGTACTGCTTCTCGACGGCCATCCGCGGCATTCGGCGGCGCTCGGCGGCCAGCGCGTCACGGGCGCGCGTCAGCTCCTTCTCCCTGACCAGCAGCTCCTGACGAGCGGCGTCCCAATCCTGCGGCGACACGACCGGTGGCAAGTTCATGCCTTGGGGATAGCAG
>DASTKX010000092.1:0-2604 GCA_035715585.1 Thermoleophilaceae bacterium
AGCGCTCGACCAAACCAACGAGCCGCTCGACACCGCCCTCCAAGACGCCGACGTCGCAGTCATCGTCACCGCCCACCCCAACATCGACCTCCAACACATCGTCGACACCACCCCACTCGTCGTCGACTTCCGCGGCTGCACCCGCCACATCGAGGCGCCGAACCTGGTGCGGCTGTGAGCGAGCGCCGGGTCACCGTCGGGGTCGTCGGCCTCGGCTACTGGGGGCCGAACCTGGCGCGCAACTTCGACCGGCTGCCGCAGGCCGAGCTGCGCTGGATCTGCGACGGGTCGGAGGCTGCCCGCGAGCGCTGGGGCCAGGCATTCCCGGACGCACGCGTCAGCGCCGACCTCGAGGAGCTGCTCGCGGACCCCGATCTCGACGCTGTCGTGATCGCAACGCCGGTCCCGACCCACGCCGCGCTCGCCGTCCGCGTGCTCGAGGCCGGCAAGCACTGCTTCGTCGAGAAGCCGCTCGCCCAGTCGGTCGCGGAGGCCGAGGACGCGGTGGCCGCCGCGCGCGCCGCCGACCGCGTGCTGATGGTCGGCCACCTGCTCGAGTACCACCCGGGCCTCGAGACGCTGAAGTCGATCGCCGACTCCGGCGAGCTGGGCGACATCCACTACATCTACGGCAACCGGCTCAACCTCGGCAAGCTGCGCGCCGAGGAGAACGCGCTCTGGTCGCTCGGCGCCCACGACGTCTCGGTCGTGCTGCGGCTCGCCGGCGGCGAGGAGCCGGTCGAGCTGAGCGCCACCGGCGAGTGCTACATGCAGCCCGGCATCGAGGACGTCGTGTTCGCCTACATGCGCTTCCCCTCCGGCCTCGCCGCCCACCTGCACCTCTCCTGGCTCGACCCGCACAAGGAGCGCCGCTTCACGGTCGTCGGCTCGAAGAAGATGGCGACCTTCGACGACATGGAGCTCGAGCGCAAGCTGACCGTCTACGACAAGGGCTTCGATCAGGACTCGTCCTCCTACGGCGAGTACATCACGCGCTCCGGGGACATCTCGAGCCCGAGCATCCCCAACGACGAGCCGCTGCGGATCGAGTGCGCGCACTTCGTCGACAGCATCCGCAACGGCGAGTCGCCGCGCTCCAACGGCGACAGCGGCCTGCGCGTCGTGCGTGTGCTGGAGGCGCTGCAGCAGTCGCTCGACGGGAGCCGCCGCGATGTCGGCGCCGTCTGAGCGGAGCGCCGTCGGGCAGGCGCCGGGATGGGCGCGATGAGCGGCCTGACCGCATCCGATCGCGCGCCGGGGCTGCTGCTCGGCGCGGGGGTCACGCTGCCGGACGACGTCGAGCTCGGCGGCCATGTCGCGATCCACGCTGGGACGGTCGTCGGCGCCGGCGCTCGGCTCCAGGACGGCGCGGTCGTCGGCAAGCCGCTGGCGCTCGGCGCGCGCTCGACCGCCTCGCGCTCCGAGCTGCAACCGGCCCGGATCGGCGCCGGGGCGACGATCTGCGCGGGCGCGGTGATCGTCGCGGGCGCGACGATCGGCGACGGCGCGATCGTCGGCGACCAGGCGCAGGTCCGCGAGCGCGCCACGATCGGCGCGGGCTCGGTCGTCGGTCGCGGCTCGGCCGTCGACAACGACGTGACGGTCGGCGAGCGCGTCCGGATCCAGACCGGCTGCTACATCACAGCCTTCTCGACGATCGAGGACGACGTCTTCGTCGCGCCCGGCGTCACGCTGACCAACGACGACACGATGGGCCGCCACGGTCCCGACTACGCGCTCCGCGGCGCCACGCTGCGTCGCGCGTGCCGCGTCGGCGGCGGCGCGGTCCTGGTGCCGGGCGTCGAGATCGGCGAGGAGGCGTTCGTCGCCGCCGGCGCGGTGGTCACGAAGGACGTTCCGGCGCGGGCGGTCGTGATGGGCGTCCCGGCGCGCGTTGTCCGCGAGGTTCCCGACGAGGACCTGCTGGAGCGGTGGGCCTAGCCCGCCGTCGCCGTCGCGGCCTGCGCGCCGACCGTCTGACGGTCGTCCTCGGCGGTGTGGCGACCACGCTCGCGGGCGCGGTGATCGCCGGCGAGGTCGCGCGTGTCTGGCACCGCGGATCGGCGCCGCTGCCGAAGGACTCCGACGAGCCGCTGCTCGCGGCGGCCGAGGCGGTCGCGGAGACCGCCGTCGTCGCGACGCGCGGCTACCGCGACGTCCCGGCGCGCGAGAACGCGTTGTTCAACCTCTTCACGTCGTTCGTCACCACATTCATCACGGTTCGTAGCGTCACGACGCTGCTACGCGACCGCCGCTCGCTCGGGCCGTTCCGCAACGTGATCGTCGGCCGCCGCCACATCCACCACTACGTCCCCGGGATCCTGCTGACCTTCCTGTCCGGCTCCGCCGCGATCGCCACCCGCCGCGAGGGCCTCGAGTCGTGGCTCGCGATTCCCTTCGGCGCCGGCATGGGCCTGACGCTCGACGAGGCCGCCCTCCTACTCGAGCTCGACGATGTCTACTGGTCCGAGGAGGGCATCGTCAGCGTCCAGATCGCTCTCGCGGCAACCGCGATGCTGTCCTCGGTCGCTCTCGCGACGCGCTTCCTGCGCCGCGGCGAGCAGCTGGTCCTCGCCGACGACGGGAGCTAGCGCCGCTCGCCGC
>DASTKX010000093.1:0-2477 GCA_035715585.1 Thermoleophilaceae bacterium
CTCGACGTGCGGCCGCGGCGCAAGCTGGCGATCGTCACCTGCATGGACTCGCGGCTCGACGTCTTCGCGGCGCTCGGTCTCGGCCACGGCGAGGCCCATGTCCTGCGCAACGCCGGCGGGGTGATCACCGACGACGTGATCCGCTCGCTCGCGATCTCGCAGCGCAAGCTGGAGACACGCGAGGTGATGCTGATCCACCACACCGACTGCGGCATGCAGAAGCTGACCGACGACGGCTTTCGCGCCGAGCTGCAGGAGGCGACCGGCATCGCGCCCGCGTTCGCGATTGAGTCGTTCGCGGACGCCGACGCCGATGTCCGCCAGTCGATCCTGCGCGTCCGGCGCTCGGAGTTCGTGCCCCACCGCGACCTCGTGCGCGGCTTCGTCTACGACGTCGACAGCCACCGCCTGCACGAGGTCCGCGTCGATGACGCGGACTGATCGCGCTCAGCGGCGCTTCGCCGCCGTCAACCCTGCGCTGCGGCGGTCTCGCCCTCTGGCTCGATGACCGCCTCGACGCGATCCTTCGGCAGCCAGAAGTGGGCGACCACGTAGGTGAAGACCATGATCCCGGCCATCACGTAGAAGACCGTCTGGGTCGCGTGGGCGAAGTCGTGCTGGACGGCCTCGAAGGCGCGCTGCGCGGCCCGGCCGGTCGCGTCGCCGAACGATCCCGACTGAGCGCCGGCGCCCGACTGCGATAGCGAGTCGGCGACCTGATCGGCGCGCGCCTTCGGCACGCCGAGCTCGCCGAGCGAGCTCTCGATGTTCGACCGGTTCTGGTTGATCAGGATCGTGCCGAGGACGGCCAGGCCGATGCTCGCGCCGAAGTTGCGCAGCGTCTGGTTGATCCCGGTCGCCTCGCCGTAGCGGTTGCTCGCGACGCGGTTGAGGGCGTCGGTGCTCGTCGGTCCGAGGACGAAGCCGACGCCCGCGCCGGCCATCACGATGTAGATCCACTGGTCGCCGAGGCTGAAGTCGTCGAGGCTGCCGGCCCAGAGATAGAAGCCGACCGCCGCCAGCGCGCAGCCGGGGAGAGCTGCCGCGCGCACGCCCTTGGCGTCGTAGATCCGGCCGCTCCACTGCGACGCGACCCCGAAGCCGCCGAAGAAGACGAGCAGGTAGAGGCCGGCCGCCGACGCGTCCTCGCCGAGTGAGATCTGGGCGTACATGCTCGTGAAGAAGAAGACCGAGATGAAGACCATCATCAGGAGGAACAGCACGCCGTTGGCGGCAGAGAAGCCGCGGTTGCGGAAGATCCGCACGTCGATCAGCGGATGCGCGACGCGCAGCTCGTAGCGCACGAACGCCGCCAGCAGCACCACGCCGGCGACGATGCAGCCGATCGTCGCGACGCTGCCCCAGCCCCACTGGCTCGCCTGCTGCAGGCCGAGCACCGCGAGCGCCATGCCGGAGGCGATCAGGCCGGCGCCCACCCAGTCGATCGGCGCCGGGCTGCGCTCGTTCGACGGCTTCGCGCGCGCCGTCAGGATCAAGGCGATGATCGCGACGGGGACGTTGACCCAGAAGATCGAGCGCCAGGTCCACTCGGTCAGGTAGCCGCCGGCGAGCGGGCCGACCGCGGTCAGCGCGCCGGTGATGCCGAAGAACAGCGCGAGCGCCTTGCCGCGCTCGCCGATCGGGAACGTCGAGACGACGATCGCCAGCGCGGCGGGAATCATCATCGCGGCGCCCGCGCCCTGGACGACGCGAAAGAAGATCATCCACGCCTCGGCGACGTCGCCGGTCGGCGTGGCGCCGCAGAGTGCGGAGGCGCCGGAGAAGGTGACCACGCCGACGACCACCATCCGCCGGTGGCCCGCGATGTCGGCTAGCCGCCCTCCGAAGGCGAACAGCGCCGACAGCGACAGCAGGTAGGCGTTGATGATCCACTGCGTCCCGGTCGCCGACAGCCCGAGGTCCTTCTGCAGCTCGGGGATCGCCAGCGCGACGATCGTCTGGTCGATGAAGGTCATCGACACGGCGAAGATCATCGCCGCGAGGACCAGCGTCTTATTGCCGCCAGCAGGCATCGACGAAGACCTTACGACGCCAACCGGCACCTGGCAAGTGACCGACGCCCAAGCGCCGGCTACCGCTTGCGTGGCGGCGACACGACGCTGAACCTCAGCGCCTTCGGCTGCGAGCGGTTGCCGGCCGCGTCGGTGGCGCTCAGTCGCAGGACGTAGGCGCCGGGCGTCAGCGCTCGCCCGCGCACCCGCCCGAGGAACCGGACCGAGTTGTCGCCCTTGCGGCCGGCGCGCTGCGGCAGCGGCCCGACGGTGCGCGCGATCGTGCAACGTCGTCCCTTCTGCGCGCGCTGCTTGCAGCGGCCACCGGAGCGGCGACCCTTGACCTTGCGCAGCACCGTCAGCTCGACGCGCGCCGCCTCGGAGAGCGTGAAGCGAACGGTCGTGCCGCGCCGTCGCTGGCTCGCCCGCCGTGCGACCGCGAACTTGCGGCGGGTCAGGCTGGCC
>DASTKX010000094.1:0-4111 GCA_035715585.1 Thermoleophilaceae bacterium
CCGCTCGCGTCCGCGATCAGCGCCGCGACCAGCCCGTCGACGTCATGCCGCTCGGCCTCGACGTCCACCTCGAGGCCCAGCTCGCGCGCCGCGGCGGTGGTGATCGGGCCGATCGACACGATCCGGGCCCGCCCAAGCGGCTCTCCCTCGCCCAGTGAGGTCAGCAGGTTCCGTACCGACGAGGCCGAGGTGAACGTCACATAGTCCACGTTCGCCAGCGCAGCGCGCTGCTCCTTCGACAGCGGCTCCACGACGGTGTCGTAGAGGGCGACGACATCGACCTCCGCGCCGCGCTCGCGCAGCGCGTCCGGGAGCACGTCGCGGCCCGCCGCGGCACGCGCGACGAGCACGCGCCTCCCCTCGACCGGCGTGTCCGCGAGCGCCTCGACCAGCGCCTCCGCGACCGACCGGGAAGGCACGACGTCGGCGCGCACGCCATGCTGCTCCAGCTCGCGCGTTGTGCCCGGCCCGATCGCCGCCACGGTCGATCCGGCCAGCGCGCGGGCATCTAGGTCCCGCTCGGCCAGCGCGGCGAAGAAGAGCCCGACGCCGTTGGTGCTCGTGAAGCAGACGACGGCGTAGTCGCCGAGGGCGTCGATCGCCGCAGCGATCTCGCCCGCCACCGGCCGCGGCTCGATCCGGATCGCCGGCGTCTCGACCACCTCGGCGCCGAGCTCGCGCAGCCGCGCTGCCAGCCCGCTCGCCTGCGCGCGCGCACGCGTGACCGCGACGCGCTTGCCGTGCAGCGGCCGCCGCTCGAGCCAGGCCAGCGTGTCGCGCAGCCTGACCGCCGGGCCGATCACCGTGATCGCCGGCGCCTTCAGCCCGGCCTCGGCGACCAGCTCGGCGATGTCCGCCAGGGGGCCGGTCACGGTTTGCTGGTCGGGCAGCGTGCCGCGCCGCACGACCGCCGCCGGCTCGGCGGGGTCGCGTCCCGCCGCGATCAGCGCGTCGGCGATCAGCGGCAGGTTCTTCACCCCCATGTAGAAGACGAGCGTCCCGGGGAAGGCGGCGAGGCCATGCCAGTCGACGTCGCTGTGCGGGCGGTCGGCGTCGTTGCCGCCGGCTGCGCGCTCGCGGCCCTTCTCCGGCGCCTGATGCCCGGTCACGAACGCGACCCCCGACGCGACATCGCGATGCGTCACCGGGATCCCGGCATACGCCGCTGCCGCGACACCCGCGGTGATTCCCGGCACGACCTCGAACGGCACGCCCGCCGCGCGCAGCGCCTCGCCCTCCTCGCCGCCGCGCCCGAAGACGAACGGATCGCCGCCCTTCAACCGCACGACCCGCTTGCCCGCCAGTCCCAGCTCGACGAGCAGCGCGCCGATGTCCTCCTGGCTCATCGCCACGTCCCCCGGGGCCTTGCCGACATAGCGCAGCTCGCAATCCGGCCGCGCGCCGTCGAGCGCGTCGGCGGGAATCAGCCGGTCGTAGAGGATCGCGTCGGCCTCCGCGATCAGCTCCAGCGACCGCCGCGTCATCAGCCCCGGGTCGCCCGGACCGGCTCCGACGAGGTAGACGATCCCGGGTTCCGCCATCCGGGCCAACGCTACCTCTCGAACGACTGGAACATCGTTCTAGAACGAAATTCTAGGCTTCGGTGACATACCGCTCGGCGGCGGCCAGGATGCCGGGCGCGCCGGCGGCGGTGAGGCGGTTGGCGGCGTCGAGGCCGACCGAGCGGGGGTCCTCGGCCATGCCGCGGACGTCGTCGCGGACCCACTGCTTGCCGTCGGGCGTGCCGACGAAGGCGTTCAGCTCGATGAAGGAGTGGTTGACGATCGTCGCGTGGGCACCGACCGGCGTGTTGCAGGTCGCGCCGAGCGCCATCGTGAGCATTCGCTCGGCGGTCACGCAGGCGAAGGCGTGCGGGTCGGTGAGACGGCAGGCCAGCTTGCGGGTGGCGTCGTCGCCGCTGCGCGCCTCGAGCGCGAGACAGCCCTGGCCGGCGGCGGGAACCAGCGACAGCTCGGACAGCGGGACTCCCTCGTCGGCGCGGCCGAGGCGGGCGAGCCCGGCGGCGGCGAGGACGATCGCGTCGAACTCGCCCGCGGCGAGCTTGCGCAGCCGTGTGTCGACGTTGCCGCGCAGCTCGCGGACCTGGAGGTCCGGTCGCAGCGCCAGCAGCTCGGCGCGGCGGCGCAGGCTGGCGGTGCCGACGGTTGCGCCCTCGGGCAGCGGGTCGAGCGGCTGCGCGGCGAGGCTGTGCGGGCTCGGCTCCGGCGCGGCGAGGTCCGGGCCCAGACAGAGCGCGTCGCGCGGATCGGCTCGCTCCGGCACGGCGACGATCTCCAGCCCGTCGAGCAGCTCGCTCGGGACGTCCTTCGCCGAGTGGACCGCGAGGTCGATCTCGCCGGCCAGCAGCGCCTGCTCCAGCTCCTTGACGAAGCGCGCCTTGTCCTCGGTCTGCGGCCTCGGCGCGGTCTCGTCGCCCGACGTCTCGATCTCGATCAGCTCGACCTCGGCGCCGAACGCCTCCAGCGAGCGCGCGACGCCGGTCGCCTGCGCCACTGCGAGGGCGCTGCCGCGGGTTCCGATCCGGAGGGTCAAGGCGGCGGGCTAGCCGCGCCGGCGGCGGCGCGAGTCGAGCTCGGTGACCTCGGCCTCCGGCTGCTCGCCCTCGAGCGGCGCCAGCGCGGCGTCGAGGCCGAACAGCTCGCGCAGGACCGCGACCCGCATGTAGGAGGACTCGTTCTCGGCGCTGTCGCGCAGCCGCATCGTCGGCTCGTGGAAGAGGCGGGCGACGAGCGCACGGCTCAGTGCGGCGACCCGCTCGCGGTCGGCGTCGGAGAGCGACTCCCAGCGGGGCGCGTTCTCGGCCAGCACCTGTTCGACGATCGCGTCGGCGCGCTCGCGCAGCCCGCGGATCGTCGGCAGCACCTCGAGGCTGGCGAGCCAGACCTCGAACCGCTCGACTTCGTTCTCGATCAGCTCGCGCGCCCGCTCGGCCTCGGCCTCGCGCCCTGAGATGTTGCGCGCGACCTCCTGCTCGAGGTCGTCCATGTCGTAGAGCGTCACGCCGGGCAGGTCGCGCACCGACGGGTCGATGTCGCGCGGCACCGCGATGTCGATGACCACCAGCGGCTGGTTCGCGCGCCCCTCGAGCACCAGCGCCAGCTCCTCGCGCCCGACGAGCTGGTGCGGAGACGCCGTGCAGCTGACGACGATGTCGGCCAGCGCCAGCTCGGCCGGCAGCTCGTCGAGTGGGACCGCCGTGCCGGAGTAGCGCTCTGCGAGTCCGATCGCGCGGTCGTAGCGGCGGTTGGCGACGAAGACCGCGTGCGCGCCGCGCTCCTTCAGCGCTCGCGCCACCCGCTCGCCCTGCTCGCCGGCGCCGATCACCAGCAGGCGGCGGTCGGAGAGGGAGTTGGTCGCGCTGATCGGTGGCGCGTCGGCGTCCGCCTCCGCCCGGCAGGCGGCGTCCGCGGGCCCGACGCTGAGGCCGCGACAGGCCAGGTCGGCGGCCACGCTCGCCACCGAGACCCGCGACCGCCCGACACCGGTCTCGGTCCGCACGCGCTTGCCGGCGGCGAGCGCGTCGCGGAAGAGCCGGTTGACGATCGGGCCGGTGGTCCCGCCGACGAGCGCGAGCTCGTACGCGCGCTTGACCTGGCCCTGGATCTCGGCCTCGCCGACGATCATCGAGTCGAGGCCGGCGACGACGGAGAAGAGGTGGCGCGCGACGTCGAGGTCGCGCAGCGCGTAGAGCGAGTCGGCCAGCTCGGTCGGTCGCGTCTCGGCCTGGCGGGCCAGCACCGCGAGGGCGGCGCTCTCGGCGGCGACCGGGTCGGTCGACACGAGATAGAGCTCGGTGCGGTTGCAGGTCGAGATCGAGACCGCCTCGTGGATCTCCTCGTGGGCGGTCAGCTCCGCGAGCACCGCCGTCGCCCGCCCCTCGGTCAACGCGAGCCGCTCGCGCAGCTCGAGCGGCGCCGTCTTGTGCGACACCCCGAGCGCGAGCAGCTCGCCGCTCACGCGACCGGCTCCCCGTCGCGGGGATCGGGGGGCGCCGCCGGCTCGGCCGCGCTCTCGCCGGCGGACGGCTTCGCCTCGTCGTCGCGCTCCGCGATCTCGACGAGCTCCGTCAGCTCGCGGTCGATGCGCGCGA
>DASTKX010000095.1:0-3343 GCA_035715585.1 Thermoleophilaceae bacterium
AGGACGAACACCACCACGAACGTCAGGACGACCGCCAGCGACTGGACGCCGAGCTGACCGAACGCCGCGCTGGCGCTCGCGTCGCCGAACAGCGCGTACCAGATGCCCGGGCCCGCTCCGTCGACGATCAACCGCTCGGAGGCGAAGATGCCGACCGCCACGGTGCCCCAGATGCCGGCCAGGCCGTGGGCCGACAGCGCGCCGACCGGGTCGTCCAGCTTCTTGTCGAACGCGAGCACGCCGTAGACGACGATCACACCGGCGATCAGGCCGATGATCGGGGCCGCCCAGTACTCCACGAAGCCACAGGGCGCCGTGATGCCGACGAGACCGGCGATCGCGCCGTTGCCGGCCATGCCGACGTCGAGCGACTTCGTCTTCATATAGATGATCGCGCTCGCGCCGATCACGCCGGCCGCCGCAGCCAGCTGGGTGTTCAGCATGACCTCGCCGAAGAACGACCCGGCGCTCTCGAACGTCGATCCGCCGTTGAAGCCGAACCAGCCGATCCAGAGGATCACCACGCCGAGGCCGACGAGCGGCATCGAGTGGCCGGGGATCACGCGCGGCTTGCCGTCGCTGCCGTACTTGCCCTTGCGGGCGCCGAGCAGCAGCAGCGCCGCCAGCGCGCCGGTCGCGCCGGTGAGGTGGACGACCGAGGAGCCGGCGAAGTCCATCACCGGCTTGCCGCCGACGTCGGACAGCAGGCCTCCGCCCCAGACCGCGTGTGCGATCAGCGGGTAGATCAGCGCGCCGAAGACGATCGCGTAGACCACGTAGGCGCCGAACTTGATCCGCTCGAGCGTGGTGCCCCACACGATCGCCAGCGACACGGCCGCGAAGGCCAGTCCGAACAGCATCATCATCGTGTCGCCCGCCGCGACCACTGTCGCCTCCGCTCCGCTGCCGATCGTCTGGCCGAAGTGGAAGAAGAAGCCGTCGTTGCCGAAGTAGTCGTTGCCGCCGCCGTTGATGCCGAAGCCGATCGCCCACCAGGCGATCGTGATCACGGCGAGGTTGATGAAGATCTTCGCCACGCCGGTGCCGGCGTTCTTCTGCCGCGAGAAGCCGATCTCGAGGAACATGAAGCCGGCCTGCATGAGGAAGACCAGGATGGTCGCGACGGCCACCCAGACCATGTCGAGCTCGGCGGCCTTCGCCTCCACCTGCTCCAACACGTCGGCCTGGGCGAACGCCGCCCCTGGCAAGAGAAGGGACGCGAGCGCGGCTGTCAGTACGGCCAGCGCGCCGGTCCTCAGGAAACGTGATCTCATCGTGTGAGGCTCTCCTTGGGCCGGCGGCGGGCGACGCCGCCGGATCGGGGGAATCGGACCACGCCAAGGTATGAGCGCCCCGTCGAGGGGTCTTTATCCACGTGTCGAAGATTTGAGGTCCGGCCTTCTCCCGCCTGTCGTTCGCCGGTCTAGCCTGGGCGACCGTCACAATCCCGCGCGCGCGGCGGAACCCCGATCACCGCGCCGGATAGAGCCAGGTGACCTTCCCGACGATCGAGTTCGCGACCTTCTTCACGGTCGTCCTGTTCCTGTCCTGGCTGCTGATGCCGCACCCGCGCGCGTGGCGGCCGTTCATCCTGGTCTCCTCGTGGGTCTTCTACGGCTGGCTCGACTGGCGCTGGGTACTGCTGCTGATCGGCTCGACGGTGGTCAACACGGTCTTCGCGAACGCGGTCGCGCGGGCGGACGATCAAGCGGGGCGCAAGCTGTGGGTCACGGTCGCCGTCGTGGCGAACCTGACGCTGCTCGGCGTCTTCAAATACCTCGGCTTCTTCGTCGGCTCGGTCGACGACACGCTGAGCGGGATCGGGATCGGCGGTCTGCCCGTGCTGCAGATCGTCCTGCCGATCGGGATCTCGTTCTTCACGTTCCAGTCGATCTCCTATGTGGTCGACGTCTATCGCGGCGACCAGCGGCCGGTAGCGCTGATGGACTTCGCAATCTTGCAGGCGTTCTTCCCGCACATCGTCGCGGGACCGATCGTCCGCGTCGGCGAGTTCGTGCCACAGCTCAAGACCCCGCGCGACCCACGCAAGGTGCTCGCAGGACCGGGGATCTTCCTGATTGCCGGCGGCCTGCTGAAGAAGACCGTCGTCGCCGACGAGCTGGCGCGGCGGATCGTCGACCCGGTCTTCTCGGACCCGAGCGCCCACTCCGGGCTCGAGACGCTGCTGGCGATCTACGGCTTCGCCGCCCAGATCTACTGCGACTTCTCCGGCTACACCGACATGGCGATCGGGCTCGCGCTGCTACTCGGCTTCCGGCTGCCGCAGAACTTCGACCGCCCCTATCTCGCCACCAGCCTGCGCCTGTTCTGGCACGGCTGGCACATGACGCTGTCACGCTGGCTGCGCGACTACCTCTACATCCCGCTCGGCGGCAACCGGCGCGGAAAGCGGCGCACCTACATCAACCTGATGCTGACGATGCTGCTCGGCGGTCTCTGGCACGGCGCTGCCTGGACGTTCCTGATCTGGGGCGGCATCCACGGCAGCGCGCTCGCCGGCGAGCGCTGGCTCGCCGAGCGCTACCCGCGCGTCCACCTGCCAGCCTGGGTGGCGTGGGCGATCACCTTCAACGTCGTCTGCCTGGCGTGGGTCTTCTTCCGCTCCCCGGACCTCAGCACCGCCTTCGGCGTCCTCGGGCAGATCGGCGCCGGCGGACCGTCGCCGCTGGTCACGCCGGTGCTGGTGGCGTTGACGGTCGGCGCGGTCGCGATCCAGGCGGTGCCGCGTGACTTCTGGCAGCGCGCCGAGCGCTGGTTCGTGCTGCGACCGGCGCTGATGCAGGGCCTGGCGCTCGGCGCGCTGATCGTGATCGCCGACGCGGCCGTCGGCCAGCAGGGCGTGGCCCCGTTCATCTACTTCCAGTTCTGACATGGACGACCGCCGACGACAAAGACACGACGCCGAGCGCGAGCACCGCCGCGAGCAGCTGTCCGACCACGAGCCGATCGGCGGTCAGCCGAACGTCCACGACCCCTCCCACCCCGGCATCGGCGACCCGGCGGACCCGTCCCTGACGATGCCCGCCGGTCGGGTCTTCCTCGTGGTGCTGGTGGCGCTCCTGACCGCCGCGATCTTCAACGCCGACGCGATGGTGCGCGCCGGCGAGGGGATGAAGCTCGGCACGACGCGCGACATAACACTGTCGGTCGCCCGGCCGCTCGCCGACGTCACCGGCTTTCTCCAGCTCAACGAGCCGCGCAAGGGATTCGACGCCGCCTTCGGCCAGGAGAGCAAGACGGCATCCGGCACCGAGCTCGAGACCGGCTCGGCGGCGATCCTGAAGAAGAAGGCGAAGCAAGAGGCGAAGCCGGTCTGGCGCCA
>DASTKX010000096.1:0-8964 GCA_035715585.1 Thermoleophilaceae bacterium
GGAGGCGCCACCGAAGGCGCGCGTGCCGAGCTTGCCCTGCTCGTTGCGGTGGAAGGTCACGCCGAGGTGCTCGAGGTGGAGGATCTCCTCCGGCGCCTCGCGGCACATGATCTCGATCGCGTCCTGGTCGCCGAGGTAGTCGGAGCCCTTGACGGTGTCGAAGGCGTGCGACTCCCAGGAGTCCTCGGGGTTGAGCGCCGCGTTGATCCCGCCCTGCGCCGCGTTGGAGTGCGAGCGGACCGGATGGACCTTGGAGATGATCCCGACGGACGCGCCGCCCTCGGCAGCCGCAAGGGCTGCGCGCTGGCCGGCGAGACCGGCTCCGATGACTAGGACGTCGTGCTGGGGCATAGGGCGGGGAGGGGTACGTCGATGCGGCGGCGGCGATCCTATCCGAAGAAAACTCCGATTCGCCTAGCGGCCGGAGGTAGGTGTCCCTAACGACCGGGGGCCGGCTGGAGCGCGCGGCGCACCCGGTCGGCGGTGACGATGCCGCGCAGGTGGCCGTCGGCGTCGACGGCCATCAGCGCGCCGAGCCGGACGAGGCCCTCGCGGCCGAGCAGCGCCTCGAGCGGCTCGGTGGCGTCGACGCGCAGCGAGCTGTCGCCGCCGACGGTGTCGTTGGCCATTACCGAGGCCACGGTCCGCCCGGGGCGGACCGCCTCGGGCAGGCTGCTGATGCTCTGCTCGGTGACCAATCCGACCAGGCGTCCGTCGGCTTCGACGACCGGGAACCACGGCCAGCCGTAGCGCAGGAAGAACTCGTCGTACGCGCGGTTGAGGTCGAGCTCGGCGGGGATCGCGACCGGTTCGGCGTCCATGACGTCGGCGACCGATAACCCCTCGATCCGGCTTGTTAGCTCGGTCTGGGCGATTGCGCCGCGTGCCGCCTGGTTGAGGAAGACGCCGATGATCCCGAGCCAGATCCCGGTGACCAGCAGGCCCTGCACGGCGAAGAAGATGCCGACGCCGATCATCAGGAAGGCAAATCCGCGTCCCAGCGTGCCCGCGAAGCGGGTCGCGCGGGTACGGCTGCCGGTCACCTTCCAGGCGATCGCACGCGCGACTCGTCCGCCGTCGAGCGGGAAGCCCGGGATCAGGTTGAACAGCAGCAGCGCGACGTTGACGAAGCCGAGGTAGCCGACCACTGCGAGGGCCGCGTCGTCGGGAATCGAATCGGCGTTGAGGCTGACCGCCTTCGACGCGGCGTCGGTGCCCAATGCTGCGGCGCAGACGGCCCAGCAGAGCACCGCTATCAGCAACGTCACGACCGGGCCGGCGATCGCGACGCGGAACTCCTCGCCAGCGTTCTTCGAGTCGCGCTCCATCTTGGCGACACCGCCGAACATCCAGAGGTCGATGCCCGTGATCCCAATGCCCGAGCGGCGCGCCTCGAAGGCGTGCCCGAACTCGTGCAGCAGCACCGACAGGAAGAACAGCAGTGCCGACGCCGCGGCGAGCACGAACGCCGTGCTGTTGGAGAAGTCGCCCTCGTCCTGGTAGTAGCCCGACAGCGACCAGATGATCAGGAAGAGGACGAAGAACCAGCTCGGGTCGACACCGATGCGAATCCCGAAGACGCGCGCGAACTGGATCGATCCGCCACCGAACACGCAACACATGGTGGCAGTAACCTGCGCCCGCCGATCAGCGAAGGACGAGCGAAGGGACCCTGGTGGCAAAGATCGAAGTCAAGAACCCGATCGTCGAGCTCGACGGCGACGAGATGACCCGCATCATCTGGGCCTTCATCAAGGACCAGCTGATCCTTCCCTATCTCGACGTCGAGATCGAGTACTTCGACCTTGGCATCGAGAGCCGCGACGCGACGTCGGACCAGATCACCGTCGACGCTGCCAACGCCATCAAGCGCCACGGGGTCGGCGTCAAGTGCGCCACGATCACGCCCGACGAGGCGCGCGTCGAGGAGTTCGGCCTCAAGGAGATGTACCGCTCGCCGAACGGGACGATCCGCAACATCCTCGGCGGCGTGATCTTCCGCGAGCCGATCGTGATCTCGAACATCCCGCGGTTGGTGCCCGGCTGGAAGAAGCCGATCATCATCGGCCGTCACGCCTTCGGCGACCAGTACCGCGCCACCGACCTGGTCGTGCCGGGCGAGGGCTCGTTGACGCTCACCTACACGCCGAAGGACGGCTCGCAGCCGATCGAGCTCGACGTCTATGACTTCCCGGGCCCTGGCATCGCGATGGCGATGTACAACCTCGACGACTCGATCCGCGACTTCGCGCGCGCCTCGATGCGCTACGGCCTCGAGCGCGGCTACCCGGTCTACCTGTCGACCAAGAACACGATCATGAAGCGCTACGACGGCCGCTTCAAGGATCTCTTCGAGGAGGTCTTCGAGAGCGAGTTCAAGGCCGACTTCGAGGCTGCCGGCATCACCTACGAGCACCGCCTGATCGACGACATGGTCGCCGCGGCGCTGAAGTGGGAGGGCGGTTACGTCTGGGCCTGCAAGAACTACGACGGAGACGTCCAGTCCGACACCGTCGCCCAGGGCTTCGGCTCGCTCGGTCTCATGACGAGCGTGCTGATGACGCCCGACGGCAAGACCGTCGAGGCCGAGGCGGCGCACGGAACCGTCACTCGTCACTACCGCCAGCACCAGCAGGGCAAGCCGACCTCGACCAACCCGATCGCCTCGATCTTCGCCTGGACGCGTGCGCTCGCCGCACGTGGGCGGATGGATGACACGCCGGCGGTCACGGAGTTCGCAGACACGCTCGAGCGCGTCTGTGTCGAGACCGTCGAGAGCGGGCAGATGACGAAGGACCTGGCGCTGCTGGTCGGCCCCGACCAGCCGTACCAGACAACTCAGGAATTTCTCGCCGCGATCGACGAGCGCCTCCAGCAGGCGATGGCGTAGCGGCCACCTTCCCCCGACCTAGGAGAGATCTACCCAGTGAGCACTCCCGTCAAGGTAACCGTCACCGGCGCCGCCGGTCAGATCGGCTACGCCCTGCTCTTCCGGATCGCCAGCGGCCACCTGCTCGGCCCGGACACTCCGGTCGAGCTGCGCCTGCTGGAGATCCCGCAGGCGGTCAAGGCCGCCGAGGGAACGGCGATGGAGCTCGACGACTGCGCCTTCCCGCTGCTCGCCAACATCGACATCAGCGACGATCCGAACCGCGCCTTCGACGGCACGAACATCGGGCTGCTGGTCGGCGCCCGTCCGCGCGGACCGGGCATGGAGCGCGGCGATCTGCTCGAGGCCAACGGCGGCATCTTCCGTCCTCAGGGCCAGGCGATCAACGCCCACGCGGCGGATGACATCAAGGTGCTGGTCGTCGGCAACCCCGCAAACACCAACGCGCTGATCGCGATGTCGAATGCTCCCGACGTTCCGCGCGAGCGGTTCACCGCGATGATGCGGCTCGATCACAACCGCGCGATCTCGCAGGTCGCGAACAAGCTCGGGCGGCCGGTGTCGGACTTCACCAACATGACCGTGTGGGGCAACCACTCGGCGACCCAGTACCCGGATGTGTTCCACGCGAAGGTCGGCGGCCAGCCGCTCGCCGAGGCGATCGACGACCAGGCCTGGATCGAGGAGCAGTTCATCCCGACGGTCGCCAAGCGCGGCGCGGCGATCATCGAGGCGCGCGGCTCGTCGAGCGCGGCGTCGGCGGCCAACGCGGCGATCGACCACGTCTACGACTGGGTCAACGGCACGCCGGACGGCGACTGGGTGTCGATGGCGGTGCCCTCCGACGGCAGCTACGGCGTCGCCGAGGGGATCCTGTCGAGCTTCCCCTGCACCACCTCCAACGGCGAGTGGTCGATCGTCCAGGGCCTGGAGATCGACGACTTCTCACGCCAGCGGATCGACGCCTCGGTCGCCGAGCTCGTCGAGGAGCGCGACGCGGTCAAGGGACTCGGCCTGATCTAGGCCGCGCAAGACTCGGAAAGCAAACGGGGGCCGGCGCTCAGCGCCGGCCCCCGTCGCGTTTCAGGCAGGTGTGCTGACTATGAGGCTGGGAACCAGCCCTTGTCCTTCTTCTTGACCTTGCCGTCCTTCTCCAGGCCGGGCAGCACCCGGTAGAGGTAGTTCGGCTGGATCTTCATCGCCTTGGCGAGCTCGGGGATCGTGATCCCCGGCTGGCCGGCGACCAGGTCGAGCGCCTGCTGCGCGCGCTTGCCGGATCCGCGCGGACGGCCGCGCCGGCCGGTGCCGGACGAGGCGGACGCGCGACGACGGCGAGCCGGACGTGAAGACGCAGCGGCGGGGGCGGCAGCGGGACGGCGGCTGGCGCCGCTGCCGCTACTGCCATCGACGCCCTGGAGCGCGGCGGCAGCCTCCTCGAGCTGACGGTACTCCTCGACCAGCGGCGCCAGCTCGCGGCGACGCGCCTCGATGTCCTTGAGCGTCTTCTTTAGGAAGTCGGTCACTGTGGGGGGAACCTCCTCGTAGTTCGCCTGATCGGGTAGGGGTGCCCGATCAGACCGTTATCTGAACAGTGTTACAGATGACAGGTGTTCCTACTGGCTTCGTTAAGCCAGAAGGACCATGTTCTTAACTATCGTGGAGGATCGGCCACGGATGGTTACTCGACCATCGCCCGCAAGCGGATCAGCGACTCGTCCAGCTCACCCGCCGTGACCCGTCTGACCACTGACCCGGCGATTCGCCCGAGCGGCCCTCCGGGCAACGCGAACTCGTTGATGTAGGTGAAACGGGTCCCGCCGTCGCCGTTTGGGGCTAGCTCGTAGGTCACCCCGGCGTGCGAGTGCATCGGGCCGCTTCCCTCCCAGACGACTCGTCGTGCCGGGTGGTTCTCGACGACCTTCCAATGAACGGTGAAGGCTCGCCCCGCCAGTTGCAGCCTTTGTGTCAGCTCCGATCCGCGCTCGAGCTGTCCATCGGGCGCCTCCTCGAGCGCCGCGTGGATGGTTACCCACCGCGCGAGGCAGGAAGGGTCCATGATCACCTCGTAGATCCGCTCCGGGGTTGCCGCTATCTCGACCGACCGTTCGACCTTCACCAGGCAGCAAGCTCCTCGCGCGACTCCCACTCTCCGAGCGCGCGCTCGACGGAGCGATCGAACGGCAGCATGCGAATCCCGTAGAGCCGCGGCGCCGCGTCGGCGTCGCGGGGCAGTAGATCGTGCTCGAGGCTCTCCATCAGCGGACGAACGAGCTCGAGCGGCTGCCCGGTCACCGCCGCCACCACTGCGCTGGCCGGCGAGGTGAGTGAGACGCGGAGGCCGATCGGAGTACGGCCGACCCCCATCTGCTCAGCGATCCGTTCGATCATCGTTCCGTAGCTCACCACGTCGGGACCGGCGATGTCGAGCGAGCGTCCGACGGCGCCGGGAATCGCTGCGGTCCGCGCTAGGAGCTCGACGGCGTCGCGCTCGGCGATCGGCCGCGTGACGTTGTCGCGCCAGGCGGGTAGCGGCAGCAGCCGCAGCCGCTCGACGAGCCGGACCAGGATGCGGAACGAGGCCGATCGCGCGCCGATCAGGATCGATGCCCGCAAGGCCGTCGCGCCGGGCGCCGCGGCGAGCAGGATCTCCTCGACCTCGACACGCGAGGCGATGTGTGCCGACGGTATGCCTGTCTGGGGGGCGAGCCCACCGAGGTAGACGACGCGCTCGACGCCTGCCGCGCTCGCCGCGGCGGCGAAGCGTTCGGCCGCGCGCCGGTCGCGGCTCGCGAAGTCGCGCCCGGCGTCCGTCGCCTCCATCGAGTGGACGAGGTAGTAGGCGACCGAGCAGCCGTCGAGCGCGGCCTCCAGGCCGGCGCCGTCGAGCAGGTCGCCGCGCACCGCCTCGACGCCGGGGCCCTGGTCGACCCGGGAGGGATCGCGCGCGAGCGCCCGCACCGGACGACCCTCGGCGCGTAGCCGCTCGATCAGCCTTCCACCCACGTAGCCCGTGGCGCCTGTGACCAACTCCATGGAGTCATTGAAGCCGGTTGGTCGCGAGCTCCACGCTCTGCCCAAGACTCGCCCCCCGGCAAACGTCGCAAAGAGCGGGGGAGAAGCCGAAATCCCTGCACTTTCGGGGAAACGCAAAAAGCCGGGATTTGCGGGTTCGCGTGCTCCGCTCTTGTGAAGGTTTCGTAACGATGCGCGCTCGACCGCAGCAATTCGACGATCCAGGAGAGACGACCGGCAGATGGCGAAGAAGGCGAAGCGCGTGAAGTGCGAGGACTGCTTCTTCCACCAGAATCAGTTGTGCGCGCTGGAGTTGGAGGAGCCGTGCACGACCTTCCGCCCCGCCGAGCGCAATCTGGCGCCCGAGAAGCAGCTCGCCTTCTCGTTCCGCACCGAGCGGACCTGGTCCGCCTACGCGTTCCCCCAGCCGGGCTAGGTGGCGGCGGGCCCGTTCGCGGGTAGGGTCGGTCCATGCGATTGACGGTGCTCGGGAAGTCGCCCGCCTGGCAGGACGCCGACGGAGCGTGCTCGGGCTACCTGCTGCAGGACGGGGACACGGCGGTCCTGCTCGACTGCGGCAACGGCGTCTTCGGCAAGCTGCGCAAGTTCGTCGACTACGTCGACGTCGACGCGGTCGTGATCTCGCATCTGCACGCCGATCACTTCATCGACCTGGTGCCGTACTCGTACGCGCTGATCCACGCGCCGCGGCAGCAGCCGGTGCCGGTGCCGCCGTGGCCGGGAACCGACTCCCCGGCGCGGCCGCGACTCGTGGCTTCGCCCGGAGCGACGGGCGCCTTCCGCCGGGTCGTCGGCGCCTGGGGCAACGAGGAGCTGATCGAGCAGGCATTCGCTCTCGAGGAGTACGCGGTCGACTCCGTCATAGAAGTGGGGCCGCTGCGGTTCGGTTTCGCCCTGATGCCGCACTTCGTCGACGCCTACGCGGTGTCGGTCACCTCAGCGCGCGGTGGCGGGCGCCTGGTGTTCGGCTCGGACTCGCGACCGGCGCAGGAGCTGGTCGACTTCGCTCGCGGGGCCGACTTGCTGCTGGTCGAGGCGACGTTGCCGCGACCGGAGCGAACCGGCGTGCGCGGACACCTGACCGCCGAGGAGGCGGGCGAGCACGGCCGTGAGGCTGGCGTCGGCCGGGTCGTGCTGACGCACATCTCCGACGAGCTCGATCAGGACGAGGCTCGGGAGCGCGCCGCGGCGGCGTTCGGCGGCCCGGTCGAGGTCGCGCGCGAGGGCGCTACCTACGAGATCTGACGCGCGGCCGGCGATCTCGGCGGACGACGGCTATCCTCGGACGACGTCAAGCCGAACGCGAGGAGAGCCATGGCAGCCAAGAAGAAAGCCGCGAAGGGCGCAGCCGGAGCGATCGCTGCCGGGCAGGCGCTGCGCGACAACCCCTACGTCCAGCGACTGGTCGAGGACGACGATCTGCGCGACGAGCTGCGCGCGGCCTTCGACTCGGCGCGCAAGGCGTACGGCCGGATCGACAGCAAGGGGCCGGCGAAGGCTTTGGAGGACAAGAAGGTCCAGCGCGATCTCAAGCAGGCCGCCGAGTCGCTGAAGAGCGCCGCGGACGCGCTGCGCGAGCCGCAGAAGCGCAAGCGCGGCTTCGGCCGCCTCGTCCTGATCGCGCTCGTCGGGGCCGGCTTGGCGCTGGCGCTGAGCGAGGACCTGCGCAAGAAGGCCCTCGACGCGCTGTTCGGCGCCGAGGAGGAGTACGAGTACACCGCGACGACGACTCCGGCGCCGGCCGCCGCGCCCGACGGCGCGGAGACCGCGAACGCTTCCTAGGCCGGAATCTTCTGGCTGGCCGGCCAGCTAGACTGGTCGGCCAGTGGATGCCTCTGTAGCGACACCGCGCAAGCTCGAGGGCGAGAAGGCCAAGCGCATCGTCGAGGCGATGCGTACCAGCGTCGGCAAGCGCGGCGCGGCGGCGTCGACATTCGATGTCGTCGCACGCGAGGCTGGGGTCTCGCGCGGCCTGCTGCACTACTACTTCGGCTCCAAGGAGCGCCTGATGGTCGAGGTGGTCCGCAACGACTGCGACACGCGCGTCGCCGCGCTCGAGGAGCGTCTCGCGACGGCCACCAGCGCCGACGAGTTCGTCGCCTTCCTGGTTCAGACGCTCGAGGCGTTCCTCTCCGACGAGCCGGGCCAGGCGGTGCTCTACGAGATGCTCAGCGCGTCGCGGCGCAGCGAGGAGATCCGCGCCGAGCTGGCCGAGCTCTACCGCCGTTGGCGCGAGCAGCTCGCGGCGGCGTTGACCGAGAAGCAGCAGGAGGGCGTCGTCAAGCTCGACGCCGAGCCGGAGGACGTGGCGTCGCTGCTGTTCGCGCTCGGTGACGGGATGGGCCTCCAGGTCATCTCGGATCCGGAGTGGGACAGCGCTCCGGCATTCGCGCTTGGCGTGCGCACCGCGCGCCGCCTGCTCGGCGCTTCCTAGCGCGCCTCTGTGAGCCACATCACAGTCGGCGCGGAGCCGGCCTGGTCGAATCCATGCAAGAATTGGCTGGCTGGCCAACCAGGGCAGGATCGGCGAAAGGGACCGCATGCAGCGCTTCATGGACAGGCTCACCTCATTCCTCGAGCGGCGGCGGCGCGTCGTCCTCGGCGCATGGATCGTCCTGCTACTCGTCTCGCTGCCGTTCGCGATCAAGCAGACCGAGCACCTGACCGCCGGCGGCTTCTCGATTCCCGGCTCCGGCTCGGAGGCGGTCGACCGGGCGCTCGCCGACTTCGACGACGCGCAGCGTCAGACGCTGTCGGTCGTGGTCGCGCGGCAGCCGGATGGTGACGCTGCCGACGTGCGGCGCGAGCTGGCCCGGGTCGACGCGATCGCCGACGACGTGCCGCTCGCCGAGCTGACGCCGCGCGCGCTGGCCGCCGCCGAGCGCGACGCCGCAAAGTCCCCGATCGCCGTCGCCCCGTTGAAGACCGGCGGCAACATGGACGACACCGCCGACCTCGCCGTCGACCTGCGCGAGGAGCTGGGCATCGGCGAGGGCGCGCACGATGGCGTCCAGACCTACCTCGTCGGCGAGCAGGCGCTC
>DASTKX010000097.1:0-4289 GCA_035715585.1 Thermoleophilaceae bacterium
TCCTGCATCTTCGGGTTGATCGTCGTGTGGACCTTCAGCCCGCCGCGGCGGTAGACGCCGACGCCGTAGCGCTCGATCAGCTGCTCCTGGACGTAGTCGAAGAAGTAGGGCTCGCGGCGGCGGGTGTAGCGCGTGCCCTGCTCGACGTCGAGCGGCGCGACCTGCGCCGCGTTGCTCGCGGCCGGGGTGATGTAGCCGTTGTCGGCCATCGCTCGGAGCACCTCGTTGCGGCGCTGCAGCGCCGCGCGCGGGTTCTGGAACGGGTTGTACTGCGACGGCGCCTGCGGCAGGCCGGCGAGCGTCGCCGCCTCGGCGAGCGTCAGGTCGCGCGCGTGCTTGTCGAAGAACGTCTCGGCGGCGGCCTCGACGCCGATCGCGGTGCGGCCGCCGACCGTTCCGTAGGGGACGTCGTTGAGGTAGTTCTGCAGGATCCACTTCTTCGAGCGCTCCTGCTCGAGCTCGCTCGCCAGCTTCGCCTCGCGGATCTTGCGCTCGATGTTGCGCTGCGGATCGTCGATGTAGAGCGCGCGCACCAGCTGCTGGGTGATCGTCGAGCCGCCCTGCAGGCTCTTGCCCGACTCGAGGTTCTTGATCCCGGCGCGGACGATCGCCCCGTAGTCGACGCCCGCGTGCTTGTAGAAGTTCTCGTCCTCGATCGCGACCGTCGCGTTGCGCAGGTCGGCGGGCAGCTGGTCCCAGTCGACCGGCGTGCGAATCTCGTCCGACTGGACGTAGCCGAGCCGCGTGCCGTCGGCGGCGTAGATGACGCTGCTCTCGCCCTTGTCGTTGGGCTTCAGCTCGTCGAGCGCCGGCGCCGACGCGGCGACGGCGATCACGTAGCCGGCGACCGACATCGCGGCGATCGCTGCGACGATGCCGACCACCGTCAGGCCGACGAAGACGGGCTTTCCACGGCTGGAGCGACGGCGTCGACGCTGCTTGCGTTGGCGGTAGGTCATGAGAGGGGGACCGGCGGACGGCCGACGTTCTAGGTTAGTGCGTCGGTTCTCAGCCGGCGAAGGCTTTCCTGCCTGAGCGCCGCGGCGACGCTGCCGCGCTCGGGCGCGGTCGGCGCCCAGCTGCTGACCGTGAGACGGATTCCGTCGCTGGTGATCTCGGCGATCCGCGCCTCGACGGCGTCGTGAGCGAGCAGGTCGAGCGCACGGTCGGCGTCGCCGTCCGGAGGCAGCCAGACGTCGACCACGACCTTGACGCGCGGATCGATCACGGTGTGGTTGACGATCGACGACTGCGCGAGGCGGTCGTTCGGCACGACGAGCCGGCGGCCGTCGTCGCAGCGGATCGAGGTGTAGGAGAGCTTGATGTCCTCGACCTCGCCGGTCTCCTCCTCGAAGGTGACGAGGTCGCCGACGCGGATCGGCTGCGAGATCGCTAGCGAGATGCCGGCGATCGAGTTGGCGAGTGTCTGCCGCGCCGCGAAGCCGACGACCAGGCCGAGCAGCGCGGACGACGCCAATACCCCGGTCGCGACCCGCTTGACCGATGGGAACTGCGCCATCGCGAGCGCGAGCCCGATCACCAGGATGGTCACGAAGACGAGCCGGCGGACCAGCCGCAGGCGCGTGTCGACGGCCGGCGACAGCTCGCCCCCACGGGTCATCCGCTCTGCGGCCTTGTGGGCGTGGCGGTTGAGCGTCCGGTCGACGAGCTCCGCGATCACGAACGCGGCGAGCACGGTGACCACGGCCGTCAGCTCGTTGCGGTGCTCCGCTACGAAGGACGCAGCCATGGGACCATCCGGGATCGGCATGACGCAGGAGGCTACCCAGGCTGTAGGAGCGCAGCGCCCGCTGGCGGGTGTCGTCGCGCGCGTGCGCGCGAGCGAGGCGGTGCGGATGGCCTGGCGCGCGTTCGCGTGGTCGCGGTTGGCGATCCTGTTCGTCGCGGTCTTCGCGGCGCTGTCGGCTGGGACGGTCGCCGAGCGCAACGCGAATCGCTACGACCTGCCGGCGGTCACGGCGCCGCTCGGCGGCTTCGGCGACATCGTCGCGACGCCGCTCGCGCGCTGGGACGCCGTCTGGTACCTCAGCATCGCCGGCGACGGCTACGGCAGCGCCGACTCCCCGCGCCACGCCTTCTTCCCGCTCTACCCGCTGCTCGCGCGCGGGCTCGGGGAGCTCGGCGGCGGCGGGTCGGCGGCGGTTCTGATCGCCGCCTACGCGGTCTCGCTGGCCGCCTTCCTCGCGGCGCTGGTGCTGCTCTACCGGCTGACGGCGCTCGAGCTCGGCCGGCGCGCGGCCTGGCCGGCGCTGCTGCTGCTCTGCGTCTTCCCGGCGTCGCTGTACTTCGGCGCGCCGTACTCCGAGAGCCTGTTCCTGCTCTGCTCGGTCGGCGCGTTCTACGCGGCGCGAACCGGCAGCTGGGCCTGGGCCGGCGTCGCGGTTGCGGGCGCGTCGGCGACGCGCAGCGCGGGGATCCTGCTGCTGCTCCCGCTGGCGTTCCTCTACCTCTACGGTCCGCGCGGCGACGCGCCCGCGCCGGCGCCCGCCGGACGGCGGCTGTCCGGCGTGCTGGGCTCGCTGGCGCCGCGCCACCGGCTCCGCCCAGACTTCCTCTGGCTCGCGTTGGCGCCGGCCGGCCTTGTCGCCTACGCCGCCTATCTCGGGCTGACCTACGGCGACCCGCTGTCGTTCTCGCACGTCCAGGAGTTCTGGAACCGCACGTTCGCCGGTCCGCTCGTCGGCGCCTGGGACGGCGCCGGTGCGGCCTACGACGGCGTCCGCCAGCTGCTGTCGGGCAGCCGCGACGTCGCCTACTTCGAGCAGTCGGCGGGCGATCCGTTCCGCGTCGCAGCCCAGAACATCGCGCTGTTCGGCTTCCTCTGCTTCGCGGTCGCGGGCGCCGTCGGGGTGCTGCGGCGGCTGCCGTTCGCCTACGGGCTCTACGTCGTCACGGCGCTGATGCTGCCGCTCTCCTATCCGGTCGCTGCCCAGCCGCTGATGTCGCTGCCGCGCTTCGTTGCCGTGCTGTTCCCGATCTTCATGTGGCTCGGGCTGGTCTGCGAGGAGCGCCGGATGACCGACCGCGTGGCGATCGCGTCGGCGGTCGTGCTCGGCCTGTTCGTCACCCAGTTCGCGACCTGGCAGTGGGTCGCCTGATGGCGCGTACGCGGGCGGTTCTGCTCGACGCGCTCGGCACGCTGGTCGAGCTCGACGACCCGGCGCCGCGGCTGCGGGCGGCGCTGCGCGACCTCGCCGGCGTCGACGTCGGCCTGCCAGCCGCCGAGCGCGGCTTCGGCGCGGAGATCGGCTACTACCTCGCCAACCAGATGCGCGGCGGCGACCAGGCTGGGCTCGAGCGGCTGCGCGACGACTGCGCGACGGCGATGCGCGATGCGCTGCTGGCCGCGATCGGCGACGCGCCGGCCGGCGACGGCGTCCGGCTGCTCTTCGGCGAGGCGCCCGACGCCGCCGCGGCGAGCGCCGCGCTCGATCACGCCACCGTCCGCGCCGCGATGCTCGACGCGCTCGCCTTCCGAACCTTCGACGACGTGCTGCCGGCGCTGCGCGACCTGCGCGAGCGCGGCCTGCGGCTTGTGGTCGTCAGCAACTGGGACTGCTCGCTGCCGGAGTGGCTCGACCGCGCCGGGATTGGGCCGCTGGTCGACGGCTCGGTCTCGTCGGCAGTCGTCGGCGAGGCCAAGCCGGCGCCCGCCGTCTTCGAGGCCGGGCTGCGGCTGGCCGGCTGCGACGCGGCCGAGGCGCTGTTCGTCGGCGACTCGGTCGACAACGACGTGCGCGGCGCTCGCGCCGCCGGGCTGCGCGCCGTCCTGATCCAGCGCGCGGGCGATCCACCGCCGGGCGTTGAGGCCGTGCGCTCGCTCGGCGAGCTGTCCGCCATAGTCTGATCCGATGGAGCAGGCCCCTCCGCCCGAGCCGGACCGCGAGCCGTATCCGGCGACCGACCTCGAGCCGTACCCCGTCGTCGCCGAGCCAGCCGGCGAGCCGCAGCCGAACTGGAAGCCGTGGTTCGCGTTCGCCGGCTTCGCGGGCGCGCTGCTCTGCACGCTGATCGCCGTCGGGATCATCCTCGCGATCGCCGGCGTCGACGAGAACACCGACTCGCCGGCCGTCACCGTCTTCGCGACCTTCATGCAGGGCGTCTTCTTCGTCGGCGCCGCGCTCGTGCTGGCGCGCTCGATCGCGCCGCCGAGGGCCTGGCACTTCGGCCTGCGCCGCGCGCCGCTGTGGCGCACGATCGGCTGGGCGGCGCTCGGGATGCTCTCCTTCTACGTGCTGGCCGCCGTCTACGCGACGATCGTCGACCCG
>DASTKX010000098.1:0-43352 GCA_035715585.1 Thermoleophilaceae bacterium
ACCTGAGGCCAGGGGGCGCCGGTGGCGCTCTACGCTGATCTCCTAGTAAGGAGGGAAATCGGCGTACCAGTCGCCGAGCGAGCGGAAGGCGCTCCAGAACGCGCGCTTGGCGCGCTCGTCGTCGAGCGAGGCGTCGATGTCGGGCACGTAGAGCGCGTCGCAGCTGGCGGTCAGCTTCTGGATCTCGCCGGGGGTGGTGGTGACCTCGGCGGCGAGCGGCACCTGGAGGGCGTTCAGTTCCTCGCAGGCCTCCTCGCCCATCACGACGACGATCCGCGGCTGGACGACGGCGAGCTCGTCGAGCACGCGCGCCTTGCACTCCGGCGCGGCGAGGTCGGTGTCGTGGACCGGGCACTTGACGACGACGGTTCCGTAGACGGCGAGCGGGTCGATCCCGAGCCGCTTGAAGCTCTTCATCAGTGCGCTGCCCGAGCGGCCGTAGAAGGCGACGCCCTCCTCGATCTCCGACGGCCGCGGCGCGAACTTGAGCATGAAGACGTCGGCCTGCGGATGGCCCGAGCCGAGCACCGGCATCAGGTTGCCGCGCGGGCAGTAGTCGCACTCCTGGATCTCGTGGGTCAACTGGTTGAGGTCGCGGATTGCGCGCTCGAGGTACTTCTCGCGGATCTCGTCATCGGTCGCCGGCACGACCGAGGGATTAGACGGACGGCCGCTCTGTCCTCTTGGCTGCATGATGGTTCTCAGCGCGGGCGGCGCCGGCGCCGGGCTTGGCGGTTCGGCGGCGCGCCGCCTCGGGGGTCGCGCGGGTCTGGATGAACTTCAGCGCCTGGACGTAGAGCAGCGACTGCTTCTTGCGCACGATGTCGGCGTCGCGCAGCGACTCGAGGAACTCCTCCGGCCCGTCGAAGTCGCGCATTCGGATCTTCACCGAGCCGAGCCCGGCCGCGACGTGGCTGTCCGACCCGGCCCCCGCGACGATCCGGTACTTCTCGGCGAAGCGGGCCGCCTCCTCGTTGAAGGTGGAGAACGCGACGCGCGGGTTGAAGACCTCGATCGCGTCGACGTCCTCGACGACTGCGAGCAGGTTCTCGTAGTCCGGCACCGAGTGCATCCGGTCGAACGGGTGCGGTACGTAGACGAGCCCGCCCTGGGCACGGATCTCCGCGATCGTCTGCTCCAGCGTCAGCCCCTTCGGGATCTTCTCCTCGATGAAGAGGCCGATCACCTCGCCCTGGTCGGCGGTCTTGACCTCCTCGGCGACGATCACCTCGATCCCACCGATCTCCTCGGCGAGCGCCCGCGCCTCGTGCGCGCCGGAGACCTCGTTGTGGTCGGTGATCGCGATCTTGTCGAGCCCCGCCGCCTTGGCCGCCTCGAGCAGAGTGGCCGCCGGCGTCGCGCAGTCGCTCGAGTGGTCGGTGTGCATGTGCAGGTCGACGTGGACGAACTTGCGATCGGCGAGCCGCTTGCGAACCGCCGGCTTGCCGACCGGGTCGTGGCGGCGCGCGGCGGCCGTCGCATAGATCGCTTCGAACTCGTCGACCGCACGCGACCACGACAGCCCGTCGCGCGCCTGTGCGATCCGTGCCGTGAGCTGCGCGAGCAGATTCGGCTCCGACACCAGCCGCTCGAGCTGCGCGCCCAGCGCGATCGCGTCGCGCGGGTCGAACAGCAGTCCCAGCTCGCCGTCGTCGAGCAGCTCCGCGTACTGCGGCAGGTTCGACACGACCGGGACCGCTCCGGCGCCGAGCGCGCGCAGCACGAGCTGCGACGACGGCGCGACGCCCGTCGAGGCCGCCACGACGATGTCGGCCCGGGCCAGGTGCTCGGCCTCGGTCCCGTCCGCCGGTCCGGCCAGCCGGACGCGGTCGCGCAGTCGCCGCGGCAGCTGCAGCGGCGACGCCACCGCGGCCGGGTCGCGCAGCCAGATCGTCGCCGTCCAGTCCGCCTCCGCGGGCAGCTTGCGCAGCGCCCGCAGCAGCACGCGCAGCGCTCCGCGGTCCTCGTCGGCCGAGTAGAGGATCTCGGTCGGGCCGCCGGTCCTGGCCGCGTCGATCAGGTCGGCCCCCGGCGGCACGACCGCGTAGTGGCCGGGGAAGAACCGGTCCACGAGGTCGCGGGTCGCCACCGACGTCGCGGTCCGCGCGTCGAGCCGCCCGAACAGCAGCTGCACCACCCGCCGCGCCACCTGCGTCGACAGGAACCGCTCGGTCGTGCCATGAAACGTCCCGACGTTCAGTGTGCGCGAATGGCGCAGCGCCGCCGACGCCGCGCTCGGCGCGAACGGCTCGTGGACGTGGACGAAGTCGAGCTCGGCGTGCTCGAGCAGGTCCTCGAGCGTGCGCGACACGTCGATCGGCAGCGCCACCGCGCGCCCCCTGCGGAACGGCAGGCTCTGCCCGACCGCCAGCACGTCGCCGTCGAACAGCGCGTCCTGGTCGCCGGCGACGATCCGCTTCACCCGCGCCCGCCCTTCGCGCACCAGCTTGCGCGAGTCGGCCGGCGCGACGATCACGACACGGTGTCCCCGCTCGCGCAGCGCCGCCGACACGCGCTCGACATAGCGGTTGACGTCATGCCCCTGCTCCCAGGGATACGGCGTCACCTGCGCGATCGAGAAGGACTCACCCACGTCGTCGGAGGATAGGTGCAGAACGCGAACGGGCGGCCGTCGGCCGCCCGTTCGAACTGCTCAGATGCTCTACCGCTACGACTGAGCCGGCTCGCTGCTGACCGGAACGTCGCCCGGGAGCTTCGGCGCGCCGCCGTGCTCGGCGATGAACGCCTCTGTGTTCTCACGCGCGACCGAGTCCGGCACCTGCACCGGCGGCGACTTCATCAGGTAGGACGACGGCGCCTCGAGCGGCCCGCCGATCCCCTTGTTGAGCGCCAGCTTGCAGCAGCGCGTCGCGTCGATCACGATGCCCGCCGAGTTCGGCGAGTCCCAGACCTCGAGCTTCAGCTCGACGTTGAGCGGCACGTCGCCGAAGGCCTGGCCCTCGACGCGGATGTGCGCCCACTTGCGGTCGGTCAGCCACGGCACGTAGTCCGACGGGCCGATGTAGACGTCGTCCTTCGGCAGCTCGTGGTCCATGATCGACGTGACCGCGTTGGTCTTCGAGATCTTCTTGGACTCCAGGCGCTCGCGCTCGAGCATGTTGTAGAAGTCCATGTTGCCGCCGACGTTGAGCTGCGACGTGCGCATCATCTTCACGCCACGGTCGCCGAACAGGCGGGCGAGCTGGCGGTGGACGATCGTCGCCCCGACCTGCGACTTGATGTCGTCGCCGACGATCGGCAGGCCCTTCTGGCGGAAGCGGTTGCCCCAGTAGTCCTCGCGGGCGATGAACACCGGGATGCAGTTGACGAAGCCGCAGCCGGCCTCGAGCACCTGCTCGACGTACCACTTGGTCGCGTCCTCGGAGCCGACCGGCAGGTAGGACACGACGACGTCCGTCTTCGTGTCCTTGAGGATCTGGACGATGTCGGCGGTCTCGCCGGGCGCCTTGGTGATCTTCTCCTTGAGGTACTTGCCGAGCCCGTCGTGGGTCATCCCGCGGTAGACGGGCACGTCGAGGTTCGGCACGTCGGCGAACTTGATCGTGTTGTTCTGGCCGGACCAGATCGCCTCGGAGAGGTCCTTGCCGACCTTGTCCGCGTCGATGTCGAACGCGGCCGTGAACTCGATGTCGCTGATGTGGTAGCCGCCGAGATCGACGTGCATCAGGCCAGGGACGTCCTGGTTGGGGTCGGCGTCCTTGTAGTACTCGACGCCCTGCACGAAGGCGGACGCGCAGTTGCCGACGCCGACGATCGCGACGCGCACCTTCTCGGTCTGGTAGCGCGAAGCGCCGTTGGTTGAAACGTTGTCGCTCACTGAGCCTCCGTAAGGGATCTGAGGAAGAGGAAGAGAGGGGCGGCCCTGGTCGAGGGCCGGCGCACAGGGAATACGAACCCCGGCGCGGGGTTTGCGTTACATCGAGCCTAGCGCCCGGCGGACGTGGAAGATTCTCTGGAAGGTCGTTATGACCGTCAGCGCGGCGAGCAGGTAGATCGCCGGGGCGAGCAGCTCGAAGTCGCCGAGGCCGGCCCCCTTGGCGAACAGCAGGCCCGCCGAGATGATCACCACGCGCACCGCGCGCGTCGCCAGACCGACCTTGCACTCGACGCCGAGCGCCTCGGCGCGGGCCCGTGTGTAGCTGACCATCAGCGAGAACAGGACCGCCACGACGACCGCCGCGACGGCGAGCTCGTCGCCCTCGGAGGCGAAGTAGGCGGCGACCGCGGTCAGCACGATTCCCTCCTCGACGCGGTCGAGGGTCGAGTCGAGGAAGGCCCCGAACGGCGTGCCCTTGCCGGACATCCGCGAGTAGCGGCCGTCGAGCGTGTCCATCACCGAGCCGAGGATGAACGCGATCCCGGCGAGGAAGAACAGCCGCTGGGTGACGAGCACCGCGGCGATCACGTTGCCGACGAGGCCGGTCATCGAGATCGCGTTGGGAGTCAGGCGCGACTGGATCAGCCGGTTGCGCGCCTGCTCTCGCATCTCCGCCGCGCGGCCGTTGGCCACGCGCTCGCCGCCTCCGACTCCCACTAGGCCACCGCTTGCGCGCGTCCGGAGCGCCAGGCCCAGGCGTCGGGCCTGGCGCGCCCGAGGGCGTAGTAGGCGCCCCAGGCGGATATTCCGGCGACCAGCGCGCCGAGCGCGGCGTCGAGCCAGAAGTGGTTGGCGGTCACGATGACGACGAACGTGACGACCGCCGGGTAGAGCCCCCAGAGCACCTTCGCGAAACGGTTCTGGACGATCCGCATCGCCGGGATGCCGATCATCAGCGCGAACGCGACGTGCATCGACGGCACCGCGGCGAACGGGTTGTAGAGGACGTTGGCGCTCGCCTCGGCCTGCGGCCCGACGAGCGCCGAGACGGTGTCGGTGAAGCCCCACTCCGGCATGTAGCGCGGCGGCGCCGTGGGATAGGCCAGGTAGCCGACGAGCGCCAGCCCCATCGCGATCATGAACATGTTGCGCACGAAGTAGTAGCTCTGGTTGCGGAAGATGTAGAGCCAGATCAGGAACGTCGTCGTGATCACGAAGTGCGAGTTGACGTACATCCAGTTCGCGCCGGTGACGATCCAGTCGGCGTTGCCCTGCGCCCACGCCTGCAGGCCCGGCTCGAAGAACAGCCCGAGCGTCCGCTCGAGGTCGACCAGCGCGCGCGCGTTCTCGAACGCCAGCGTCGCCTGACCGTCCACCAGGCCGCGGACGATCCGGTAGATGTAATACGCGCCGGCGAACAGCGCGAGCTGGCGCAGCGCGTCGATCCAGCCCTGCGGCAGCCAGCGGCTGCTGACCCGCCAGGCGCGCCGAAACTGGAGAGTGAAGTCGTCGTAGACCTGACGCACGAACGAGCAGGGTACCGCGGTCAGCTGCTGTTGCAACGCTTGCCGCGCTGGAAGATCCGCTCGGGCGAGAAGCGGGTGACCAGCGGCAGGAAGCCGGGCTTGTCGGCGGTGACGCGCGTCCACTCCCCCGCGCGCTCGACGCAGCCGCCCTTCGCGAGCCAGTAGGGCGTCCAGCGCACACGGACCAACGCGCTGCCGGGACGGCGGACGCGCAGCAGCACACGGTCCGAGCCGAGCTGCTCGAGCTGGATGTCGGCGTCGCCCTCGGGGATCACGAACGGCGCCGGCAGCGTCACCTCGTAGATCCGCCAGTGGTCGAAGCGCTTGCGCAGGCGCAGGTAGGGCAGCCCGCTCTCGATCAGCGCCCGCTCGCGGTAGGAGCTGGAGTCCGGCTTGGCGTCCGGCAGCGCGACGAAGCGGACGGCGTTCTCCGACAGCCAGCTCGCGTAGGTCAGCTCGTTGATCCGGTCGCCGTAGAAGATCGGATGGCGGCCGGTGTCGAGCTGACGCAGCCAGCCGCGTGCGAGCGGCGCCTCGGAGGCCACCTCGGCGCCCTCCCAGTGGCCGAACGTGAACGGGATCTCGACGCGCCACTGGCCTGGCTCGAGCGCCAGGTACTCGCGCAGCGGGTCGAAGTAGGACGCCTTGGCGACCGGATCGTCGATCGCCTTGTAGATGTCACGCACCGCCGGCGACCACTGCCAGAACGCGAGTGCGCCGAGCAGCGCGATCATCGGCATCATCGGCCGCCGTCCGAGTCGCGGCCAGAGTGCGCAGGCGAGCACCGGCCCGCCGACCAGCGCGCCGATCCGCACCGCGTTGCCACCCATCGCCGTATGCAGGACGAGCGCCAGCGTCGCGCCGATCCCATAGAGCGCGGCGGTCCAGCGCAGCGTGCCCTGCGAGCGCGGCAGGAGCAGGACGCAGACGAGCGCGAACAGCGGAATCGGCAGGTAGGAGGAGAACGGGAACGGCGCCCAGCCGCCCTCCGGGAAGGCGATCGTCAGCAGCACCGGCGGCGCGAACGCCGCCGCGGCGAGCACGAGGCCGTCGCGCCGAGCCAGTCGGTCGCTGCGCCAGTGGGCGAGCGCGTGCCCGGCGCCGCCCATCGCCAGGAAGAGCCCGGCGACCGGGCTCGAGATCGCGCTCAGCACGGCGAGCAGCGGCGCCAGCCGTCGTCGCTCGCGCTGCGCCGCGAGCGCGGCCGCCATGCCGAAGCCGACGCCGAGCGCGAACGGCAGCCGGTTGGTGAACAGCAGGGTCGCCGATCCGATGCCGAACCAGATCGTCCCCAGGCGGGCGTTGACCGGGCCGTACGCCTTGCGCATCAGCTCGGTGAAGCAGATCGTCGCCACGACGGCAGAGATCGCGCCCATCAGCTGTGGGCCGAGCAGCCAGCCGAGCGGCGGCGACAGGATCGAGTAGGCGGGCGTGTGGTGGCCGCCGTACCACTGCCCGTTCCATACCGTGAAGCCCTCGCGACCGAACAGCTCGGAGCGGAAGATGTGCGCCGCGAGGTCCGGCGAGCGCGGCTTGAAGTAGAGGTAGACCCCCGCCAGCAGGACGGAGATCAGCGTCGGCGCAATCCGCCACCAGTCGATTCGGCGGAGCCGCGACACGCGGGTAGGCTAGCTAGCGGATGGCGACTTCCGCCCCGGAGCTGCTGAGTGTCGAGGACGCGCGCATCCTTGCGCTGGAGCAGGGGCCGGTCCGCGGGCATACCTGCAAGCTGGTGTTGCTCGACGGGGTGCGCGGGGTTGGCGAGCTGCGCGCGCACGTCGGGTCGCGGCTCGAGCGCGAGCATCGGCTGGGCGTTCGCCTGGTCGAGGGCGACGCCCCGGCATGGGAGCCGGACCCGGCTGTGGAGATCGAGCGCCAGGTCCGCGACGCGGGCGCCGTCGACGAGTCTGGCTTGCGCGAGACGGTCGGCATGCTGATGGCCGAGCGGCTGCCCCGCGACCGGCCGCTATGGGCGCTCGACGTGGTCGCGCTCGACGGCGGTCGCACCGCGCTCGTCTGGCGGATCCACCACGCGCTCGCCGATGGGTCGACCGCGATGCGAATGGCGCGCAGAGTGCTCTTCGACGACGCGGGCGACGGCGGGACGTCGGCTGCCGCGGGCGATGGCGCAGTCGATACGCACGGCGCGGGTCATTCGCGCCTGGCCCCGCTGCGTTCCGCGTTGCACATCCCGGCTGCCTTGCGCCGCGAGTTGGCGCGCCGTGGCGCCGAGACTGCGCTCGACGCTGAGATCGGCGAGCGCCGGGCGGTCGCCTTCATCGACGTCGAGCTCGATGCGGTCAAGCGGATCGCGCACGCGCTGCCGGAGCACACGACCGTCAACGACGTCGTGCTGACCGCGGTCGCCGGTGGGCTGCGGATCTGGCTCGACGGGCTCGACGCTCATCCCAATGTCCTGCGCGTAAAGGTCCCGGTCAGCCTCCATCAACCCGGCGACGACGATGGCAACCGCGACTCATTCATCTGCGTCGACCTGCCAATCGACGAGGCGGACCCAGTCGCGCGGCTGGGTGCGATCGCTGTCGAGACACACGAGCGCAAGCGCGACCACGACGCCCAGACGCTCGACGCCTTCTTCCGCGATCTCTCGCACATGTCGAGATCGCTCGAGCGCTTCGCTGAGCATTGGGCGGAGAGCCCGCGCGTCTTCACGCTCAACGTCTCGAACGTTCCAGGCCCGCGCGGGCCGCTGTCGGTGCTCGGCGCGCCGGTCGCCTCGATGCACTCGCTCGCGGAGATCGGCCATCGCCATGCGCTGCGCGTCGCGGTCGTCTCGGCCAACGGCCGGATCGGCTTTGGGTTCTGCGCCGACGCCGACGCGATCGGCTCGCCGCAGCCGATCGCCGACGGCGTGGCCGCCGAGCTTCGTGCGCTCGCTGCCGCACTCGCCTGATCGCCGGCAGGCCGGACGAAGGATCGTGCGGGTCCTGGCCCCTAAGAACCTTCGCGGCGGGCTAAGTCGTCACGAAATCGGCGATCTCACCGATCAGCGACGGCTGGTCGAGCCACGGCCAGTGGCCGGCGTCGTCGAGCACCTTGGCGGTCGCCGGGCCGCCGAGCGCGTCGGCATAGCGCTGCGCGAAATCGGGAGCGATGAACGGGTCGTCGCCGCCGTTGACGACGAGCGCCGGACATTGGATCTTGCCCAGGTCGGCGCCGGCGGCCGCCAGCGTGGCGGACGGCGCCGAGCGGTAGAGCTTGAGGATCGCGCGCTGCGTGCCGTGGTCGAAGTGCTCCCAGGTCGCGTCGAGGAAGTCGGCCGGTACCGGCTGGTGGTTGCCGCGGTTGACCACGGCTCGTAGCATCGCCTTGAAGGTGAAGCCCATCGCCAGCTCGCCAAGCAGCGGCCGCCGCCACTGGCGCGCGGTGAAGTGCCAGCTGTAGTCGGGCAGCAACGGAACGCCGGAGACGATCGCCAGCCGCTCGACCCGCTCGGGAACCGCTTGGGCGAGCGCAAGCCCGACGACGCCCCAGTCGTGCATGACGAGCGAGAAGCGGTCGAGCCCCTGCTGGTCGGCGAAGGCGCGCAGCCAGCGGGCGTAGCCGGCGATCGAGTAGTCGAAGCTGGCGAGCTTGTCGGATGTGCCGTATCCGGGCAGGTCGGGCGCATGGCCGCCGGTCCGCTCGAGGAACTCGCCCCACATCCAGCCGGCGTTGGGCACGCCGTGTACATAGAGCACCGGCGCGTGGTCGCCGCCCGGGGCGTCCAGCCAGCGCGTCTCGATCCCGTCGATGCTCCCCCGGTGCTCGTCGACGGCCGCCATGGCGGCGTTTCATATCAGTCGCCGTAGGCTTCGCGCGATGCCCCGCCGCGCCGACTGGAAGCCGCCGCCGCCCCGGCGCCTGCGGACGATCCTCGACCGCCTGCGCGCCGAGTACGGCCGCCCGGCGACGCGGATCCACGGCGCGCCGATCGACGAGCTGGTCCTGACCGTGCTCTCGCAGAACACCAACGACCGCAACCGCGACGTCGCCTACGAGCGGCTGCGCGACCGCTTCCCGTCGTGGGAGGCGGTGCGCGAGGCCCCGCCCGAGGAGATCGTCGAGGCGATCCGTCCGGGGGGCCTGGCGGTGACCAAGGCGCCGCGGATCCAGAGGATCCTCGACGCGATCTCGGGCTCCGGCTCGATGGACCTCTCCTGGATGGCCGACGCGCCACTGGACGAGGCGCGCGACTATCTCTGCGAGCTGCCCGGCGTCGGTCGTAAGACGGCGGCCTGCGTCCTGCTCTTCTCCTACGGTCGCCACGACGTGCCGGTCGACACCCACGTCCACCGCGTCGGCACGCGCCTGGGCCTCTTCCGCGAGGGCGCCTCGCTCGACGAGTGCCACGACGAGATGCTCCGCCTCAGCAAGGGGGCCGACGCGATCGAGGCCCACGTCGCCCTGATCCGCCACGGCCGCCGCATCTGCCATGCCCGCAAGCCTCGCTGTGGCGAGTGCCCGCTGCTGCGCGTCTGCCCGTTCGGGCGCGAAGCCGTCGGGCGGCCTAGCCGGTCGCCGTGTTCCCCACCGGAGACTTTGCGAACAGCCCGAGCAGCCCCGTCACCAGGCCCGTGAACACCGTCACGAGCACGTCGGTCGGCTTGTCGTCGACTACCGCGTAGATCAGGCCCACGATCGCGATCGTGAGCAGGCCCACCAGTCCGGCGACCAACACCATCCAGAGCTTGTCCGCCGCGCCCTGCGTGGGCGCCGGCACCACCTGCTCCAGCGCTCTGGCCTCCGCCTCTTGTCCCTGCTGGCGTAGCGCTGAGACCGTCTGATCCAGCACCGCCTGTTGCTGTGCGTTGTCCATGGAACCCCCGTCCCTCGATGTAAGGCTACGTTTCTAACTCAGAAATCGATTCGAGGCAAGTCTTTGGACCGCGTACCCGCCGAGGATCTGCCATACTGGCACTTAGATTTTCTTCCGTAAGCCAGTAGAGGAGCAGCTGCGATGGGCAAGACCATCGGAATCGATCTAGGCACGACCAACTCGTGCATGTCAGTGCTCGATGGCGGTGAGCCCACGGTCATCGAGAACGCCGAGGGTGCGCGGACGACGCCGTCCGTAGTCGCCTTCACCGATAGCGGGGAGCGCCTCGTCGGCGCGCCGGCCAAGCGCCAGGCAGTCACCAACCCCGAGAACACGATCTTCTCGATCAAGCGCTTCATGGGCCGCAAGGAGGCGGAGGTCAAGGAGGAGGAGACGATCGTCCCGTACGAGGTCGTCCGCGGCCCGAACGGCGACGCGCGCGTCAAGGCGGCCGGCAAGGAGTACTCGCCGCCGGAGATCAGCGCGATGATCCTCCAGAAGCTGAAGGCCGACGCCGAGGCGTACCTCGGCGACACCGTCGACAGCGTCGTGATCACCGTCCCGGCCTACTTCAACGACGACCAGCGCCAGGCGACCAAGGACGCCGGCAAGGTCGCCGGCCTCGACGTCAAGCGGATCATCAACGAGCCGACCGCCGCGTCGCTGGCCTACGGCCTGGACAAGGAGGGCGAGGACCAGACGATTCTCGTCTTCGACCTCGGCGGCGGCACATTCGACGTGTCGGTGCTCGAGATCGGCGACGGCGTCTTCGAGGTCAAGTCGACCGCCGGCGACAACCATCTCGGCGGCGACAACTTCGACAAGGCGATCGTCGACTGGCTCGTCAGCGAGTTCAAGAAGGCCGAGGGGACCGACCTGTCGCAGGACAAGATGGCCCTCCAGCGCCTCTACCAGGAGGCCGAGAAGGCGAAGGCCGAGCTGTCCTCCGCGCAGGAGACGCAGATCAACCTGCCGTTCATCACGGCCGTCGACTCGGTGCCCAAGCACCTCAACGAGCGACTGACCCGGGCGAAGCTCAACGAGCTGACCTCCGATCTGCTCGACCGCGTCGTCGGGCCGACCAAGCAGGCGCTCGAGGACGCCGGCGCCAAGGACGGCGCGGGCATCGACCACGTCGTGATGGTCGGCGGCATGACTCGTATGCCGGCGGTCCAGGAGAAGGTCAAGCAGCTGACCGGCAAGGACCCGCACAAGGGCGTCAACCCGGACGAGGTCGTCGCCGTCGGCGCCGCGATCCAGGCCGGCGTGCTGGCCGGCGACGTCAAGGACGTGCTGCTGCTCGACGTCACCCCGCTGACCCTCGGCATCGAGACCAAGGGCGGCGTGATGACGAAGCTGATCGAGCGCAACACGACGATCCCGACGCGCAAGTCCGAGGTCTTCTCGACCGCGGAGGACAACCAGACCTCGGTCGAGGTCCACGTCCTGCAGGGCGAGCGCGAGATGGCGTCGGGCAACAAGTCGCTCGGCAAGTTCCAGCTGACCGGCATCCCGCCGGCGCCGCGCGGCGTGCCGCAGGTCGAGGTCGGCTTCGACATCGACGCCAACGGCATCGTCAACGTGACCGCCAAGGATCTCGGCACCGGCAAGGAGCAGAAGATCGAGATCAAGTCCGGCTCCGGGCTGTCCGACGCCGAGGTCGAGCAGATGGTCAAGGACGCCGAGTCGCACGCCGACGAGGACCGTCGCCAGCGCGAGCTGGTCGAGGCGCGCAACAACGCCGAGAACGCGGCCTACCAGGCCGAGAAGCAGCTCGCCGAGCTCGGCGACTCGGTCGACGAGGCGTCGAAGAAGGAGATCCAGGACGCGATCGCCGACGTGCGCGGCGTGCTCGAGTCCGAGGATCCGGCCGAGATCAACGCCAAGGCCGAGGCGCTGCAGGCGTCCTTCCACAAGGTCTCCGAGCAGATGTACTCGCAGGCGGCTGCGGCGCAACAGGCCGACGGTGGTGGCAACGGCGCCGAGGCTGGCGGCGCTGACGACGAGGAGGTCGTCGACGCCGAGGTCGTGGACGACAAGGAGGGCTGATGGAGCGCTCCGATCATCCTGGGACCCAGCCCGAGGAGCTGCCGACCGAGCAGGACGAGACCGCCGAGGCGGCGGGCGGCGAGGGTCCGGACAACGAGGCCGAGCGGGTAGTCGACCCGGAGCCGGTGGTCGAGCCCGAGGACGAGCTGACCGTGGCAAAGCGCGAGCGCGAGGAGTACCTCGCGCTCGCGCAGCGGACGCAGGCCGACTTCGAGAACTACCGCAAGCGGGCGGCGCGCGATGCGGCCGCCGCGGGCGAGCGCGCGAAGAGCGGGCTCGTGCGCGAGCTGCTGCCGGTCGTCGACAACCTCGAGCGGGCGCTCGACGCGGCGACCGCCGGGGAGCGCGGCGACGAGGGCGGCCGGCCGGCCGAGCACCTCGCCGACGGCGTTCGGCTCGTCCACTCCGAGCTGGTCGCGGTGCTCGCGCGCAACGGCGTCGAGCCGTTCGACCCGCGTGGGGAGAAGTTCGACCCCGAGCTCCACGAGGCGCTGTCGATGCGTTCCGAGGAGGGGGCCGAGCCCGGCACGGTGCTCGACGTCGTCGAGAAGGGCTACCGGCTCAACGGCGCGGTCCTGCGTCCGGCGCGCGTGGTGGTCTCGGGCTAGGAGCGGACAGCGCGTGGCGACTGCGACCGACCCATACAAGGCGCTCGGCGTCGACAAGAAGGCCTCCGACGAGGAGATCAAGAAGGCCTACCGCAAGCTCGCGCGCAAGTACCACCCGGACACCAACCCCGACGACGCGTCGGCGGAGGAGCGCTTCAAGGAGATCCAGGAGGCGTACTCGATCCTCAGCGACCCGGAGAAGCGCAAGCAGTACGACTCCGGCGGTGGGATCTTCGGCGGTGGCGGCGGGTTCGATCCGGGCGCGTTCCGTCAGGGCGGCGGCTTCGCCGGCAACGTCGGCGACATCCTCAGCGACCTCTTCGGCGGTGGCGGGCCGGGTGGCCGCGCCGGCGGACCGCCGCCGCCCGAGCGCGGTCGCGACCTCGAGACCGAGGTCCACGTCTCGTTCGACCAGGCGATGAACGGCGCCCAGGTGCCGGTCAGCGTCGCGCTCGCGGCGCCCTGTCCGACCTGTCGCGGAACCGGCGCCAAGCCGGGCACCTCACCGCGCGTCTGCAGCCGCTGCCAGGGCCGCGGCGTCGAGGCGGAGTCGCAAGGGTTGTTCTCGATCACCCAGCCGTGTCGTCAGTGCGGCGGCACCGGCACCGAGATCGACGAGCCGTGCCCGACGTGCAGCGGCGCCGGCCAGACCCGCCAGGTCAAGCGTTACAAGGTCAACATCCCCGCCGGGGTGCGCAACGGCAGCCGCGTCAAGCTCGCCGGCAAGGGCGAGGCAGGCCGTCGTGGCGGGCCGCCGGGCGATCTCTATGTCGTCACCCGTGTTGACGACTCGCCCTTGTTCAAGCGCAAGGGCGACAACCTCGAGGTCGAGGTGCCGATCACGATCCCCGAGGCGATCAAGGGAGCGACGATCGAGGTGCCGACGCTCGACGGGACGAAGCGGATCAAGGTCCAGCCGGGCACCAGGCACGGCACGCTGCAGCGGCTGCGCGGCGAGGGCGCGCCGAAGCTCAGGGGCTCCGGGCACGGTGACATCCACTACCGGCTGAACATCGACGTGCCGGACTCGCTGACCGACGAGCAACTCGCCGCGGTCGACGACCTCGCGGCAGTGCTCGACGGCAATCCCCGCGCGCGAATCCTCGGGGGAGGTGGGAGCTGATGGCGATCTCACCAGATGGCCGCCGCGAGCGCGGCGTCTACATGATCTCGGTTGCGGCCGAGCTGGCCGGGATGCATCCGCAGACGCTGCGGATCTACGAGGCGCGCGGCCTGATCGCGCCGAAGCGCTCGCCGAAGAACACCCGCCTCTACTCCGACGAGGACGTCGAGCGGTTGCGCCGGATCCAGGAGCTGACGACCGAGCTCGGCATGAACCTCGCCGGCGTCGAGAAGGTCTTCGAGCTCGAGCAGCAGATCGCCCGCATGGAGCGGCGGATCCGCGGGCTCGAGCGCCAGGCCGAGCAGGTCCGCGAGGAGGTCGCCGCCGAGCTCGAGCGTGTGCGGCGGTCCTACCGCGCCGAGCTCGTGCCTTACACCGCGCCGCCGCAGAGCCTTGCGGCGGTGCATGTGCGAGTAAGGAGGAGCTGACATGCAGGCAGACCGCTTCACCGTCAAGTCTCAGGAGGCGCTTGCGGCGGCGCAGCGACTCGCCGGCGCGCGGCGCAACTCCGAGGTCGTGCCGCAGCACCTGCTGGTGGCGCTGCTCGAGCAGGAGGGCGGGATCGTCGTGCCGGTGCTCGAGCGTGCCGGAGCGTCGAGCGAGACGGTGCGCCGCACCGCCAACGCCGCGCTCGACGCGCTGCCGACCGTGACCGGCGAGCCGAGCGCGACGCCGGCGATCGGCGCCGAGCTGATCGAGGTTCTGAAGGCGGCCGACGACGAGGCGCGCGCGATGGGCGACGAGTACGTCTCGACCGAGCACCTGCTGCTGGCGCTCGCGGCCGACCCGAAGATAGACGTCGGCGCGTCGCGCGAGCAGATCGCCGACGCCGTCGCCGAGGTGCGCGGCCCGCACCGCGTCACCGACCAGAACCCCGAGGAGAAGTACCAGGCGCTCGAGCAGTTCGGCCGCGACCTGACCGCGGTCGCCGCCGAGGGCAAGCTCGATCCCGTCATCGGTCGCGACGACGAGATCCGGCGTGTGATCCAGGTCCTGTCGCGGCGGACCAAGAACAACCCTGTGCTGATCGGCGAGCCGGGCGTCGGCAAGACGGCGATCGTCGAGGGGCTCGCCCAGCGGATCGTCGACGGCGACGTGCCGGACTCGCTGCGCGACCGCAAGGTGGTCGCGCTCGACATCGGGTCGCTGATCGCCGGCGCCAAGTACCGCGGCGAGTTCGAGGACCGGCTAAAGGCCGTGCTCAAGGAGGTCCAGGAGGGCGAGGGGCGGATCATCCTGGTCCTCGACGAGCTGCACACGATCGTCGGCGCGGGCGCCGCCGAGGGAGCGGTCGACGCCGCCAACCTGCTCAAGCCGATGCTCGCGCGCGGCGAGCTGCGCTGCGTCGGCGCGACGACGCTCGACGAGTACCGCAAGCACATCGAGAAGGACGCGGCGCTCGAGCGGCGCTTCCAGCCGGTCCAGGTCGCCGAGCCGTCCGAGCAGGACACGATCGCGATCCTGCGTGGGCTCAAGGAGCGCTACGAGAACCACCACGGCGTGCGGATCCAGGATGCGGCGATCGTCGCGGCGGCGACGCTCTCGCACCGCTACATCGCCGACCGCTTCCTGCCCGACAAGGCGATCGACCTGATCGACGAGGCGGCCTCGCGGCTGCGGATCGAGATCGACTCGGTACCGACCGAGATCGACGAGGTCAAGCGGCGGATCATGCAGCTCGAGATCGAGCTGACGGCGCTCGAGAAGGAGACCGACGAGGCGAGCGTCGCGCGCCGCGAGGGGATCGAGCGCGAGATGGCCGACCTGCGCGAGCAGTTCAACGCGATGAACGCCGAGTGGCAGGCCGAGAAGGAGGCGATCGTCGCGATCAACGAGATCCGCGAGCAGCTCGAGGAGGCCAACCGCGAGGTCGAGCGGGCCGAGCGCGAGTCCGACCTCCAGCGCGCCGCCGAGCTGCGCTACGGGACGATCCCCGAGCTCGAGCAGAAGCTCGCCGACGCCGAGGCGCACGCCGACGGCAGCGGCAACAAGTTCCTCAAGGAGGAGGTCGACGAGGAGGATGTCGCCGAGGTCGTCGCGCGCTGGACCGGCATCCCGGTGTCGCGGCTGATGGAGTCCGAGGTCCAGAAGCTGATCCACATGGAGGACCGCCTCCACGACCGCGTGATCGGTCAGCAGGCCGCGGTCGAGGCCGTCTCGAACGCGCTGCGACGCTCGCGCGCCGGCCTGCAGGACCCCAACCGGCCGATCGGCACGTTCCTCTTCATGGGCCCGACCGGCGTCGGCAAGACCGAGCTGGCGCGCGCGCTCGCCGAGTTCATGTTCGACACCGAGGACGCGATGGTGCGGATCGACATGTCGGAGTACATGGAGAAGCACTCCGTGTCGCGGCTCGTCGGCGCCCCGCCCGGCTACGTCGGCTACGACGAGGGCGGCCAGCTGACCGAGGCGGTGCGGCGGCGGCCCTACGCGGTCGTGCTGCTCGACGAGATCGAGAAGGCCCACGCCGACGTCTTCAACATCCTGCTGCAGGTGATGGACGACGGCCGCCTGACCGACGGCCAGGGACGCACCGTCAGCTTCACCAACACCGTGCTGATCATGACCTCGAACGTCGCCGGCGGGCTCGAGGGCGTCCAGTCGATGTTCAAGCCCGAGTTCGTCAACCGGCTCGACGAGATCGTCCAGTTCGAGCCGCTCAGCCGCGACCAGATCGGCGAGATCGTCGAGCTGGCGATCGAGGGGCTGGCGCGCCGGCTGAGCGAGCGGGGGATCGAGATCGAGCTGACCGACGCGGCGAAGACGCTGATCGGCAACCTCGGCTACGACCCCGCCTACGGCGCGCGTCCGCTGCGGCGCGTGGTCCAGAAGCAGCTCGTCGACAAGCTGGCGCTGAAGCTGCTCGAGGGCGAGTTCGCGCCGGGCGACACGGTGACCGTCGATGCCGAGGGCGGCGAGCTGACGTTCGCCGCGGTCAGCCCGGCGGTCGCCTAGCGGTGGGCAAGCGCGGACGCAAGCGGAGCAAGGGCAGCGACGCCGCTCCCGCGGCTGTCAGCGAGTACCGCGACGGCGAGGGCAATGTGTTGACGCTGCGCGACGAGCTCAGCGCCGGGACGCTGAACGGGCTGGAGCGGATGGAGGCGAAGCCGGCGGCGAGCGCCGAGGATCGCTGGCAGCGGCGGGTCGAGTACCTGTTCGAGCGGCTGGCGATCCGCTGGGAGATCGCCGGGTTGCCACTCGAGGGCCAGCGCGAGCTGCTGGGTCGCTACCGGATGGCGTCGCCGGACGAGCGCCGCGCGGTGCGCGCGACGCTCGCGGAGCATCTTCAGGCTCGTTACCCGGACGTCGACGTCTAGCGCCGTCTAGTCGATCTGAATCCAGCTCTCGGACGCGGAGCTGGCGCTGGCGACCTTGAACGTGTGGAAGACGGTGACCAGGAATGAGACCTGCGGGCGGGTGCTCGCCGAGTACTTGCGCTTGGTGTCGAACTGGACGTTGTAGAGGCCGTCCTGGGCGTCGGCGAGGAACAGCTTGCGCTTGACGTCGAGCACCTTGCAGGCGCCCTTCAGCTTCCCGACCTTGACGTTGCGCTTGGCCTTGCCGCGCCTCACGTGCGCCCAGAGCACCTTGCCGCTCGTGAAGCCGCGCGCGACGACTCGCTTCGCCTTCGCCGGATTGCCGTTCTTCGGCGTCACCTTGACGTTGAGCGAGGTCAGGTGGACCGGAATGCCGGCGGCCAGCGACAGGTTCGTCTGGTCGGTCGCGGTGTAGAAGTCGGTGCGCCGCTTGCCCTTGATGGCCGGCGCGCCCGTGCTGACCGCGATCTCGCCGACCGAGTTGGCGGTGGTGACGCCAAGCTGTCGACCGCTGACGCTGACTGCGACCTCGCCGCTTGGGGTGTAGCCGCCGCCGGAGAAGGCGATCTCCTCGCCGGGTCCGTAGCAGGGCTTGTTCACGTTCAGCGTGGCGACGGCGGATGCCGTCGCGGGCGCCACGAGCGCGATGGCGATGAGGCTGGGGAGCAATGCAATTCGCAGCTTCAAGGAGGGCTTTCCGTTCGGGGTCGCGGAAGCGCCCACGATACCCGCGCCGCAGGCGGCCGCCGGCTCAAGCGGCCGGGGCGAGCGCCGAGCCGATCAGCATCGGCTTGACGAGCGGCGGCATCTTCGGAATGCGGCCGCGCTCGGCGCGCTCGACGGTCAGCCGCGAGCGCTCGATCGTCGCGAGGGTGTCGCGGTTGCAGTTACAGCCGTGACCGAACGCGCGCCACGGCGGGTTGAGCCGGTCCTGCCAGCGCGCGAGCCCGGGATCCTCGGCGCGCACGTGCTCGAGGAACAGGAAGCGCCCGCCCGGCTTCAGCACCCGGGCGATCTCGGCGAGTGCGCGGTCGGGCTCCGGCACGGTGCAGAGGACGAGCGTCAGCGCGACCGTGTCGAAGCTGGCGTCGGCGAACGGCAGCGCCTCGGCCGGGGCCTCGACCACCGCGACCGGGAGCGTCATCGCCGCGGTCTTGTCGCGCAGCTGGCGCGCCATCGGCTCGAACGGCTCGGTCAGCGTCAGCTCGGTGACAGTGGCCGGATAGAGGTCGTGGTTGAGCCCCGTGCCGGCCCCGATCTCGAGCGTCGCGCCCGCGGCCTCGGCGAGCGCGTGGCGGCGCAGCTCGCGCAGCCCGCCGTGCTCGGCGCGCGCGAAGAAGAAGTCGTAGCCGAAGGCGAACGCGCGGCCCCAGGTAGCGTCGTAGATCCCGGTCGCCATGGGGCGAGGCTACCCGCCTTGCGCCGGATCGGGAAAACTGCGACAAACCGCTGTGGTGGCGTCGATTCGAAAGGACATGCCTTGCCCACGTTCGTACTGCTCAGCACGCTGACCCCCGAAGGGGTCCAGACGATCAAGAACAACCCGCAGCGGATCCTCGAGGTCAATCGCGAGATCGAGCAGCTCGGCGCCGAGGTCAAGGCGCAGTGGGCCGTGCTCGGCCGCTACGACTTCATCAACGTCGTCGAGGCGCCGGACGAGGTGACGATGGCACGTGTCTCGCTCGAGCTCGGATCGCGCGGCACCGCGCGCTACGAGTCGCTGACGGCGATTCCGGTCGACGACTTCATCGCCTCGCTGTAGCCGTGACGAGGGTCCTGGTCATCGGCGGCGGCGGCCGCGAGCACGCGCTCGTCCGGCGGCTGTTGCGCAGCCCGCAGCATCCGGAGCTGCTCTGCGCTCCGGGCAACGCCGGCATCGCCAAAGACAAGGTCGAGTGCCTCGACGTCGCCGCCGACGACGTCGCGGGGATCGTCGCCGCCGCGCGTGAACGCGAGGTGGATCTGGTCGTCGTGGGGCCCGAGGCGCCACTGGTGGCCGGCGTCGTAGACGCGCTCGACGAGGCGGGTATCCGGGCGTTCGGGCCGACCGCCGCCGCTGCTCGGCTGGAGGGGTCGAAGCGCTACGCCAAGGAGCTGATGGCCGCTGTCGGCGTCCCAACGGCCGGTTACGCGGTGCTCACCTCGCGCGCCGAGGCGCTCGAGCGGTTGGCGTCGGCGGCCTACCCGCTGGTGCTGAAGGCCGACGCGCTCGCGGCGGGCAAGGGCGTGGTGATCTGTCAGGACGAGGCTGAGGCGCAGGCGGCGGTCGAGGAGATGTTCACCCAGCAACGGTTCGGCAAGACCGACGTCGTGATGGAGGAGTTCCTCGAGGGCGAGGAGCTGTCGCTGCTCGCGCTCTGCGACGGGGAGCGGGCGATTCCGATGGCGCCCGCCCAGGACTACAAGCGGATCTACGACGGCGACGAGGGGCCGAACACCGGCGGCATGGGCAGTTACTCGCCGGTGCCCGGCATCGACCGCGAGCACGCCGAGGCGCTGGCGCTCGCCGTCCACCAGCCGATCGTCGACGAGATGCGCCGCCGCGGCACGCCGTTCCACGGCGTCCTCTACGCCGGGCTGATGATGACCGCCGACGGGCCGAAGGTGCTCGAGTACAACGCCCGCTTCGGTGACCCGGAGACCCAGGCGGTGCTGACCCGACTGCGCTCCGACCTGCTCGACCTGCTCGACGCGGCGACGCGTCCGGGGGGGCTCGCGGGCGTCGAGATCGAGTGGTCGGAGGACTGGGCGGTGACAGTTGTGCTGGCGTCACGCGGCTACCCGGCGTCGTCGTCGAGCGGCGACGAGATCAGCGGGCTGCGTGCCGTCGACTCGATCGAGGTCGAGCTGCTGCACGCCGGCACTGCCGAGCGCGACGGCCGGATCGTCACCGCCGGCGGACGGGTCCTCAACGTGACCGGGATAGGCTCCACGCCCGCCGAGGCCCGGGAGCACGCCTACCGGGTGGCGGAAAAGATCCAGTTCGACGGCAAGCAGATGCGCCGCGACATCGCCGAACGGGCGGTCGCGCGCGTCGAGGAGGTAGCGGGATGACCGATCCACAGCAAGAGGGCGGCGCCGAGCCGGTTACCCAGACCGAGGTCGAGCACCAGTTCGACGAGCTCGAGGTAGACGCGCCGCACGTCGGCATCGTGATGGGCTCGAAGTCCGACATGCCGGTTATGGAGAAGGCCGGCAAGGAGCTCGAGGAGCGCGGCATCCGCTACGAGATCCGCGTGATGAGCGCCCACCGCGACCCGGAGGTGGTCGCCGACTACTCCAAGAACGCGCGCATGCGCGGGCTGCGGGTGATCATCGCCGGCGCCGGACTCGCGGCCGCGCTGCCGGGCACCGTCGCCGCGCACACCGACCTGCCGGTGATCGGCGTGCCGCTGACCTCGCGCACATCCGTCGCGGGTGGGCTCGACGCCATGCTGGCGATCGCCCAGATGCCGCCCGGCGTCCCGGTCGCCTGCGTCGGCATCGACAGCGCGAAGAACGCGGCGGTGCTCGCGGCGCGGATCCTCGACGCGTGATCGAGCGCTACACGCGCCCTGCGATGGGCGCGGTCTGGTCCGAGCAGGCGAAGCTCGACGGCTGGCTCGCGGTCGAGCTGTCGGTGGTCGATGTGCTCGCCGAGGCCGGCGCGGTGCCGGCCGCCGACGCGGCGGTCGTGCGCGAGCGGGCGAGCTTCACGGTCGAGGCCGTCAAGGAGCGCGAGCAGATCACCGACCATGACGTCGCCGCGTTCGTCGACGTGGTGGCTGCGTCGATCGGCGACGAGGGCCGCTGGGTCCACCACGGGCTGACCTCCTCCGACGTGCTCGACACGGCGCTCGGCCTCCAGATCGCCCGCGCCGGGGCGATCCTGGTCGAGGGCGCGCGCGGCTACCGCGACGCGCTGGTGGCACGGGCGCGCGAGCACGCCACGACGCTCTGCGTCGGGCGCACGCACGGCATCCACGCCGAGCCGACGACCTTCGGCGTCAAGCTCGCCGGCTTCGCCTTCGAGGCCGATCGCAACCTGCGCCGGCTCGAGCGCGCGGTCGAGCAGGCGTCGGTCGGCGCGCTGTCGGGCGCGGTCGGCACCTATGCCGCGAACGGGCCGGAGCTCGAGGCGGCGGTGCTGGAACGGATCGGGCTGGCGCGCGAGGACGTCTCGACGCAGGTCGTCGCGCGCGACCGCCACGCCGAGCTGCTCGAGGCGATCGCGCTCGCCGGCGCCGGGCTGGAGCGCTTCGCGACCGAGCTGCGCCACCTGCAGCGGACCGAGGTGCTCGAGGCGCGCGAGCCGTTCCGCGCCGGCCAGAAGGGCTCGTCGGCGATGCCGCACAAGCGCAACCCGATCGTCTCCGAGCGGCTGACCGGGATCGCCCGGCTGCTGCGCGGCTACTCGCAGGCCGGGCTCGAGGATGTCGCGCTCTGGCACGAGCGCGACATCTCGCACTCCTCGGTCGAGCGGGTGATCCTGCCCGACGCGACGATCCTGCTCGACTACGGCCACCACCTCGCGATCCGCGTCGTCGAGGGGATGGTCGTCGACGCCGAGCGGATGCGCGCCAACATCGACCTGACCCATGGCGCGCTGTTCTCGCAGCGCGCGCTGCTCGCGCTCGTCGAGTCCGGCCGCTCGCGCGACGACGCCTACCGGATCGTCCAGGAGAACGCCCAGCGCGCCTGGGACGAGGGGATCCAGTTCCGCGACCTGCTCGCCGTCGCGGCCCCCGAGCTCGACCTCGACGTGATCTTCGATCCAGCCGCCTTCACCCGCCACGCCGCCGACATCGTCGGCCGGCTCGACTCGCTCGACGGCTAGTTCCCCCGCCACCATTGGTAGCCTCGCGGGGGTGACTGAACTCACCTCTCTCGCCGACCTCCAGCCAGTCGCCCAGGGCAAGGTTCGCGACATCTACGCGGTTGGTGACGACCAGCTGCTGCTGGTCACCTCGGACCGCATCTCGACCTACGACGCGGTCCATCCGACGCCGATCCCCGACAAGGGCAAGGTGCTGACCGGGCTGTCCTGCTTCTGGTTCGCTCGGACCGGCCACATCGTCCCGAACCATCTCGTCTCCTACACCGAGGTGCCCGGCGAGGTGCGCGGTCGCGGCCTGCTCGTCGAGCGGCTCGAGATGGCGCAGGTCGAGTGCGTCGTGCGCGGGTACATCACCGGCTCGGGCTGGAAGGACTACCAGGCGTCCGGCGTGGTCTGCGGGATCGAGCTGCCGCCCGGGCTGCGCGAGTCCGAGCAGCTCCCGGAGCCGATCTTCACGCCCGCGACGAAGGCCGCCGTCGGCGACCACGACGAGAACGTCGACTTCGACCGCGCCGCCGAGATCCTCGGCGACCGCGAGCTGCTCGAGGAGCTGCGCCGGCTGTCGCTCGCGCTCTACGAGTTCGGCGCCGCCCACGCGCGCGAGCGGGGCATCATCCTCGCCGACACGAAGTTCGAGTTCGGCCGCCGTCCCGACGGGACGATCGTGCTCGCCGACGAGGTGCTGACGCCCGACTCGTCGCGCTTCTGGCCCGCCGACGGCTACGCGCCGGGGCAGGGACAGCCGAGCTTCGACAAGCAGTTCGTGCGCGACTGGGCGTCCGGCTCCGGCTGGGACAAGTCGCCGCCGGCGCCGGCGATCCCCGACGACGTCGTCGCCGGTACGCGGGCGCGCTACGTCGACGCCTACGAGCGGATCGCCGACGAGCCGTTCACGGCCTGGCTGGAGCGGTCGGGGTCGTGAGGGCACGCGTCTTGATCCGACCCAAGGAGGGCATCCTCGACCCGCAGGGTCAGGCGGTCGAGCGGGCGCTGCCGGCGCTCGGCTTCGACGGTGTCGCGAACGTCCACGTCGGGCGGCTGGTCGAGCTCGACGTCGACGACGCCTCCCAGGTGCCCGAGATGTGCGAGCGGCTGCTGGCCAACCCGCTCATCGAGGACTACGAAGTTCTCACGGTCGAGTGAAGTTCGGGGTCGTCCGCTTCCCCGGCAGCTGCGACGAGGTCGACGCCGTGCTCGCCTGCGAGCAGCAGGGCGAGGCCGAGATCCTCTGGCACGGCGACCGTGACCTCAAGGGCGTCGACGCCGTCGTCGTCCCAGGCGGCTTCAGCTATGGCGACTACCTGCGCGTCGGCGCGATCGCCCAGTTCTCGCCGGTGATGGAGGCGGTCGCCGGGTTCGCCCGCGACGGCGGCCCGGTGCTCGGGATCTGCAACGGCTTCCAGGTCCTCTGCGAGGCCGGCCTGCTGCCCGGCGCGCTGCTGCCGAACACCGAGCTGCGCTTCCTCTGCCGCCAGGTCGACGTCGAGGTGGTCAACGCCGGCACGCCGTTCACCAGCGCGTGTGAGCAGGGCCAGATCCTGTCGATCCCCGTCAAGCACACGACCGGCCGCTACTACGCGCCCGACGCGACGGTCGCCGAGCTGGAGGCGAACGGCCAAGTCGTCTTCCGCTACGCCGAGAGCTGCAACCCGAACGGCTCGGTGCGCGACATCGCGGGCGTCAGCAACAGCGCGGGCAACGTCGTCGGCCTGATGCCACATCCCGAGCACGCGGTCGATCCGCTGACCGGCTCCGCCGACGGGGCGTGCCTGTTCGCGTCGGCGGCCGCGCGGGCGGTGGTGGCGTGAGCGCCGAAGCGACGTCGCCCGATCTCCGTGAAGAGGCCCGCGCGCTCGGTCTGACGGATTCCGAGTACGACCTGATCGGCGCCAAGCTCGGCCGCCCGCCGAACGGCTTGGAGCTGGCCGTCTTCTCGCTGATGTGGTCGGAGCACTGTGCCTACAAGCACTCGAAGAAGCTGCTGCGCAGGCTGCCGGTCGAGGGGCCGCACCTGCTGATGGGGCCGGGCGAGAACGCCGGCGCGGTCGACGTCGGCGACGGGCTGGCGATCGCCTTCAAGGTCGAGTCGCACAACCACCCGAGCGCGGTCGAGCCGTTCCAGGGCGCGGCCACCGGGGTCGGCGGCATCATGCGCGACATCTTCGCCGTCGGGGCGCGGCCGATCGCCGTGCTCGACTCGCTGCGCTTCGGCGAGCTGGACTCGTCGCGGTCGCGCTACCTGCTCGACGGCGCGGTGTCGGGCATCGGCCACTACGGCAACTCGATCGGCGTCGCGACGGTCGGCGGCGAGGTCTACTTCGAGGGTCCCTACGAGCAGAACTGCCTCGTCAACGCGATGTGCCTCGGGATCGCGCCGCAGGAGCGGCTGACGCGCAGCGCCGCCGCGGGGCTCGGCAACCACCTCGTGCTGATGGGCGCGCGCACCGGCCGCGACGGGATCGGCGGCGCCTCGGTGCTCGCCAGCGCCGAGTTCGGCGACGACGACGCAGACAAGCGGCCGACCGTCCAGATCGGCGATCCGTTCGAGGAGAAGAAGGTCATGGAGGCCTGCCTCGAGCTGCTCGATCGCGAGCTGCTGGCGTCGCTGCAGGACCTCGGCGCGGCGGGCCTGTCCTCGTCGTCATCGGAGATGGCCTCCGGCGGCAAGGTCGGGCTCGACATCGACGTCGCGAAGGTGCCGTTGCGCGAGGCCGACATGGAGCCGTTCGAGATCATGGTCTCGGAGTCGCAGGAGCGGATGCTCGCGGTCGTCGAGCCGGAGCGGCTTGCCGCGGTCGAGGCGGTCTGCGAGCGTTGGGAGGTCCGCTGCACGGTGATCGGATCGGTCACCGACACGCGCCACCTGCGCGTCTTCTCCGGCGACGAGCTGGTCGGCGACATGCCAGTCGACGCGCTCGTCGACGACTGCCCGCTCTACGACCTCGCGCCCGAGCAGCCGGCCGAGCAGATCTACCCGGCGCCGAAGCGGACGCTGGAGCCGAGCGAGGACATCGCGGAGAACCTGCTCGCGCTGCTCGGCTCGTCGAACATCGCCTCGCGCCGGCCGCTGTTCGAGCAGTACGACTGCATGGTCCAGTCGCGCACCGTTCGCCGCCCGGAGGCCGCCGACGCCGCCGTGCTCCAGCTCGCGCACGACACCGGCGGCGGCTCGACGGCGATCGCCGTCTCGATCGACGGCAACGGCCGCCGCGTCGCCTGCGACCCCTACTGGGGGACCGTCGAGGCGGTGCTCGAGTGCGCGTCGAACCTCGCCTGCGTCGGCGCCGAGCCGCTCGGCCTGACCAACTGCCTCAACTTCGGCAACCCCGAGCGCCCGCACATCGCCTGGCAGCTCTCGCAGTCGGTGGACGGCATGGCGGCTGCGCTGAACGACCTCGGCGTCCCGGTCGTCGGCGGCAACGTCTCGCTCTACAACCAGTCCGGCGACGGCCCGATCTATCCGACTCCGGTCGTCGGCATGGTCGGCTCGATCCCCGAGGCCGCGCGCGCTGCCTCGATCGGCATCGGCTTCCGCGAGGAGGGCCACGTGATCGCGATGTGCGGGACGCCGCAGCCCTCGCTCGCCGGCTCCGAGCTGGCGAAGCTGCGCGGCGAGCCGCTGCCGACGTCGCTCCCACAGGCCGACTTCGCCGCCGTCAAGCGCGCTCAGGAAGCGGTCCGCGACGCCGTCCGCGCCGGCGACCTCGCCTCCGCCCACGACATCGCCGAGGGCGGGTTCCTCGTCGCGATCGCCGAGTCCTGCCTTGCCGGCGGCATCGGCGCCAAGCTGGAGTCCCCCGCCGACCAGGGCTCTCCGTCGCGCTACGCGGACCTCGAGCCCTACCTCTTCGGCGAGGCCGTCGGCGGTTTCATCGTCTCCGGTCCCCGCGAGGCGATCGAGCGGCTGGCCGAGCACGTGCCGACCGACGTCTTCGGAACGGTCGGCGGCGACGCGTTCGAGGTCGGCCTCGGCGCGACCGCGGTCGTGATCCCGCTGGCCGATCTCCGTGCGGCCAACTCGTCGTTCGCGGCCGCGTTCGCCTGACGTGGCCGCCGTCCGGCACGAACGTCAGCATCGTTGCCCTGGTGCTCGCTACACCCTCGGAATCCGCCGATCCGCTGGTACCCTGGAGTGTCCGTGCCGGGCGTAGCGCTGGTGGCTGGTCCGGCGACGTTTCTCCCGATCTGGTCTAGATGACCTCTCAGACGATCTCCGATCGCGACGGGCCGCGCGACGAGTGCGGCGTGTTTGGTGTGTTCGCTCCCGAGTCCGAGGTGGCGCGGCTGGCGTACTTCGGGCTGTTCGCGCTTCAGCATCGGGGGCAGGAGTCGGCGGGGATCGCGGCCTGCGAGGACGGGCACATCATGACCGTGCGCGATCTGGGGCTGGTGTCGCAGGTCTTCGACGAGCAGAAGCTGCGGGCGCTGACCGGCGACATGGCGGTCGGGCACGTGCGCTACTCGACGACCGGGTCGTCGGCGTGGGAGAACGCGCAGCCCGTCTACCGGTCGGACCATCGCCAGCTCGCGCTGGCGCACAACGGCAACCTGATCAATGCCGTCGAGCTGCACACCGAGCTGCTCGACAAGGGCGTGTCGTTCCGCTCGACCTCGGACTCCGAGATCATCGCCGCGCTGCTGTCGACCCACGAGGCCGACACGATCGAGGAGGCGCTCGCCGAGGTGCTGCCGCGGTTGCAGGGCGCGTTCTCGACGGTCGTGATGACGACCGACAAGCTCGTCGCGTTCCGGGATGGGGCTGGGTTGCGCCCGCTGTCGCTCGGCAAGATCGGCGAGCGCTGGTGCGTCGCGTCTGAGAGCTGCGCCTTCGACATCATCGGCGCCGAGCTGGTGCGCGAGGTCGAGCCGGGCGAGCTGATCGTGATCTCCGAGTCCGGCATGGAGTCGCGCCAGGTCATCGACTCGCCGCGCAAGGCGTTCTGCGTCTTCGAGCACATCTACTTCGCGCGGCCCGACTCGATCCTCGAGGGCAACCGCACCCAGGTCTCGCGGCGCAAGATGGGCGAGATCCTCTGGCGCGAGTCGCCGGTCGAGGCCGACGTCGTCGTCGCGGTGCCGGACTCCGGCAACCCCGCTGCCGCCGGCTTCTCGAAGGCGTCGGGGATCGCGCGCGACGAGGGCCTGATCAAGAATCGCTACGTCGCGCGCACCTTCATCCAGCCCGGCCAGGAGCTGCGCAAGCACGGCCTGCGGATGAAGTTCAACCCGCTGCGCGAGGTCGTCGAGGGCAAGCGGCTGGTCGTCGTCGACGACTCGATCGTGCGCGGCAACACGACGCGCCAGATCGTCCAGATGCTGCGCGGCGCCGGCGCGCTCGAGGTCCACATGCGGATCTCCGCTCCGCCGATCCGCTACCCCTGCCATTACGGCGTCGACATGTCGACGACCGACGAGATGGTCGCCCACGGCCGCACGGTCGAGGAGATCGCCGAGCACCTGGAGTGCGACTCGCTCGCCTACCTCTCGCTCGAGGGCGTCTACGAGGCGATCCGCGGCGAGCGCGGCACCCATTGCGACGCCTGCTTCTCCGGCGAGTACCCGCTCGACGGCACCGGCGACGCCCAGGGCAAGTACGCCTTCGAGCTACCGGTCGTCAGCGGCGGCTGAACTAGCGCCGGCCTTCGCGCTTGCGGCGGGCAGCGCTCGGGCCTAGCCGATCATCGGCGAGCAGCATGAAGGCGAGCAGCAAGACGTTCATCGTCTGTCTAATGCTGTCGGAGAACCCCACAGCCTCTTGGACTGCCAGGATCGTCCCCACCCCGAAGACGGCGATCGGCGCCATGAAGAGCGCGGACTTCAGTAGCGACATGTATATATGCTACCAGGCTCGAAGGGTGTCGTAGAGGAGCAGCGCACCGCCCAACAGTGCTCCTCCGCTGGCTCCCACGCCAGCCGCACGATCCCACTGTGGCTCCTTGCGCATGGCCTCAAAGGCGCACATCATCGCGATTCCAAAGCTCGCGCCGCCGCCGACAGCCTTGAACAGCGGATCGATCGACTCGCTCAGGGAGGCCGCTGCGGTGAGTGCGTCCGCGATGCGGTCGGAGGAGCTCATGCCGTCGAGACTTGCGGGCGGCAGGTAACGGGACAACGCGCCTGGGCAACGGCTCTGCGACAGCGGCGGTTTCATGGCCGGGGGCGGCGGTACTGTGGCCGGGCGATGGAGTTGGAACAGGCGCTGCAGCGGTACTTCGGCTTCTCGGCCTTCCGGCCGGGGCAGCGAGAGGCGTGCGAGGCCGCGCTGGCGGGTCGCGACACGTTGGTCGTGATGCCTACCGGCTCGGGCAAGTCGCTCTGCTACCAGCTGCCGGCGTTGATGCGCGACGACCTGACGATCGTCGTGTCGCCGCTGGTGGCGCTGATGCAGGACCAGGTCGAGGCGCTACAGGCGCGCGGTCTGGGCGACCGGGTCGCGCTGGTCAACGCGCAGCGCGACGCGGCAACCAACGCCGAGACGCTGAGGCGTGCGGCTTCGGGCGACCTGAGTCTGCTCTATGTCGCCCCGGAGCGGTTCGCATCGCCGGGATTCCTCGAGGCGATGCGGGACGTGCGGATCGGGCTGTTCGTCGTCGACGAGGCGCACTGCGTGTCGCAGTGGGGACACGACTTCCGGCCCGACTACTTCCGTCTCGCGGACGCGGCGCGCTATCTCGGCGCCGGATCGATCGTGGCGTCGACGGCCACTGCGACACCTCGCGTCGCGCTCGACATCGCGCGCCGGCTCGGGCTCGACGATCCCGTCAAGGTGGCGACCGGCTTCGACCGGCCGAACATCTCGTTCGTCGTCGCGCGTCCCGGCGGCCACGAGAAGCGCGCGCTGATCGCGCACACCCTGGGGCAGCCGGACGCTCTGCCGGCGATCGTCTATGCGGGCACGCGCGCGGGCACCGAGGAGATCGCCGAGCAGCTGACCGAGGCGCTCGGCGAGCCGGCGCACGCCTACCACGCGGGCCTCGACCGCGAGACGCGCGCCGACGTCCAGCGCCGCTTTCTCGCCGACGATGTGCGCGTGATCGTCGCGACCAACGCCTTCGGTATGGGCGTCGACAAGCCCAACGTGCGGACAGTCATCCACGCCAGCACGCCGTCCTCGCTCGAGGCCTACTACCAGGAGGCCGGCCGTGGCGGTCGCGACGGCCAGCCGGCCCGCGCGCTGCTGCTCGCCGAGAATCGCGACAAGGCGCTGCACGTCCACTTCATCAAGCGCGAGGAGGTCGACGAGAAGCTGCCGGCCCGGCTCTACGAGCAGCTGCGCGCCGCGACCAACGAGAACGGTCGCTACGCCGTCGACGCGAGCGACCTGGTCGGCGCCGTCGGCGGAATGCCCGACCGCCTACGCGCCGTGCTCGGCCACCTCACGCGCGCCGGCGCGATCTCGCCCTCGCCCTCCTCGCCCGACCGCGTCGCCGGCAAGATCGTCGCCCCCTACGAGCGACTCGTCGCCGCGCAGTGCCGCCGCTCCGTCGAGGAGGGCGCCAGCGCCCGCTGGCGCCAGTACCGCGAGATCTGGGCCTACGTCGAGTCCACCACCTGCCGCCGCGCCACGATCCTCAAGCACTTCGGCGACCGCCACACCAGCTCCAACCCCCCCAAGGTCAAGGACGCGCCACCCACGCTCGAGGGGCGGGAGAAAGGTCCCCGCGGAGCGATTCCCAAGCGTAGTGGGGACCTTTCTCCCGCCCCCTGCTGCGACGTTTGCGCGCCAGCCCTCATCCCCCAGCTACCCCCCATGCCCAAGCACGAGGTCGCCAACCTCGACGACGCCATCGTCTCCGTCGCCCGCCTCGCCAAGCCGGCGATCGGCCGCACCACCTGCGCCGCGATCGTCCACGGCGGTCGCAGTCAGAAGATCGAGCGCAACTCCTACGACGGCCTGCCCGGTTACGCGGCCGCCGCGCACATGCGCCGCGCCGACATCCTCGCCCGCGTCGACGAGCTGATCGCCGCCGGCTCGATCGAGGTCTCAGGCGGCATCCGTCCCACCCTCAGCGTGCCCGCCGCGCAGCTGGCAGCCTGACCGCGATGGCATTTCGCGTCGGCGTCCTGATCTCGGGGGAGGGCAGCAACCTCCAGGCGCTGCTCGATCAGGTGCACGGCCAAGACGGCATCGAGGTCGCCTGTGTCGCTTCGAGCCGCGCCGGCGCGCGCGGGCTCGAGCGGGCGGCGGCCGTTGGCGTCGAGAGCGCCGTCTTCGCCAAGGCCGACCACCCGGACCGCGACGCGCGCGATGCCGCGCTCGGCAACTGGATCGACGACCACGGGGTCGACCTCGTCGTGCTCGCCGGCTTCATGGAGATCCTCGGCGGGCCGTTCATCCGTCGCTTCGAGGGCCGGTTGATCAACGTCCACCCGTCGCTGCTGCCCGCCTTCCCGGGCGTGCGCGCGATCGAGCAGGCGCTCGACTACGGCGTCAAGGTCAGCGGCGTCACCGTCCACTACGTGGACGAGGGGGTTGACACAGGGCCGGTCGTACTGCAAGAGGCCTTCGAGCTTCCATATGCTCGCGCGGTGGAGGAAGTCGAGAGGGTGACGCACGAGGTCGAGCATCGGCTGCTGCCGCGCGCGGTGAGGTTGATCGCGACCGGGGCCGTGTCACGCGACCCGTCCAACCCGCGCGTCGTGCGCGTGGACGAATCGGCGTGAGCGCCGCCGCCGACACTCCTGCCGAGCCGGGTGGCGTCCGCGTTCGCCGTGCGCTGCTGACGGTCTCCGACAAGCGCGGTCTGGTCGACTTCGCGCGTGGTCTGCAAGAACTCGGCATCGAGATCGTCTCGACCGGGGGCACCGCCTCGACGCTCGCGGACGCGGGCATCGAAACCCGTTCGGTCGAGGACTACACCGGCTTCCCAGAGATCCTCGACGGGCGCGTCAAGACGCTCAACCCCCGCATCTACGCCGGCCTGCTCGCCGTCCGCACGAACGCCGAGCACGCGGCGACGCTCGAGCAGCAGGAGATCGAGCCGATCGACCTGGTCTGCGTCAACCTCTATCCGTTCGAGCGCGTCTCAGGCCGCCGCGGCGTCGACGAGGACGAGGTGATCGAGAACATCGACATCGGCGGCCCGACGCTGATCCGCGCCGCCGCCAAGAACCACCGCTTCGCGGCGGTGGTCGTCAGTCCCGAGAGCTACGACGCGGTGCTCGAGGAGCTCCAGTCCTCCGACGGTCACCTCGAGGCCGCGACCCGCGAGGCGCTCGCGCTCGAGGCGTTCTCCTACACCGCGCGTTACGACGCCGCGATCTCCGGCTGGTTCGCCGAGCGCGAGGAGGACTTCCCCGGTCAGGTCACGCGCTCGTTCGTCAAGGTGCTCGACCTCTCGTACGGCGAGAACCCCCACCAGCGCGCCGCCTACTACGCCGACGCCCGCACGCGGACCCATCTGCTGTCGATGGTCTCGAAGCTGCACGGCAAGGAGCTGTCGTTCAACAACCTGCTCGACCTCGACTCCGGCCGCCGCCTGCTCGAGGAGTTCGAGCTGCCGGCCGCGGTGATCATCAAGCACAACAACCCGTGCGGTTGCGGGGTCGGATCGACGGTCGAGGACGCCTTCGAAAAGGCGCTCGCCACCGATCCGCTGAGCGCCTTCGGCGGCGTGATGTGCTTCAACCGGCCGATCGAGCGGGCGCTCGCCGAGCGGCTGAACTCGATGTTCGTCGAGCTCGTCTTCGCGCCCTCGTTCGAGGGCGACGCGCTCGAGGTGCTGAAGCAGAAGCCGAACGTCCGCCTGCTCGAGGACAAGGAGCGCCGCCGCGCCGAGGTCACCGAGCAGGACTTCAAGCGCGTCCGCGGCGGCATCCTCGTCCAGGACCGCGATCTCAGCTCCGAGGTCCGCGAGGACATGATCGCCGTCACCGAGCGTAAGCCGACCGAGGCCGAGTGGGGCGAGCTGCTGTTCGCCTGGCGGGTCTCCAAGCACGTCCGCTCGAACGCGATCGTCCTGGCGCGCGAGCTCGCGACCGCAGGGATCGGCGCCGGTCAGATGAGCCGCGTCGACTCCGTCCGGCTCGCCGTCGAGAAGGCCCGCGACGCCGACCGCTCGCTCGACGGCGCCGTGATGGCCTCCGACGCCTTCTTCCCCTTCGCCGACGGTCCCGAGATGGCGATCGAGGCCGGCGTCCGCGCGATCGTCCAGCCCGGCGGCTCCCGCAACGACCCCGAGGTCGTCGCAGCCTGCGACGCGGCAGGAATTGCGATGGTCGTCACATCGCGCAGGCACTTCCGCCACTAACGCCCGGGCGAAGTGCCCCCGGTCGGATTCGAACCGACGACCTTGCGGTTAAAAGCCGCTTGCTCTAAGCCACTGAGCTACGGGGGCCCGGCGAATGATGCCGGACCCCGCTCAGCAAGTCGATTTCGAAGTAGCCCCGGGGAGAATCGAACTCCCGCCTGCGGCGTGAAAGGCCGCTGTCCTAACCGTTAGACCACGGGGCCTGGAGGGATGTGGACCAGTCTAGAGCGCCCTTTGGAGCCGACCGCCGGGTCTAGGCGGTCGCTCGGGCGTCGCGTTCGCGTTCGTCGAGCTCGGGGTCGTAGCCCCCACAGGACGCGGCGAAGACGAGCAGGCTGATCACGAGACCAACTGTATGCGATGTGACAAGGGCCACCAAGGCTCCTGCGACACCGCCGGCAAGCGCGGCGAACAGGACTAGGCCCGCCGGGATAGACAGCACCCGACCGGTGACCAGCGAACAGGCGATCCAGGCGACGGGGCCCGTGACCCAGCCGTAGTCCTTGAAGAAGTCGTCGCCGAGCGGCAGCGCGATCAGGATCCCGAACACGACTCCGACGGCCAGCGCCTGCACCGCCAGCGCGCGTAGGAACAGCCCCTTGTCCATTCGATCGATACTACGGCCTCGACCGACGCGATAGGTTCAGGACAGCGAGGGCGGTTAGCTCAGCTGGTAGAGCGCCTGCCTTACAAGCAGGAGGTCACTGGTTCGATCCCAGTACCGCCCATCGTCGCTCATCGAGCTAGGGTCAATCGCGTGAGATTGCGGGAGGGGCTACTAGCTGGGGTCGTGGTGGCAGCGCTTCAATGCGCGCCGGCAGCCGCGCAGGAGGTTCCGCCGCCGGAAGAGCGCGTCGGTCAGGTTGGCGCCGTCGCGATTTCGCTGACCGAGTTCGAGCACTGGTTCGCCGCGGCGACGCACTCCCAGTTCCAGCAGTCGATGGAGTTCGTAGCCCCCGGGTACGAGCGCTGCACGGCGGCCAAGCGCAAGCTGCGCGCGGCTAACGGCTGGCGGCGGTTGGGCGGGCGTGAGTTGCGAGCGCGCTGCGCCCGAGACCACCGGATGGTGCGGCGACAGGTGATGCAGTTCCTGGTGCAGTCGCAGTGGGTCGAGCAGGAGGCGGCGGCGGTCGGCGTCGTCGTCAGCGAACGGCGCGTGCGGCAGGTCTTCGAGAGTCAGAAGCGAACGGCGTTCCCCAACGAGCGGGGCTACCAGCGTTTCCTGCGCGAGAGCGGCGCCAGCGAGGCGGACATCCTGTATCGGATTCGGCTGGACACCCTTCAGAACCGGCTGACGCGGCACGTGACTTCTCACGCCGAACCGGTCACCGCCGAGGACGTCGCCCGCTACCGCGCCGATCATCCCGATCGGTACAAGAACCTGAGCGACGGGAAGGCGAACCGAAAGGTCCGGCGGCAGCTCCAGTCGGCGAGCGAGCAGATGACCCTCGGGCTGTTCATCGAGGGGTTCCGCAAGCGCTACCGCGCGCTGACTTGGTGCGCCGACGGCTATGCGATCGCAGAGTGTGGCGCGATTGCGCCGCCGTCCTAGGCGACCGCGTCGGCACGGTGGTCTAATTCCGCGATGGCCGCGTTCAAGGGTTTCCCGGCAGAGGCGTTGGAATTCCTCACCGAGCTCGAGGCGAACAACGACCGCGACTGGTTCAAGGCGAACCGGGCGCGTTACGACGAGTTCGTGGTCGCTCCGGCGACGGCGCTGGGAGAGGACCTTTCGAGCCTCGGGCGGCCGAAGCTGTTCCGGCCGTGGAACGACACGCGCTTCCACGCGGCGCCGCCGATCAAGGAGCACGTCGGACTGGCGATCGGCTACGAGGGCGCGGGCGGGTTCTACGTCGAGCTGTCGCTCGACGGACTGCTGGTCGCCGCGGGGTTGCACAACCCGGCGTCGGACCAGGTCGAGCGGATGCGCGGCGCGATCGACAAGCCGCGGATCGCGGCGTCGCTCACGAAGGCGGTCGGCCTCGCCGAGGCGGCCGGTCTGGAGCTGAACGAGCCGGATCTGGTGCGTGGGCCGCGCGGCTATCCGGCCGACCACCCGCAGCACGAGATGCTGCGCCGCCGCCGGCTGATCGTCGCCAAGCGGCACGAGGTCGGTCGCTGGCTCGAGCGGCCGGCCGCCGGCAAGCGGATCCGCGACCAGCTCGACGCGGGCGCGCCGCTGGTGCGCTGGCTGCGCAGCCACGTCGGTCCGAGCGGGCGCGGGGCGGACCGCGCCCGCTCGGCTTGACGGCTGCCGGCTAGCCCTTGAAGAGCCCGATCAGATTGCCCTCCGGGTCGGCGAACTGGGCGATCTCGATGCCCTCGGTCACCTCCGCCGGTCCCATCATCCGGCTGCCGCCGAGGCTCTCCGCCTTGGCCAACGCCGCCTCGACGTCGGGAACCGCGACGTAGAAGGTGACGTGGCCGTCGTAGCCCTCGGGCACCTGGCCGACTCCGCCGCCGATCCCGATTCCGTCGCTGCTGAGATTGGCCTCACGGTCGACGGTCCCATAGCTCATCGGGTTGTCCGTGTCGAACTCCCAGCCGAAGAGCTCCGTGTAGTAGCTGCGCAGCTTCTCGCCGTCCTTGCCGACCACCTCGAAATGCACCACTGGCTGTCCCATGTCGTCTTCCTTCCGCGCCGGTGTTCGCTGTTCGACACACTTTGCCACGTGGGGTTCGAGGGCAATGGGGCGTTCGCCGTCTCGGCGGCGGTCGACGCGTTGGTCGTGTGCGGCCTGGTGGTCTGGGCTGTGCGGACACGGGCCGGCTGGCTTCGGCTCGCCTGCGGGTGCGGGCTGGTCCTCGTCTTCCTCGCGCTGAAGGGCGTCGTCCTGGTGGCGAGCGGCCTCGGGATCCCATTCGGGGTGATGCACGTCCTGTGGCTCGACCTCGTCGTGGTGCTGCCGCTCGCGGCGCTGCTCTTGGGCGCGCTCACCTGGCGAACCGGTGGCGCCGCCCTGCGCGCGTTGGCGGTGCTCGGCTTGCTGCTCGCGCCGGTTGGCGCCTACGCGAGCTTCGTCGAGCCGGAGCGACTGGTCGTCGAGCGCGTGAACGTCGATCTGGCGCCGCAGCGGGCCGGCGACGCGGACGTGCGAATCGCGGTGATCGCCGACCTGCAGTTCGAGCGGCTGGGCGACCACGAGCGCGAGGCAGTGGCGCGGGCGATGGCGGAGCGGCCCGACTTGATCCTGCTGTCGGGCGACTACCACCAAGGCATGTCCGATTCGTTCGAGCAGGAGCTTCCCGATCTACGGCGCTTGCTGAGCAAGCTGCGAGCGCCGGGCGGTGTGTTCGCCGTCCAGGGCGACGCAGAGAGCGTGGCCAAGGCTCGCCGCGTCTTCGCCGGCGCCGGCATCCGCCTGCTCGTCGACGAGCAGGCCTCGACGCAGGTCCGCGACCGGACGATCTCGATCGCCGGGCTGCGGCTGCGCTATTGGCAGGCCAGCGCGCGCGGGTTGGCGGAACGGTTCGAGGCTCGTCCAGGAACAGCGGACGTCAGGCTGCTCCTGGCCCATCGCCCGGACGCGGCACAGTGGCTCGCCCCCGACACGCGTGTCGATCTGGTCGTAGCCGGCCACACCCACGGCGGGCAGCTCCAGCTGCCGCTGTTCGGCCCGCTGACCACGGCGTCCGACGTTCCACGCGAAGTGGCGGCTGGCGGGCTGCATTCGCTTGGCGGACGCCGGATCTACGTCAGTCGCGGCATCGGCGTCGAGCGCGGCCAGGCGCCGCGGCTGCGTCTCGGCGCCCCGCCGGAGGTGTCGATCGTCACGCTGCGCTGACCGCGGCCCCTGGCCTCCATCGGGCGGCTCGGATAGGTTGGCCCGACCGACCCGAGGGGGCCCTCCTTGAGCGCAGAGGCAAGCCCGTCGCACGCGCGGCGGAATGTGATGTTCACAGCCGCGATCGCCGCGCTCGGCGGTCTGCTGTTCGGCTACGACACGGGCATCATCGCGAGCGCTCTGCTGTTCATTAAGTCGGACTTCGACCTGAGCAGCTTCGAGCAGGGAATGGTCGTCAGCGCGGTGCCGATCGGGGCCGTGTTCGGCGCGGCGCTCGCGGGGCAGCTCGCCGACGAGTACGGCCGGCGGCGGATGATCCTGCTCGCGGCGGCGTTGTTCATCGCGGGGTCGATCGTCAGCGCGCTCGCGCAGGAGGCGACGGTGCTGATCGTCGCGCGCGTGTTCATCGGATTCGCGATCGGCCTCGCGTCGGCGACCTGTCCGGTCTACATCTCCGAGGTCGCGCCGGCGAACGTCCGCGGCCGCCTGGTCACGCTCTTCCAGCTCGCGGTGACGGTCGGGATCCTCGTCGCCTACGTCGTCGGGCTCGCGCTCGAGCCGTCGGGGTCGTGGGAGTGGATGCTCGCGCTCGGCGCGATCCCCGCCTTCCTGCTCGGCGCGGGGATCCTCGCGATGCCGCAGAGTCCGCGCTGGCTGGTGATGATCGGCGACTCGATCCAGGCGCGCAAGGAGCTGCTCAAGCTGCGCGAGGACGTCGACGGTGTCGACGACGAGCTGCACGAGATCGAGCGGTCGCTGACCGCCGAGAAGGGCAGCTGGCGCGACCTGCGCGCGCCGGCGGTCAAGGCCGCGCTGGTCGTCGGCGTCGGCCTGGCGATCCTGCAGCAGGTCACCGGGATCAACACCGTCATCTACTATGCGCCGACGATCATCCAGGACACCGGGATCGACTCCGACAGCGCGGCGATCCTCGCCAGCATCGGCGTCGGGGTCGTCAACGTGCTCGCGACCGTCTTGGCGCTCTGGCTGATCAGCCGCTACGGCCGCCGGCCGCTGCTCGTCGTCGGCGTGAGCGGCATGGCGATCGCGCTCGTGCTGCTCGGCCTCGCGTTCGAGGTCGGCAGCGGCGGCGAGGGGCTGGCGAGCCTCGCGGTGATCGCGCTGATGGTCTACGTCGCGGCGTTCGCGATCAGCCTCGGGCCGATCTTCTGGATCCTGAACTCGGAGATCTATCCGCTCAACGCGCGCGGCCACGCCGCCGGTCTCGGCACGATGGCCAACTGGGCGTCGAACTTCGCGATCTCGTTGACCTTCCTGCCGCTGCTCAACTGGCTCGGCAGCGCGCCGACCTTCTGGCTCTACGCCGCGGTCGGCGTCTTCACGGTCTTCTTCTGCCTGCGCTTCGTGCCGGAGACGAAGGGCAAGCAGCTCGAGGAGATCGAGCAGATCTGGGAGCAGCGCGTGGCGGAGACGGCGGCGGCGAGCTAGAGCTTGCCGGCCTCGGCGGCCGCTGCCTCGGCCGCCTCGAGCTGGCGCTCGATCAGGTCGAGGCCGGAGGACCAGAAGCCGGGGTCGGTGAGGTCGACGCCGACGATCTTGCCGAGCTCCTCGGGGGGCATCGAGCCGCCGGCCTTCAGCAGCTCGACGTAGGAGGGGACGAACGAGTCGCCCTGCTCCTCGTAGCGGCGGTAGACCGACAGCGCGAGCAGGTGGCCGTAGGCGTACGCGTAGACGTAGCCGGGCGTGTCGATGAAGTGCGGCACGTAGGACCACCAGGTCCCGTAGTCCTCCGACGGCTCGACGGAGTCGCCGAGCAGGTCGGCCTGGGTGTCGAGCCAGGCCGCGTTGATGCTTTCGACCGCCAGCTCGCCGGAGTCGCGGCGCTCATTGTGGACGCGGTGCTCGAAGCGGTTCATCGCGACCTGGCGGAAGACCGCCGCGACCGCGCCGTCGAGCGACTCGGCGAGCAGCGACAGCCGCGCGGCAGCGTCCGGGGCCTGGGTCAGCAGCCGCTCGAGGACGATCGTCTCGCCGACGATCGACGCGGTCTCGGCGACCGTCAGCGGCGTCGTGAACTCGAACACGCCACGCGGGCGGGCCAGCGCCGCGTGGACGCCGTGGCCGAGCTCGTGCGCCATCGTCAGCGCGTCGCCGATCCGGCCGGTGTGGTTGAGCAGCACGTAGGGGTGGGCCGACGGCACGGTGTAGGAGCAGAACGCCCCGCCGCGCTTGCCGGGCGCGGGCGGCGCGTCGATGTAGCTGCCGGTGAAGAACTCCTCGGCGGCGACTGCCATCTCGGGCGAGAACTCGCGGTAGCAGTCGAGCACCAGCGCGCGCGACTCCTCGTAGGACACGTGCTGCTCGCTCTCCGCGACCGGGGCGGCGCGGTCGTAGTAGGCGAGCTTCTCGACGCCCAGCAGCTTCGCCTTCAGCCGGTACCAGCGCCGCGCCAGCTCGTAGCGCTGCTGGACGGCGTCGATCAGCGCCTGGACCGACTCGTCGCTGGCCTCGTTGGCGAGGTTGCGCGAGGCGAGCCAGTGGTCGTAGGAGCGCAGGCGGTCCTTGGTCGACTTGTCGGCGAGCAGCGTGTTGAAGATGAAGGCGCGCGTGCGCAGGCCAGGCTGGAGCGCGGCCGTGACGCCCTCGGCGGCGCTGCGGCGCAGCTCGCGGTCGGGACCCTGGAGCACGCTCAGCGCCTCCATCAGCTGGACCGGCTCGTCGCTGTTCGGAAGGTCGACCGTCAGGCTGGCGACCTGCTCGGTGAACAGCCGCTTGAAGGCGGCGCTGCCGGTGACCGCGGTCTCGGTCAGCACGCGCTCCTCGGGCTCTGAGAGCTGGTGCGGGAGATAGCGGCGCAGCGTGCGCAGGTAGTGGCGGCAGAACGCCAGCTCGTCGGACGCGATCAGCCGCTCGGCCTGCTCGTCCGGCAGCTCGTTCCACTCGAGGTCGAAGAACAGCAGCGCCGTCTGGAGCGCCGCGCCGCGCTCCTGCGCCTCCTGCATCAGCGCGCCACGGGCCGGGTCCTGGGTGTCGGTCGCGAAGTCGAGCCCCGCGTAGGAGCCGGCGCGGCCGACCTTGTCGGACAGCTCCTCGAGCGTGCGCAGCGCCTCGGCGAGCCCGGCCGCGTCCAGCTCCGCCACCTTGCCGCGATAGCGCTCGGCGAACACGTCGGCCGCCTCCTGCGCCTCCGCCATCAACGCCAGCACGCCATCCGCGCCCCGGCCGTCGACCAGCGGTTGAAGGTCCCAACGCGCGGCCTCGAGGGCCTCGTCGCGCGGCTCAGCGATCGCGTCAGTCATGCGGGCACCTTAGTGGGGCGCGGTGGTGGGGACGTGGTTACACGGCTGTAGCGAAAGCGGGTTCTCGTGTCGCGCAGGCCGATCTATGTTCGTCCCATGGCGAGTGACGCTGGACGTCTAGGACTTGTTGCAGCAGTGATCGGAGCAGCGGTTGGGGTCAGCTTGGGGCACGGTGTGCCCGATGAGATGCCGGCCGCAAGCCTTGGGTGGCCGTTGTTGCTGCACCTAGAGCGCGCGGTCTTACTGCTCAGCCTGGCGTCGGCAGCTTTGCTGGTAGGGCTGCGAGCGACAAGAGGCCAGTTTCCTAGCAGGCTCGGCCAAGTCGAGTATCCGGTGGATGACATCAGCCGACGGGATACGGCGGTAACCGATGGCCACGAGGAACGGCTTCGCTTTATCGAGGGCGTTCTGAGGATCGCCTCCATAGCTGACGGTGACAGCGATCGAGGAGAGCATATATGATTGGCATGATGGGATCTTCTCAGGGGAAGTCGGGACGCGAGGACTGGGATCTCACGGAGGAGGAGCACCGCGAGCTGTTACGTCAGGCGAGGGAGCGGGTTCCTGTATTGCGAGAGATCGCAGCTACGAATCTCGCCGAGATCAAACGTCTCCAGGAGGACTACGCACGCCGTGTCGCCCGCAGGCGTCGGTGGTGGATCTTCGGCTAGTCGTCCCCGGCGCAGGGTCTCATCAGTACGGCTCGCAGCCGGTTCCGTCTCCATCGCTGTCGAGGTCGTAGTCGTCGGAACCGGTGACCGTGACCTGGCCCGTGTACTCGGGGCCGTCGCCAGAGCCGCCGTCGCAGTCGTAGTCGTAGGCGTTCGGGTCGAGGCAGGGGTCGTAGCTCGGGTGGCAGCTCGCCTGCGCTTCCGCTTGGGCCATGGCCTCGGCCTCTGCTTGGCGGCGGGCCTCCTCCTCGCGCGCGGCCTCGGCCGCGGCGGCCCGCTGGCGGCGGATGCGTGCTCGCTTTGCACGTGCCTGGCGCGCCTTGGCTCGTCTGGCCTGTGCCTGGCGACGTGCCTCGCGCCGGCGCTTTGCCTCCGCGCGCTCACGGCGCTCGGCGGCTGCGGCCTGGATCGCGGCGTCGGTGTCGCTGGTCTCCGCGGCGGGCGCCTCCGGCGATCCGTCAGAGGACGAGCACCCGCCGAAGAGTAGGGCGGTGGCGACGAGTGGTATCGCCAGCACGGTCGGCGTTGTCAGGCGGTTGAGCTTCCTCCAAGAGTCACGCATTTGGGTGACGCTATGGCAAAAAACTGAAACAAAATTGTCTCCGATTCAATCCCGGGTGGCGCGACTGGCGGCATCGGCGGCGGAGGAGCGGATCAAGGCGGCGACTTGGGCGGGGTCGTCCCAGGTGGGGACGTGGCCGCAGCCGGTGAGGAGGACGGTGCGGGTTACGGCGGGAGGGGTCGAGGGTGGGCGGACGAGGCGGTCGTGCTCGCCCCAGGCGAGGGTGACGGGGACGGGGATCTGGTCGAAGCCGGTGAAGACGGATGCGCGCATCTCGGCGTTGGCGCTGTCGAAGCCGGGGCCGTTGGCGTAGGCGCGGATGCGTTGGAGTGCGTCGGCGGCGGTGATCTGGGTGGGGTCGGTCATCGTGCCGCGGAAGGCGAGCGTGCGCAGGCGGCGCGAGCGGACGATCAGCGGGAGCAGCGGCAGCAACGCCCGCGCGCCGTCGCGAGCCGCGTTGCGGCGCGGGCCGAGCGGGCGGGGCCAGAGGCCGGCCGTGCAGATGGCCGTCACCGAGCGGGCACGCCCCGTCTTGCCGAGCTCGAGCGCGACCCAGCCGCCTAGCGAGATGCCGGCGACGTGGGCGGTCGCGACGCCGAGCGCGTCGAGGGTGTCGACCACGCTGGCGGCGATCGCCGCCGCGGTGGCGGGAACATCCTCGGGCAGCGGCGGCGAGTCGCCGAAGCCGGGCATGTCGACCGCGATGCAGTCATGGTCGTCCGAGAGGTCGGGGAGGACGGGGTCCCAGACATGGCGGTCGCCGCCGAGCGGGTGGATCAGCACCAGCGGATCGCCGGCGCCGCTACGGGAGAACGCGAGCTGAGGGCGGGCGGTCACGGCTGAGCGCATCGTGACGGACTACGCCGCGCGGCGGGCAACCGATCAGTCGCGCCGCGCGTAACCTCGTTCGATGGATCTCAGCGGCCGCACCGTCCTCGTCACCGGATCGAACCGCGGAATCGGGCGGGCGATCGCGGAGGCGGTCGCCGCCAAGCCGGTCGGGCTGCTGCTCTGCGGGACGCGCTCGCCGGACGAGTATCCGGAGCTGCCGCGGCCGGCAGGTGGCGCGCGGGAGATCCGCGCGGTCGCGCTCGACCTGTCCTCCCAGGCGTCGATCGAGCGGTCGGTTGCCGGGCTCGGCGACGACGCCAGGGATGTCGACGTGCTCGTCAACAACGCCGGCCTGATGACCGGCGGGCTGCTCGAGGAGCAGGAGACCGACGAGATCTACGCGGCCGTCCAGGTGAACCTGACCGCTGTCATGCACCTGACGAAGCTGCTGCTGCCCGGGATGCTGGAGCGCGGCGGCGGGAAGATCGTCAACAACGCCAGCATCTCCGGCTACGCCTACTTCCCGGCCGCGACTACCTACGCCGCCACCAAGGCCGGCGTCGTGGCGTTCACCGAGTCGCTGCGGCGCGAGCTGAGGGGGACCGGGGTCACGACGCTGCACCTCGTCACGCCCGGCGTCGACACCGACATGCTCGACGAGACCGACGAGGTCTACGGCCGCCATGTCGACACGTCGGGCTGGGACCGTCAGGCGCCCGCGGAGTGGGCGGCGAAGATCGTCGACGCGATCGAGCGCGACAAGACGATCCTCGGGCCGGGCGGCAAGACGGCGATCGCCAAGCTGGCGTCGCGCGGGCCGGGCTTCCTCGTCGACGCGATCTCCAGCTCGATCTTCAGCCGGACGCCGCGCGGCTGAAGCGGGCCGCTCGCGGCGGGGGCGCTGCTCAGGCGGCCGCGGACGCGAACCGTGCCACCGGCGCCGCGCCGCCGCTCCACGCGGGCTTGGCCAGCAGCAGCTGCACGTCGCCGATCCGTCGCTCGGCGAAGCCGGCCTCGACGTAGGCGAGGTAGAGCCGCCACATGCGACGGAACGGCTCGTCGTAGCCGAGCGCGGCGGCACGGTCGGCGTTGCGTTCGAAGGCTTCGCGCCAGCGCGCGACCGTCGTGACGTAGTGGTCGGTGATGTCGTCGAGCCAGACCGGGCGCAGGTCGGTGTGGTCGTAGACGTTGCGCTGGATCACCGGCAGCGACGGCAGGCAGCCGCCCGGGAAGACGTGCGTGTTGGCGAAGCTGCGCGACGCCTTCTCGACTTCGTAGGCGGAGTCGTCGATCGTGATCGCCTGCAGCAGCATCGCCCCGTCCGGGGCGAGCAGCTCCGAGCAGCGGCGGAAGAAGGCGCCGAAGTACTGCCAGCCGACCGCCTCGATCATCTCGACCGAGACGAGCTTGTCGTAGGTGCCGCGCAGGTCGCGGTAGTCCACGAGCAGGACCGTGACGCGGTCGGCGAGGCCGGCGGCGCGGACCCGCTCGACGGCGAGGTCGCGCTGCTCTCGGGAGATCGTCGTCGTGGTGACCAGCGCCCCGTGCTCGCGCGCGGCATGGATCGCCAGCGCGCCCCAGCCGGTCCCGATCTCCAGCAGCCGCTCGCCGGGCGCCAGCTCGAGCGCGCGGCAGATGCGGTCGAGCTTGGCGGTCTGGGCGTCGGCGAGGCTCATGTCCGGCGACTCGAAGTAGGCGCACGAGTAGACCATCGCCGGGTCGAGGAACAGCTCGAAGAGGTCGTTCCCGAGGTCGTAGTGGGCGGCGATGTTGCGCCGCGCTCCGCGCAGGTCGTTGAGCGGAACCGTTCGCGCCAGCCGCTGCGCGCCGTGCAGCAGAGGGTGCCACCGCTGGCGCAGGCGATCGAGCGGCCCCATGTTGCGCGCGGCGATCCGGA
>DASTKX010000099.1:0-58017 GCA_035715585.1 Thermoleophilaceae bacterium
GGCGCCGAGCGTGTAGAGGATGCCGCCGACGGCGACCAGGATCGACGCGGTGACGCCGACCTGGCTGATCAGGTCTGGCGTGACGGCGACGGCGACCCAGCCGAGCCCGACGTAGATCACGGCGGCGAGCCACTTCGGAGCGTCGATCCAGAGCAGCTTCAGCAGGATGCCGCCGACGGCCCCGCTCCAGATCACCGCCAGCACGACGTCCGCCAGCGAGCCGTGCAGGACGAGCAGCGCGAACGGCGTGTAGGTCCCCGCGATCAGCAGGAAGATCGCCGAGTGATCGAGCCTGCGCATCCAGCGGCGGGCGCCGTCGGTGCGCCAGGTGACGCGGTGGTAGAGCGCGCTGGTGCCGAACAGCAGCGTGACGCAGACCGCGTAGATCGCTGCGGCAAGGGTCGCCTTACCGGGCGGCGCCGTGATGACGAGCGGGATGCCGAGCGCGAGCGAGATGAAGAACGCCCACTGGTGCGTGACCCCGCGCAGCCGTGGACGGTTGCGAATGGCCTGCTCGATGTCGAGCTTGGCCTGCTCTAGATCGAGCCTCGGCGCCGCCTCTGTCATACGCCCAGCCTAGACGGCGGCGGTGGACTTGGCCACCAGCTCGGGGTAGAGCGGGTAACGCTCCGCGAGAGCGCGCGTGCGCTCGGCGAGGTCGGCACGGACGGCATCGGTGAAGTCGCCAGTCAGCGCGGCGGCGACGATCTTGCCGATCTCCCGGAAGTCCTCGACCTGGAAGCCCCGCGTCGCAAGCGCCGGCGTGCCGATCCGCAGGCCCGACGAGACGGCCGGCGGGCGCGGATCGTTCGGGACGCTGTTGCGGTTCACCGTGATGCCGATCGCGTGCAGCCGGTCCTCGCCCTGCTGGCCGTCGAGCTCGGAGTCGCGCAGATCGACGAGCACGAGGTGGACGTCGGTGCCGCCGGTGAGGACGTCGATGCCGGCGCCGGTCAGCTCGTCGGCGATCGCGGCCGCGCCGGCGCGGGTCCGCCGCTGACGCTCGCGGAACAGCTCCGACTGGGCGACCTTCATCGCGACGGCCTTGGCCGCGACGACGTGCATCAGCGGACCGCCCTGCTGGCCCGGGAAGACGGCCGAGTCGATCTTCTTGGCGTGCTGCTCCTTCGCGAGGATCATTCCCGAGCGCGGACCGCCGAGCGTCTTGTGGACGGTCGTCGTGACGACGTCGGCGTGCGGCACCGGGCTGGGATGCTCGCCGGCCGCGACGAGCCCTGCGAAGTGGGCCATGTCGACCATCAGATAGGCGCCGACCGAGTCGGCGATCTCGCGGAAGCGAGCGAAGTCGAGCTGGCGCGGGTAGGCCGACCAGCCGGCGAGGATCAGCTTCGGGCGGAACTCCTGGGCGAGCCGCTCGAGCACGTCCATGTCGACGCGCGAGTCCTTCTCCGAGACGCCGTAGGCGACGATGTCGTAGAGCCGACCGGAGAAGTTGATCTTCATCCCGTGGGTCAGGTGGCCGCCGTGGTCGAGCTTCATCCCGAGGATCCGGTCGCCGGCCTGCAGCAGCGCATGGAAGGCGGCGGCGTTGGCCTGCGCGCCGGCGTGCGGCTGGACGTTGACGTGCTCCGCGCCGAAGAGCTCCTTCGCGCGGGCGATCGCGAGCTCCTCCGCGACGTCGACGTATTCGCAGCCGCCGTAGTAGCGCTTGCCGGGGTAGCCCTCGGCGTACTTGTTGGTCAGCACCGAGCCCTGACAGTCGAGCACCGCCTGCGGGACGAAGTTCTCGGAGGCGATCATCTCGAGCGTCGTCTCCTGGCGCCGAAGCTCGTCGTCGAGCACCTGGGCGATCTCGGGATCGACCTCGGAAACGGGCTTGGCGAAGTAGTCGGGGCTCAAATCGGTCACGCCGGCCACGGTACCAGCGGCGTCCCGAATCCAGCTGTCTGGAACATTCGCCCGCCTATAGCCGGTTCAACTGTCCAAACGTTCCGCGAGCGCGTCCCGGGAGACCGCCGCCTCGCGCAGGACCTCATAGCCCCTGCCGTCCTCGTAGCGCGAGAGGTCGACCACCGTCGAGGCGATGCCGGGCAGCTCGCCGCCGTCAAGGACGAGATCGGCCGCGAGGCGGATCGCCGCGGGCGCCTCCTCGAGCCGGCGGGGGTCCATGCCGCCGTGGAAGTTGGCGCTCGACTGCAGCACCGGTCGCGAGACGATCTCCAGCGACGCGAGCGGGCCGGGCAGATCCGGCACGCGGATCCCGATCCGATCGGGCCGATCGCCGCAGGCGAGCGGGAAGCGGCGACCCGGGTTCGGCAGGACGAGCGTCACGGCGCCGGGCAGCAGGCGCTCGATGGCGGCATGGGTAGCCGGGCCCAGACCGTCGAGCGCCGCCAGTGCCGCGCGCAGCGAGAAGAACATGACGCCGCTCGGCTGGGCGGGGTCGCGTCGCTTGAGCTCGTTGAGCCGGCCCACCGCCACCGCGTCCTCGGGGTCGGCGGCGAGGCCGTAGACGGTGTCGGCCGGAAAGATCGCTACCCCGCCACCGGCGACGCAGCGTTCGAACGCAGTGGCGTCGGCGACCGTCACGCCCGGCGTGAGCGGCTCTCCGGTCACGGCGCCCTCCCCACCGTCACCCGCTCGTGGCCGGCGAGATCGCAACGGGTCTCAGCGTCGTCGAGCAGTTCCCGGACAGCCGGCCCCTGCTCGGAGCCGTGCTCGAGCGCCAGGCGCAGGCCGCTCGGCGCCTGTGCGACGAGCGCGCGGATGGCGTCGAGGCCGTCAGAGCCGGAGGTCAGGGCGAGACGCGGCTCGTAGCGCGTTATCTCGGGCGCGAGGCTCGCCCACTCGTCGTCGCATACGTAAGGCAGGTTCGCGAGGACGAGGTCGTAGTCGCCGGGCGGGAGGCCGTCGGCGACGAACGGCTCCAGGGCGAGGCCGAGGCGCTCCGCATTGGCGCGCGCGACATCGACGGCGTCAGGCGATAGGTCGGACGCGGTCACGCGCAGGTCCGGACGCTCGTCGAGCAGCGCCAGGGCCACCGCCCCGCTGCCAGTCCCGACCTCGTGGACGGCGGCACCGTCCGGCAGCTCGAGCGCTATCTCGACCAGCAGCTCGGTCTCCGGGCGTGGGATCAGCACGCGCGGATCGACGGCCAGCTCGATCCGCCGGAAGCCGCGCGACCCGAGGATGTACGCGACGGGCTCGCGCGCCACTCGGCGGCGGATCCGCTCGCCGATCGTGCGCGCCGCCCCGGGCGGAACCGCGAGCGCCGGATCGGACACCAGCACTCCGCGTCCGACGCCGAGCGCGTCGGCGATCAGCACCTCTGCGTCGAGCCGCGGCGTCTCGCAGCCGGCCGCGGCGAGCGCGTCGACGGCAGCGCCGACCGCGTCGCGCGCCGTCATCGACGCTGCCGGCATCAGCTCTCGACGAGCGAGCTGGCCTCGAGCCGCAGACGCTTCTCCTCGGCCTCGAGCGCAGCCGTGAAGTCGTCGAGCTCGCCGGCGAGGACCCGCTGGACCTCGCCCTTGGTCAGCTTGACGCGGTGGTCGGTGACGCGGTCCTGCGGGAAGTTGTAGGTACGGATCTTCTCGGAGCGCTCGCCGGTTCCGACCTGCGAGCGGCGACTCTCCGCGAGCTCGGCCTGCTGAGCCGCCAGCTCGCGCTCGTAGAGACGAGCTCGCAGCACGCGCATCGCCCGCTCGCGGTTCTGCAGCTGCGACTTCTCGTCCTGCATCGAGACGACGACCCCGGTCGGCTTGTGGGTGATCCGCACCGCCGAGTCGGTCGTGTTGACCGATTGGCCGCCGGGCCCCGACGAGCGGTAGACGTCGATCTGGAGGTCGCTCTGGTCGATCTGGACCTCGACGTCCTCGACCTCGGGCAGCACGGCAACCGTCGCCGTCGAGGTGTGGATGCGACCCTGCGACTCGGTCTCGGGCACCCGCTGCACACGGTGCGTGCCGCCCTCGTGCTTGAAGACGCTGTAGGCGCCGGTTCCCTTGATGGCGAAGGTGTAGTCGCCGTCGGCGACGTTCATCGCCTCGGGCGCGAAGCCCAGCCGCTCGGCGTAGCGGGTCAGCATCCGGTAGAGGTCGCCGGCGAACAGCCCGGCCTCCTCCCCGCCGGCGCCGCCCCGGACCTCGACGATCACGTTCTTGTCGTCGTTCGGATCCGGCTCGACCATCGCCAGCCGGATCTCCTCGTCGAGCGCGCCCAGTCGTTCCTCCGCAGTCTCGAGCATCGCGCGAATCTCCTGATCCTCGCCGTCCTCGGACAGCATCTCGCGCGCCCCGGAGGCGTCGGAAGACGCCGTTCGCCACTCCCGCGCCAACTCAGCCGCCGGCTCCAGCGTGCTGTACGCCCGCCCAACCTCGGCATAGCGCTCCCGATCCCCGATCACCTCGGGGTCCGACATCTGCTCCGAGAGCTCGGCGAACCGACTCTCGATCTGCTCGACCAGCTTCTCGATCACAGCAGCAAGAGTACGGCGTCGCTACGCCCCCACCTCCATGACCACCCGCTCGGCGTCGGTGACCTCGGCGGGGTTCTCGAATTGGAGGACTGCCTCGAGGGCGGCGATCGCGACGGCAAGCTGCGATAGCTCGGGCTCGCGAGTGGTCAGGAGCTGGAGCTGGAGGCCGGGCCACATCAGGATGCGAGCCCAGCGCTTGGTGCGGTTGCGGCCGAACCACTTGATGACCTCGAAGGCGAGGCCGGCGACGATCGGGATGCCGACGACGCGCGAGATCAACAGCCACTGCCAGTCGAGCTTGCCGAGCGGGGCGAAGACGAAGATGGCGACGATCATCACGATCAGCAGGAAGCTCGTGCCGCAGCGCGGGTGCAGGCGCGAGAAGCGCTGCGCGTTCTCCGGCGTCAGGTCGAGCCCGGCCTCGTAACAGGAGATCGTCTTGTGCTCGGCGCCGTGGTACTGGAACACCCGTTGGAGATCGCGCAACCGCGAGACGAGCCACAGGTAGAGCAGGAAGACGGTGATCCGCAGCAGCTTCTCGATCAGCACGAACAGGAACGAGTTGGGGATCGAGTCCTTGAAGACGTTGGTCGCGAACGCCGGCAGCAGGAAGAAGAGGCCGACCGCGAACAGCAGCGCGAAGACGATCGTCCCAGCCCACGCGGCGCCGCCGATCTCCTGGTCCTCGCCCTGCTCGTCTGGCGGCAGCTGAGCGTTGGCCGAGATGCCGAGCGCCCGGAAGCCGATCTTCAGCGACTCGTAGAGCGCGACCATCCCGCGCAGCACCGGCAGGCGCGCCCAGCGGTGGGTCTTGGCGTAGGAGACGAGCGGCTCGGTGACGACCTCGATCTCGCCCTTGGCGCCCTCGGTGGCGTTCAGGCCGCCGGTCTCGATCTGCTCGGGAGTCGGCTTGCGGACCGCGACCGCCCAGGTCGAGACACCGCGCATCATCACGCCCTCGAGCACCGCCTGACCGCCGACCGGCAGGTCGCGCGGCGCCTCGAGCTTGCCGTTCCCACTCACCGTGGGGATCGTAACCGTCGCATGAAACGCGACTGGCCCGTCAGTCCGGCGGGCAGGCGGTGCTCATCGCGTTGTCGCGCTCGGTCAGCTCCCGGATCGCCCCGTGGGGATCGATCCGCGCCTCGACCTGCGACACGCAGACTGGGCCGACGAACGTCACGCTGCGGCGCGCGCCTCCCTCGAGCCGCCCGATCGTGCGCGTATCGACCTCTGCCCCGTCGACGAGCAGCATCAGGTGGATCCGCTGGGCGGTCACCGAGCCCGTGTTGCCCACCTTCACGACGTAGCGACGGGTGCCCTCGGTCGGCCCGGCTTGACTGCGAATCGAATCTCTGACCTTGAGGTTGGGCAGCTTCCCGGGCTGGCGGCAGACCGGCGACCGCTCGCTCTCGCGGCTGACCGTCTTGCCGTCCGCCGACAGCCAGCGGAACTCGACGAGCGCCCGGTACGAGGTTCCCTTCTGCAAGGCCACCACCCGCTGCCGATAGGCGAAGCGGATCACGCCCGGGCGCGCCTCCCGCCAGACGCCGATCCCGGGAGCGTCGAGACCGACCCAGACCCCACGACCGACTCGTTCGGAGAGCACGAAGCGCAGCTGCATCCGCAACGGCGCATCGCTGTCGTCGAGCTGGGTCATCTCGCCGCGGAACGTCGCGCGGCGGTCCTTGGCCCGCTTGCCGTGCGTGCACTCGACCAGCTGGGCTGCGCCATGATCGGCCTTCGGCGACGCCGCGCGGCTGCTGGCGCCCGGCGCGGCGAACAGCGCCAGCGCAAGGAGGGCGACGGCGGGGGCGGCGACGATCGAGATGCGACTGCTCACAGGCTCAGGAACAGCCCGCGCACAACCGAGTTGCGGTCGAACCGAGTCTCAGGCGGCGCCGGCGCGGCCGCGCGCCTGGCGGCGACGGAAGCGCTCGACGCGGCCACCGGTGTCGATCAGCTTCTGCTTGCCCGTGTAGAACGGGTGGCAGTTCGAGCAGACCTCGACGTGCAGGTCGGGCTTGGTCGAGCGAGTCGTGAAGTCGTTGCCGCAGCTGCAGCGAACGTGGGCCTCGACGTAGTTGGGATGAATGTCGGTCTTCATGGCGACCAGACAGTCTAGCGACGCGCGTCCTCACTGTCTCGGCGACCGGCGAACCAGTCGCGCATTCGCGCCCACCATGTGCGCGGCCGGCCGAAGCGGGCTGGCGGCGGCTGCTTGGCGCGGACGAGCGCTATCCAGTCGTCGAGCGGCAGGTCGCCGTCGATCAGCCGTGCGAGCGCCGAGGTCACCGGCGCCTCGAGCCCGGCCCGCTCGATCGCTCGCGCCAGCAGCCGCACGGTCTCGAGCGCCTCGACGGCCTGTCCGAGCCGGACCGGGATCTCCGCGCTGGGCGTCCCGGCCGCCAGCAGCTCGCCGGCGCTGCGGTTGCGCGACGTCGGCGCAAGCGTCGTCGCCACGAGATCGCCGGTGCCGCCACGGCCGACGAACGTGCGCGCCGACCCGCCCCATAGCTCGGCCAGCGACAGCACCTCGAGGAAGATGTCCGCCGCAGCCATGCCGGCGGCGTTGAGTCCCTGCGACTGCGTGGCGCCGACGGCGACGGCCGCGGCATTCTTCGCGACGCCCGCAAGCTCGACGCCGACGGGATCGTTCGACGCCTCGCACACGACCCCGGCGCGCTGGAAGAGCTCCGCCACCCGCGTGGCGAGCTGCTCCGAATGCGAGGCGCAGACCAGCCCGGCGCCGCTCTCGACCATCTCCCGAGCGTGCGCGGGCCCACCCACGCAGGCGGTTCGCTCGGCGCCGAACGCGCGCTCGAGCGCCGCCGTCGGCGGCATGCCGTCCGGCGGGACCAGCCCCTTGGCGAGCGACACCATCCCGGCCTGCGGCGAGACACCGAGCCGCTCGATCTCGGCGATCGCCTCCCCCAGCCCCTTCGACGGCACCGCCAGGAAGACGAGGTCGGGCCGGCGGAACTGATCGTCGCGAGCGCCGAAGGCGCGCACCTTCAGCGCCGCTGGCAGCTCCACGCCCGGCAGGTAGCGCTTGTTCTCGCGTGCCTCGATCAGCGCGAGCGCCTGCTCCTCCGTCCGGCAGAGCAGCGTCGTGCGAACGCCGGCGCGCTCGAGCAACAGCGCGATGGCGGTCCCGAACGAGCCGGCGCCCACGACGGACGCGCGGCGGACGTTCGAACTCTGCTGGCGACGACTGGAGGCGATAAGCCCGGGACGCTACCTGGCGGCCGGACTCAGGTGTTCTGGTAGAGCGGGCCGTCGCCGCCCTCGGGCGTCGTGAGCCGGCCGCCCTTCGCCGTGATGGCGCCGCACTGGACGCAGTTCGTGTAGTTGACGATCACGTCGACGTTGCCCTCCTCGGGCGCGTCGTCCGGGATCTCGTACACGCCCGCCGGGCACATCCACTTCCAGGTCTCGGCGATCTCGCGCGGGACGTCGGTCTGCACGCGGATGTGGTTCGGCGCGTCGTCGCGCGTCGCGTTGCCGGTGATGAAGACGCTCGACAGCTTGTCGAAGATGTACTTGCCGTCCGGCTTCGGATACTTCTGCGACGTCTTGCCGATGAACATCTCGCGCTCGTCCTGGCGGTGCCAGGGCAGGCGAACCGGGAGCTTGCCCTTGGTCGCGATGAAGAAGTTGACCAGCGGACCGCCGATGAAGAACCCCTTCGAGAACGGCTGGCGCGTGTTGCGGACCTCCCACAGCTCCTTGCCGGTGACCGACTCCTCGATCGCCGCCTCGTAGGAGGAGAAGTCGTTGCTGCCGTTCTTCAGCGACTCGTAGATCGCCTCGGCCGCGAGGATGCCCGAGTTGATGCTGTGGTGGATGCCCTTCAGCGAGACGGTGTCGACCATCCCGCCAGAGTCTCCGACCAGCACCGCGCCGGGCATCGACAGCTTCGGCATCGACCAGTAGCCGCCACCCGGCAGCGCCTTGGCGCCCCAGCCGACGCGCTCGCCGCCCTCGAGGATCTTCTTGACCAGCGGATGCGTCTTGAAGGTCTGCAGCAGGTCGTGGGCGGATGTCGTGGCGTCCGCGTACTCGAGATCGAGGACGAAGCCGATCGACACGAGATCGTCGCCGGTCTTCTCGTCCTTCATCGGATAGATCCAGGTGCCGCCGACCTGGCCGTACTTGGCCGAGGTGCTGACCGGCCACGGGCCGACCGTGTGGATCACACGGTCGAGCGGCTTGGCGACCTTCCAGACCTCCTTGACACCGAGCTCCCAGGTCTGGGGCTCGCGGCCCTCGCCGAGGTCGAACTCGCGGATCGCGGGGCCGGTCAGGTGGCCCCAGCAGCCCTCGGCGAGCACGGTCGCCTTGGCCTTGATGTCGGTGCCGGGCTCGAAGTTTCCGAGCGGCTCGCCGTCCTTGCCGCGGCCCTTGTCGCCGGAGCGGACACCGACGACCTTGCCGTCCTCGACGATCAGCTGGGTAGCCGACGTCTCGGTCAGCAGGTAGGCGCCGTTCTCCTCGGCGATCCGCTGCTGGTAGCGCGCGAGCGCCGCCACCGAGATGACCTCGGCGCCGTGGTTCTTGAACGGCGGCGGCGTCGGGATCCGCAGCGAGCGCTTGGAGGTCGGCGTCATGTAGACCGCCTCCTTGGTGACCTCGCCGAAGGCGAAGCCCTCCTTGCGCCAGTCCTCGCGCGTCATGTCCGGGAACAGCTGCTGCAGCGGCCCGGGGCGCATTACCGCCCCGGACAGGTTGTGTCCGCCGCAGGTCTTGGCCTTCTCGATGACCGCGACCGGCACCTCGCCGAGGCTCTCCATCGTCTCGGGGTCGTCGCCGAGCAGCTGGAGCAGCCGGTTCGCACATGCGAGCCCAGCCGTTCCGCCGCCGACGATCGCGACGCCGATCTCGATGATCTCGTCCTCACCGTCGAGCCCACGCTTGATGAACTCGTCGGGGGAGTCGACGGGAGGTGGGTAGGCCGCCGGGGCGACCTTCCCGTTGCCGTTCGCGGAAGACATCGATCTAGCCCTTCTTCGCCTTGATCGCCTCGGTCAGCTTCGGCAGGATCGCGTTGAGATCGCCGACGATGCCGAGGTCGCAGAACTCGAAGATCGGCGCGTTCGCATCCTTGTTGATCGCGACGATGTTCTCCGACGACTGCATGCCGACCTTGTGCTGGATCGCGCCCGAGATACCGGCCGCGAGGTACAGCTTCGGCGCGACGGTCTTGCCCGTCTGGCCGATCTGCGCCGCGTAGGGGTACCAGCCGGCGTCGACCACCGCGCGAGTAGCCGCGACAGCGCCGCCGAGCGCGCCAGCGAGGTCCTCGCAGAGTTGGAAGCCCTCGGCCTTGCCGAGACCGCGGCCACCGGCCACGAGCAGCTCGGCGTCCTCGATGTTCACGTCGGCGCCACGCTGCTCGCCGCGCTGGACCATCACGGCCTGGCCTGAATGCGCCTCGAACTGGACGTCAACGTCGACGACCTCGGCGGCGCCGCCACCGCTCTCGACGATGTCGAACGCGTTGAGGCGACCGATGATGATGCCCGGCTCACCGACGTAGTCGACATCGACGATCGCGGAGTCCTGGAGGATCGGCCGCTCGGCGACGAGCTTGCCGCCCTGTGCCTTGACCGCCGTGACCTCCATCGTGACGCCGGCGTCCAGGCGCGCGGTCAGACCGGCGCCGATCTCGAAGCCGAGCAGACCGCCGCCGAATAGCGCGTAGGAGTAGCCGTTGTCCTGGATGACCTTGGCCATCGCGTCGACGACCGGGGCGCCGAGGCCCTCCGGGCCCTTGACGCGGTAGACCTTCGTAGCGCCGTAGTTGCCCAGCGAAGCGCAGAGGTCGTCGGTCAGGTCGTCGCCACCGACGACCACGACAGCGGCGTCGCCGCCGATCTCCTTGGCGAGCTTGGCGCCCTCGGAGACGGCGCCCAGCGAGTTCTTGTTGAAGGCGCCCTCGTAGTGGAGCGCGTAGGTCAGGATCCCGCTCATGCCAGCAGCTTCCTCTCATCGAGCCAGTTGACGATCTTCTCGACCGTCTCGGCGGTGTCCTCGTCCTCGATGATCTCGCCGGCCGACTTGGCGGGCGGGGGGTTGATCCCGAGGACCGCGGTGCGCGAGCCGTCGGCGCCGACCTTGCCGGCGTCGATGCCCGCGTCAGCGGTCGACTTGGTGTCGAGCTGCTTCTTCTTCGCGCCCATGATCGCCTTCAGCGACGGGTAGCGCGGCTCGTTGATCGCGTCGCCGACCGAGATCACGGCCGGGAGTGCGATCTCGACGGTGTCGTAGCCGTACTCGGCCTGACGCTCGCAGCGGAGCTTGCCGCCCTCGACGTCCATCTTGATCACCTGAGTCAGCGAGGGCATCTTCAGGTGGTCGGCCACGACCGCGCCGATCGTGTAGCACTCACCGTCGTCCGACTGCTGGCCCAGCAGGACCAGGTCGGGGCTCTCGGTCTCGAGCACCTTGCTCAGCGCGTAGCCGGTCGCGGCGACGTCGGAGCCCGCGAGGGCGTCGTCGGTCAGGTGGACCGAGCGGTCGGCGCCGAGCGAGACGGCCTTGTGGAGCGCGCGGAAAGCGCTCTCCGGGCCCATCGTCACGGCCACGACCTCCTCGACCTCGACCGCGCCGCCCTCCTTCAGCTGCATCGCAGCCTCGATGGCGTGGGTGTCGAACGGATTCAGGTTCTTCTCGCCGCTGCGATCGAGGCGCTTCGAACTGGGGTCGATGCGCTTCTCGACGGCGGCGTCAGGTACCTCTTTTACGAGGACGCAGATCTTCAAGGGGTCTCCTTGGAAAAGTTGACTGACGAGTCAGTCTACGAGTCTACGGAGTTCTGGATGAAATCGATGATCTCCTGGACCGGCGACCCCGGCGTGAAGATCTCCGAGACGCCGAGCCGCTTGAGCTCGGGGATGTCGTCGGCCGGGATCGTGCCCCCCACGACGAGCACCACGTCCTCGATGCCCTGATCCTTCAGCAGCGCCGCGATCCGCGGCACGAGCGTCATGTGAGCGCCGGACAGGATCGACAGGCCGACAGCGTCGGCGTCCTCCTGGATCACGGTCTCGACGATCTGCTCCGGCGTCTGGTGGAGGCCGGTGTAGATGACCTCCATGCCGGCGTCGCGCAGCGCGCGGGCGATGATCTTCGCGCCGCGGTCGTGCCCGTCGAGTCCGGGCTTGGCGACCACCACGCGGATCTTGCGACCGGTCGCGGGGCGATCCTGGGCTGTCTCGGTGTCGGCTGTCATCGCCAAAGCCGCAGCAGTCTATGGCTAAGCGGCGGGAACTTCCAGGATCATCGCGTCGCCCTGCCCGCCGCCGGAGCAGATCGCCGCGACGCCGAGCCCGCCGCCGCGACGGCGCAGCTCGTGGACGAGCGAGCCGAGGATGCGCGCGCCGGAGGCGCCGATCGGATGGCCGAGCGCGATCGCGCCGCCGTTGACGTTGACCTTCGACTCGTCGACGCCGAGCATCCGCACCGAGTTGATCGCGACCGACGCGAACGCCTCGTTGATCTCGAAGAGGTCGATGTCGTCGACCGTCAGGCCGGCCTGCTCGAGAACCTTCTTGGTCGCGTTCGCGGGCGTCCGGGCGAGGTAGGGGAAGTCGTCGGCGACGGCCGCCTGGGCGACGATCGTCGCGAGCGGCTTGCGGCCGTTGGCCTGCGCCCACTCGTCGCTGGCAAGCACGATCGCGCCGGCGCCGTCGTTGACGCCCGGCGCGTTGCCGGCGGTGTGCGAGCCGTCCTTCCCGGTCAGTCCGGGCAGCTTGGCGAGCGTCTCGAGCGTGCTGCCACGCCGCGGCGCCTCGTCGACCTCGACGACCGTGTCGCCCTTGCGCGACTTGACCGTGATCGGCGCGATCTCCTCGGACAGCCGCCCCTCGTCGGTCGCCTCGAGCGCCAGCTCGTGGCTGCGCAGCGCGAAGCGGTCCATGTCGGGCCGCGTGATCTCGAGCTCGTCGCCGACCTCGGTCGCCTCGGCGAACATCTGCTTGCCGGAGAAGGGGTTGGTCAGCCCGTCGTGGACCATCGCGTCGAGCGCCTTGGCGTCGCCCATGCGGTAGCCGAAGCGGGCCTTCGGGAGTAGGTAGGGAGCGCCGGACATCGACTCCATGCCGGCTGCGACGCCCACGTCGAGGTCGCCGGCGCGGACCTGCTGGTCGATGATCCCCGCGGCGCGCATGCCCGACGCGCAGACCTTGTTGACGGTCTCCGACGAGACCTCCTTCGGAATCCCGCCCTTGATCTGGGCCTGACGCGACGGCACCTGGCCCTGACCCGCCTGCAACACCTGTCCGACGATCACGTGCTGGACCTGGTCGCCAGAGACCTCGGCACGCTGCAGCGCGTTCTCGATCGCGTGACCGCCTAGATCGGTGGCGTCGAACGAGGCGAGCGCGCCGCCCATCTTCCCAAATGGGGTGCGAGCGGTGCCTAGGATCACGGTCTTGGGCATGGGGGCGTCGGTCTCCTTCGGTCTGCCTGGGGGCCAGGGACCTTATCGGAGTACTTTCGCCTGGCAGCGTCCATAGACTGCCTCGGCATGCGCGAGATCGCCGTCACAGTCCGTCCTGGAGCCCCCGAGGAGACCGCCGCCGACACCCGCGTGCTGGGCCTGTTCGACGGGGAGCACCTGCCCGATCCAGAGCTTCAGCAGCTCGTCGAGCTGGGTGAGGCGAAGCCGGGCCTGGGCAAGGTCGCCGTCGCTCACGAGGACGCCCCAGGCGGTGGCCGGCGACGCGTGCTGATCGCCGGACTCGGCAAGCGCGAGGAGTTCGACGGCGAGGCGGCGCGGGTCGCCGCCGCCGCCGCCGCCGGCCGCGCACGGGAGCTCGGCGCGGTGTCGCTGTCCTGGGCGCTGCCCGACGACGGGGCCGAGGTCGGCCTGGTCGAGGGGACGCTGCTCAAGCTCTACGCGTTCGATCTCTACAAGTCGAAGCGCGACGAGGACGCCCCCGGCCTGGAGACGCTCGAGATAGCCGGCTCGGGCGCCGCGGAGGACGCGGCGCGGCGCGGGCGGATCGCCGCCGACGCGGTCAACCGCGCGCGTGAGCTGCAGAACCTGCCGTCGAACGTCGCCGATCCGATCTTCCTCGCCGGTCGCGCGCAGGAGATCGCCGACGCCCACGAGTCCGTCGAGCTGGAGCTGTTCGATCGCGAGGAGATCGTCGCCCGCGGCATGGGCGCCTTCGCCGCGGTGGCCCAGGGAACGCACGCCGAGCCACGACTGATCGTCCTCCGCTACAGCGGCGGCGACAGCGGCCCGCACCTCGGCTTCGTCGGCAAGGCGGTGACCTTCGACACCGGCGGGATCTCGCTGAAGCCCGGCGCGAAGATGTCGGAGATGAAGTTCGACATGTCCGGTGGCGCCGCGGTCCTGGAGTCGATCGACGCGATCGCCAAGCTGGCGCTGCCGGTGACGATCACCGCCGTCGTCCCGGCGACCGAGAACATGCCGAGCGGCCACGCGATCAAGCCGGGCGACATCGTCACCGCGCTCAACGGCAAGACGATCGAGATCAACAACACCGACGCCGAGGGCCGGCTGATCCTCGCCGACGCTCTCTCCTACGCCGTCGAGCAGGGAGCGGAGCGGATCGTCGACCTAGCGACGCTGACCGGGGCGATCATCGTCGCGCTCGGCTCGACCCACGCCGGCCTGTTCTCCAACGACGACGGCTGGTTCGAAGAGGTCGACGCGGCGTGCACGGCGACCGGCGAGCTCGGCTGGCGGCTGCCACTGCACCGCGAGACGGCGAAGCTGGTCGAGGGCACATACGCCGACCTCGACAACGCACCCGCCGGTCGCAAGGCGTCGTCGATCACGGCGGCGCACTTCCTGGGCAACTTCGTCGGCGACGTCCCGTGGGTCCACATGGACATCGCGGGCACCGCCTGGGAGCTCGGCCGACCGTACGTCGGCAAGGGCGCCTCGGGCTTCGGGGTGCGGACGCTGATCGAGCTGGCCAGCCGCGCGGCCGACGCCTAGGTGCGGCACGCCGCGCTTCTCGTCGCCCTGGTGGCGACTCTGGCCGCCTGTGGCGGACCGGACACGCTCTCGGAGAGCGACGGCGTCCAGCTCGACCTGGCCCGCGACCGGGCGATCGCGGCGGTCGAGGTCGAGCAGCGGCTGAGCAGCTCGCCGGCGGCCGCCGACCGCCTGACCGCTCGCGTGCGCAGGATCGTCGCCTCTGGCGCGCTAGAGGCCAGGCAGCTGGACGAGTTCGGGCTCGCGGCACTCGGGGAGCTGCGCATGGTCGCGCCGAACCTGGTGATCGTCGATCGACTCCGGGTGCCGCGCGAGCTCGACCGCGAGGCGCTGACCTCGTTCCTCGCCGAGGCACGCGACGATCCGGCGGCGGCGGCGCGTCCCGCGGCTGCGACGGAGACCGCGCGCATCCTCGAGATCGTCGCGGGCGCCGGCGCCGGGCCCGACACCGAGATACCGGTCGTCGACATGACGATGGACGTCTACCTCGCGGACCTAGCCGCTCGGCTGCGCCCCGCCTGGCCGGACCTGGCGGCCGACCTCTCGACGGCGCGCAGCGCCCTCTGACCTAACCTCCACGGGGTGCGACCGCCCGGACACGTGGCCGTCGGCGCATGGAGCGGCGGCCGCTTCATGCACTTCGGCGAAGCAGTCGACGAGGCGCGGCTGGAAGCGCTGCTGCGTCCCGGCGGAGGGATCGACACGCTGCTGACTGCCGACGTCTACGGCCAGGGCGCCGCCGACGAGCTGGTCGGTCGCGCGTTGACCGGCGTGCCCCGCGCGGACTACTGCCTCGTCGGAGCGCTCGGACACGACTTCTACTCCGGCGAGCGACAGGGCGCGAAGGGCTTCCCCCGCTTCACCGATCCCGCGCTGCGCGGCCCCGACGGCTACGCCGACTACCTGCGTATGGCCGCCGAGCGCAGCCTCGAGCGCTGCGGTGTCGACAGCTTCGACGTGCTGCTGCTGCACAACCCCGACCGTGCCGGCTACACCAGCGAGGCCGTCTGGGACGCGCTGGCGGCGCTGCGCGACGACGGGCTCGCCGGCGCGATCGGCGTCGCCCCCGGTCCCGCCAACGGCTTCGTGCTCGACCTGATCGACTGCCTCGAGCGGTTCGGCGACCGGATCGACTGGGCGATGACGATTCTCGGGCCGCTCGAGCCGTGGCCCGGCGAGCTCGCGCTGCCGGCGGCCGTGCAGGCGCGCGTCAACGTGATCGCCCGCGTCGTCGACTACGGCGGCCTGCTGTGGGGCGGCCTGCGCTCTGCCGAAGGGCTCGGCGAGCGCGACCACCGGTCGTTCAGGCCGCAGGGCTGGATCGAGCAGGGGCGCGAGCGGATCGAGCGGCTGCGCCCGATCGCCGAGCGGCACGGGCTCACGCCGCTGCAGCTCGCCTGCCAGTGGAACCTCGCCCACGACGCCGTCGCCTGCACCGTGCCGACGCTGATCCAGGAGCGCGGCGGCGACGCCCGGCCGATCGAGGATCAGCGTGTCGAGCTGGCCGCGACGCCCTCCGAAGTCGTGCTCGACACCGCCGACGTCAACGCGATCCGCGCGATCGGCGACAACAGCGGGTCGATGGCGCTGAAGGGCGCCGCGCCGGATCACACAGGCGCGGAGCGGCCGGACCGCTGGCCGCTGACGGCGGAGCTGGTGGCCGCCGGCGAGCGCTGGGGCATCGACCCCGAGCGCGACCTCAGCCTTCTGACACCGTCTCCCGAAGCTCGCGCTTGAGCACCTTGCCGGTCGCGTTGCGCGGTAGCTCGTCGAGGAAGCGGACCTCGCGCGGCGCCTTGTAGCGGGCGAGGTTCTCCTTGACGTAGGCCTGAAGCTCGCCCTCGCCGACATCGGCGCCCGGCTGTCGAACCACGAAGGCGAGCAGCCGCTGACCGAACTCGGCGTCCGGCACGCCGATCGCCGCCGCCTCGGCGACCGCCCCGTGACGAGCGAGCAGATCCTCGACCTCCTTCGGGAAGACGTTCTCTCCCCCGGAGACGATCATCTCGTCGTCGCGCCCCTCGACGAAGAGGCGGCCCGCAGCGTCGAAGCGCCCGACGTCGCCGGTCGCCATCAGGCCGTCGATCTCGTCCTTGGTCCCGCCGCCGGTGTAGCCCTCGAAGAGGAACTCGTTGCCGACGAAGATACGTCCCGTCTGGCCCTGCGGGACCGGACTGCCCTGCTCGTCGAAGAGCCGCACGACGGTGCCGCGCGGCGGCGTTCCGGCGGTGCCCGGCGCGGCGCGCATCTCCCGCGGGCTCGCGATCGTCGCCCAGGCGACCTCGGTCGACCCATAGAGGTTGTAGAGCGTGTCGCCGTACTCGTCCATCCACTCGGTCGCGAGGTCGCCCGGGAGCGCCGAGCCGCTGGCGGCGACGATCGAGAGTGAGCTGGTGTCGTAGCGGCGTCGCGTCTCCGCCGGCAGATCGAGGATGCGCTGCATCATCACCGGCACGACGACGAGCGAATCGGCGCGCGTGCGGGCGATCGCCGCCAGGCTCGCCTCGGGGTCGAAGCGACGGTGGAGGACGAGCGTCGCGTTGAGCATCAGCCCCATCGTGAAGTGCGCGAAGCCCCAGGAGTGGAAGAGCGGGGCCGCGATGTGGGTCGTCTGGCCGCGCCTCAGCGGGATCTTCGAGAGCAGGGAGATCGCCGGGCCGAGCGATTGGGGAGACGATCGGCTGGCGCCCTTGGGCGATCCGGTCGTTCCCGAGGTCAGGATCACCGTTCGGCCGACGCGGCCCGGGATCGGCGGCAGCAGGTCCGACCCGGCGGCGATCAGCTCGTCGAGTGTCGGCTCGTCTCTGTCGTCGCCGTCATGCCATGCGACGAAACGCGGTCGGTCGTCGCCTGCCTCTTGAAGCAGGCCACTGAACTCCTCGTCATAGATCAGCGCCGCCGGACGCTCTCGCTCGACGACTTCGGCGAGCTGAGGACCGGCGAAGGCGGTGTTCAGATATAGGACGTCGGCGCCGAGCTTCGCCGTCGCGACCGTCGCCTCGACGAAGCCGCGGTGGTTCCGGCACATGATCCCGACCCCATCGCCCTCGCGAATGCCAGCCGCGGCCAGCGAGTTGGCAAGAGCGTTCGTACGCCGGTCGAGCTCGCCGAAACTGAGCGACCCACGCTCGTCGATGACAGCCGTAGCGTCGGGACAGAGAAGACCGGACGTGATGTATCCGGAAGCTGGACCGCGACCCCAGCGTTTGAGTGTGTTGATGACTCCGAAGAGCTTGTCTGGACGAACCGGCCTGACGATGCCGGCGTCGGCGAGAACCTTTGCGCCGGCCGCCTGCTGAACGAGTGCGTCGAGCATCGCCCTGCCACGCGCCTCTATCGGCCTGTCTACCGCCATCAGCGGCCGAAGTCTGCCAGGTTCAGCGCTTCTTCTTCTCGCGTGGCGGACGCGGCGGATTGGCCTTGCGCTCTGCCGTAGTCATCTTGCGGATCACGAGCGAGCCCTCCTCGACCTGCTGCTGAACCTGCTTCAGCTTCTCCTCGCGTCGCTTGTCCTGCTGCTCGCGCACGGTCCTCGCCATAGCGGGAGTTCCTCGCTTTCGATAGCCAGCGTCACCTCTAAAGGTAGCCGCTCACGAACCTGGACTCTCGGGATTTACGTATGCATCCTTCTCCCAGGGCGGTGAGATGCCCGGGTCGAGGCGTCGATATCGGCGCTTGTCGATGCCCTCGAGCGGGATCAGCCGAACGGCGTCCGGCGTCGCTGTGCGCTCGCGCGATCCCGTCCCGGGCTCGCCGTCGGTCGGCACGTGACCGGCGTGGCTGCCGCGCGACACCCGCGTCCACCCCGTCGTGGGGCCCCAGCGGCCCTCGCAGCGTCGCTGCTTGCACCACTGCCAGTGACCGTGTGAGGTGACACGTACCGCGGCGCGGCCGTCGGCTTCGACACGGACCGTCGCGCCCTCCCAGTCGTCCTCGTGAAAACCGGGATAGCGGTCGGAGCCCCGCACGAGTTGGTTGACCCGGCCAACCGGGCTGTGCTTCCAGATCTTGTCCGATCCGGCCCAGGTCGTGTTGGAGTCCGGGTAGTAGAACCAGTATTGGATGTAGCGACGGCTCCCCCGGCGCAACACGCGAGTGAAGACCGTCAGCGGTTGGCCGGACTCGCTGCGGTGGGCGTCGAGATCGCGATCGTCGGCCGTCTGCGCGCAGTCGACCGCTCGACAGTTGCGCCAGTCGACGGGCAGCTGCCGCTCGCCCGGCTCGAATACGAGTCCTTGCAGATGCCGTCTCACGAGCTCCGCGTCGGCAGCGCCATATTCCCGTTCCAGTTCGTCGTCGCCGTCGTCGCAGCCTCCCTTGACGGCGCAGGTCAGGCGGTGGGCCAGCGCGCCGCCGAGCGATCGCCCATCGACCCCCTGGAGAGATGTCAGCGCGCCCCCAAACGCCAGCGCCGCGACGATCACGAGCACGATCCACTCGACGGATGCCTGGCCCCTCTGTTCTCGCATCGGCCCAGCATCGAGCCGCTGGAGTTACAGGAAGGCTCAGTCTGGCCACATGTTCGCGGCAGCTCGCGTACCACCCCCGTTACACACCGGCGTTTTTTGTTGTTTAAGACAACGCGGCAAGGGGGCCTCCGAGACCGCCCGGTAGGTTCGTCCGCGAATGGGGCCGGCGCGCCACGATTCGGACCGGTCGAGCGTCGATCCGAAGGACAGGCTTCCCCGTGGCAGCCACGGGCTTCCGCCCGAGTTCGTCGTCCGCTCCCAACGCGATCGGCTGTTTGCGGGAATGGCCCGGGTGATGGCCCGCAGTGGCTACGCCGCGACGACAGTCGACGAGATCGCGTCGGAGTCAGGCGTGTCCCGGAAGGCCCTCTACACGCATTTCTCGGGCAAGGAGGACCTGCTGCTGCAGGCCCACCGAGCGCTCGTCGAACAGATCGCCGCCGGCGCCGGCTCGGCGGCGGCGGAGCAGGATGACTGGCGGGCGGCGCTGCGAGCACTCCTCGACTGGGCCTTGGAGCTCTTCGCCCGGGAGCCCGCGCTCGCCAACCTCTCGCTGGTCGAGGTCACGGCCGCGACGCCGGCGACACGGCAGCTCCAGCGCGAGACGCTGACCAGAGCTCGAGCGCTGATCGAGCAGGCGATCGCAGTCGATGGCCGGACGGCGCCCGATATCGCGATCGACGGGATGCTCGGCGGAATGACCTACGTAATCGCGAAAGCCGCGGAGAACGGGGATCCAACCGAGCTGCCAGCGTTGCGTCCGAAGCTGATGGCCTGGCTCATGCTCGTCGTCGACGGGCCGGAGGCGGCGGAGCGGGAGCTCGGCATCGGCGCCTAGCCAGGGACCCCAGGTGGATCGCCCAGCGCGAGCAGCAACTCGAGCCATACACCAACAGCGGCGACACGAGCGCGAGCCGCCTCCGGGGCGACGCGTCCACGCCAGTACTCGTTGCCGTCGTCGGCAAGCCGCTCGGCAGCGACGCAGAAAGAGTCGTAGACGATGCCCCAAAGCACGGCGCGCGAGCCGGTCAGCTCACACGGCCGCGGCTCATCGGCGGCGCCGTCGATCTGCCCGAGCAGATCTTCGATCTCCTCCGTTCGACCGCGCTCGGCGCTCAGCCCGACCAGGCTCTCGCGAACCGCCTCGAGATGCTCGACGGGGATGTGGATCTTGGCTGTACGCATGACGCGCCCTCCCTTTGTGCTGATCATCTGATGACGAACATAGGTTCGGGTGTGGACGGCTGGGCACTGGAATCGCGAGGCCCGGACCGGTCGTCGCAAAGCCGTTGCAGACGGTGGAGTTTCTTAGCATATATGCGCTGCTGTGTAACCGTTCGGATGGCCGCGCCGAATCCGTCTGAGCCGGGCTGGAAAGGGCGGCGCCACTGCTGCGGATACGATCATGCGCCGTGAACTTCGATCTGACTGACGAGCAGGCGGCAATCCAACGTTTGGCGCGCGACTTCGCGCAGCAGGAGGTCAAGCCCGTTGCCGAGGAGCTCGACCGCGAGAAGCGCTTTCCCTACGAGATCGTCGCCAAGCTCGGCGAGCTTGGACTGATGGGGGTCCCCTATCCCCAGGAGTACGGCGGCGGCGGCGCAGACGTCCTGTCGTACGCGATGGTCGTGGAGGAGCTGGCGCGGGTCGACTCCTCGGTAGCGATCACCGTCGCCGCCCATACTTCGCTCGGAACCTGGCCGCTGTACGCCTTCGGCAGCGAAGAGCAGAAGCAGCAGTGGATGCCGCGTCTGACCGCCGGCGAGCAGCTCGGCTCCTTCGGACTGACCGAGCCCGAGGCCGGATCGGACGCCGGCAACGTGCGAACCACCGCCGGCCTCGAGGACGGCGAGTGGAAGATCGACGGCGCCAAGCAGTTCATCACCAACGCCGGCACCGACATCTCCGGGTTCGTGACGATCACGGCACGCACCGGCGACGGCGAGGTCTCGAACATCATCGTTCCGCGCGGGACGCCCGGCTATGAGGTCGGGCCGGCCTACCGCAAGATGGGCTGGAACGCCTCCGACACCCGGCCGCTCTCCTTCGACGACTGCCGCGTGCCGGAGGAGAACCTGCTCGGGCCGCGAGGCATGGGCTTCAAGCAGTTTCTCCAGACGCTCGACGGCGGACGGATCTCGGTTGCCGCGATGGGCGTCGGGCTGGCGCAGGGCGCGCTCGACGAGGCGCTGGCCTACGCCAAGGAGCGCCAGGCGTTCGGCAAGTCGATCTCCAAGTTCCAGGCGATCCAGATGAAGCTCGCCGACCTCTCAACCGAGATCGAGGCCGCCCGCCTACTGACCTACAAGGCAGCGATCGAGAAGGATCTCGGCCGGAACTTCTCGTTGACCGCGGCGCAGGCGAAGCTGAAGACCGGCCGCCTCGCCGTCCGCGCCACCGAGGAGGCGGTCCAGATCCACGGCGGCTACGGCTTCATCGAGGAGTACCCGGTCTGCCGCTTCTACCGCGACGCGAAGATCCTCACGATCGGCGAGGGGACCGACGAGGTCCAGCAGATGGTGATCGCGCGCGCCTTGGGCGCGTAGCTAGCTAGCGATCGCGTTCGAGCAGCTTGGTCGCGGCGCTCGACGGGTCTAGCCGCCGCGCCACGACCTCGTCCAGCAGCTCGCGGACCGACTCGTCGTCGTGCAGCGACTCCTCCAGCCGGCGCCGGAGGCGACCGGCCGCGAGCGCGAGCACCTCGTTCATCAGATTGCGGCGGCGGCGCTCCACGAGCGTGCCCTCGCTCTCGATGTGCTCGCGGTGCGACTCGATCGCCTCGATCAGCTCGTCGATCCCCTCGCCGCGCGACGCCTCGGTCTTGACGATCGGCACCCGCCAGCCCCCCTGGGGCCCGAGCGACAGCACGCCGCGGATCTCGCGAATCATCGTGTCGGTCAGCGGGTGGTCGGACTTGTTGACGACGATCACGTCGGGGATCTCCATCACGCCGGCCTTCAGCGCCTGGATCGAGTCGCCGGAGCCCGGCATCAGCGCCAGGACCACGGTGTCGGCGTGGTCGATGATGTCAACCTCGGCCTGGCCGACGCCGACCGTCTCGAGCAGGACGACGTCCTTGCCGGAGGCGTCCATCAGCAGCGCGGCCTGGAGGCAGGCCTCGGACAGGCCGCCGAGCGCGCCGCGGTTCGCCATCGAGCGGATGAAAACACCGGGATCGAGGAAGTGCTCGGTCAGCCTGATTCGGTCGCCGAGCAGCGCCCCCTTCGTGAACGGCGAGGAAGGGTCGATCGACAGGACCGCGACCTGACGGTCGCGCTCGCGGTACTTCGTCGTCAGCCCGCCGATCAGCGTCGACTTGCCGACGCCGGGCGGCCCCGTAAAGCCGACGACCGCGGCCTTGCCGGTCTGCGGATAGACCTCGCGAACCAGCGCCCAGCCCTCGGGATCGTCGTTCTCGACCAGCGAGATGGCGCGCGCCAACGCGCGCTTGTCGCCGGCGAGCAGCTTGTCGGTCAGCTCCGCGGCTGTGGAGGGCCTGGTCGCCATCGAGCGCGTGATCCTAGGGATCGGCCGGCGCGGGCTACTCGTACGCCAACGCGTCGAGCACGTCGAGCTTGGCCGCCCGGCGCGCGGGGAGGATCGCCGCCACCACACCGGCGAGCGCCGCCAGCACGAAGACCACGACGAGCTGCACGATCGGGTAGGCGAGCTCGAAGCCCTCGTCGGCCAGCGGCCGCGAGATGAGCGCGGCGAACAGAACCCCGAGCGCCGTGCCGAGCAGCGCGCCGATCAACGCCGTGATGACGGCCTCGTAGCGCACCACCCGCCTGACCTGGCGGCGCGTCATGCCGACCGCTCGCAGCATCCCGAGCTCGCGCGTCCGCTCGTGGATCGACAGCGCGAGCGTGTTGAAGATCCCGAAGATCGAGACGATCACCGCCAGCGAGAGCAGCGCGTAGATCAGGTTGACGATCCCCGCGACCTGCTGCTCCTGCGACTGCTTCAGCTCCTCCTGGTCGAGCGCCTCCGCGGACGGATAGCGCGTCGAGACCAGCCGTTTTACGCGCTGCTCGACGGCCGCCGCGTCGGCGCCCGGCGCGGTTCCGACGAGCACGTAGGTGTCGCGCGTCTCGCCGAAGGAGCGCGCCATCGCGGCCTGGTCGATCACGAAGCTGCCGAGGTAGTCGGTGCGGTCCTTGACCGCGGCGACGATCTCGAACGCCGCTCGCCGGCCGGTCGGGGTGAGCACGCGCAGGACGTCGCCGAGCGCGAGGTCGTTCGACTTGGCGTACGCCTCGTCGACGATCGCCTGGCGCGACGTCAGGTCGGCGATCGCCTCCGCCGGCCCGTCGGTGACGTCGAAGTTGAATACCCCGCCGATCGACGCCGGATCGACGCCGGAGATCCGCTGCTGCCCCGTCTCGCCGCCCACCTTCGCGTAACTGAAACGGATCGAGCCGACGTCCCCCACGCCCGGGACGCGACTGACGTCGCGAGCGATGCTGTTCGGGATCGGCGAGAAGCCGTCGGTGCTCTGGATCGTGAGGTCACCCGCGAAGTTGGTGTCGATCGCGCTGGCGATCGACCTGTTGAGCCCCGCCGCGAAAACCGTCACGAAGACGACCAGCGCCAGGCCGATCATCAGCGCCGCCGACGTCACCGCCGTGCGGCCCGGCTTGCGCAGCGCGTTCTCGCGCGCCAGCCGTCCGGTCAGGCCGCGCAGGCGCTCGAGCGGCCAGCCGGCGACCGAGGCGAGCGGCTTGACCAGCCGCGGGCTGTAGAGCGCGGTCGAGAAGAGGATCGCCGCCGCGCCGGCGCCCATCAGGCCAGCCGCGGAGCCGGCCGACTCGAGATCGCCGAAGAGGCCGGTCAGCAGCATCGCCAGACCGCCGACACCGAGCAGCCCGGCGACGACGGCGGTGACCAAGCCGCGCCGGTGGCGCTCCGGCAACTCCGCCTCGAGCAGCGCCGCCATCGGCGACACGCGGGTCGCGCGCAGCGCCGGCGTGAGCGCCGCGACCAGCGTGACGCCGACGCCGAGCACCAGCGAGACGACGACCGTGCGCGTCGCGAACACGAGGCCGGTGTTCGGCAGGTCGATCCCGAACGACTTGAACAGCGCGTTGATCCCCGCGGCGAAGCCAAGGCCGGCGAACAGGCCGAGCAGAGCGCCCGCCAGCCCGATGAAGAGCGCCTCGCCCAGAACCGCGGACAGGATCTGCGATCGGGACGCGCCGAGCGTGCGCAGCAGTCCGAACTCGCGGATCCGCTGGGCGACGGTGATCGAGAAGATGTTGAAGATCAGGAAGGCGCCCACGACGACCGAGATCCCCGCGAAGATGAGCAGGGCGACCTTCAAGAAGCCGAGGTCGCTGCCGATCTCGTCGGTCTCGCGCTGGGCGTTCTCGGTTGCCGTCTCGACCTGGACCGACGGCGGCATGACGCGCGCGACGCGGCGCTTGAGCTCGGACGGCGAGACGCCCGGGTCCGCGGCGATCGAGATCTGGTCGAACCTGCCCACCCGGTCGGTCAGGCGCTGGGCCTCCGGCAAGGTCAGGGTGACCGAGCTCGAGCCACCGGTCGAGGTGTCGCCGAGCTTGTTGATCCCGACGACGCGGAAGCGCTTCAGCGGACCCTCGCCGACGACGCCGATCGTGTCGCCCAGCTCGATCCCCTCGCGGTCGGCGTTCGACTGGTCGATCGCCGCCTGGCGGCTGGTGCGCGGCGGCTCGCCCTCGACGTAGGTGAGCGTGTCGAACGGCTTGGTCGCCGCCGAGAACGCGAACTGCGGCGCGAAGCCCTGCCCGTAGGGCTTGCCCGCCGCGTCGGTGATGCGAACCAGGGCGAAGATGCCGCCCTCGGCCTTCGCGACGCCCGGGACGCGCTCGACGCGATCCAGCAGCGCGGCCGGGAACGGCGGCGGCTCGCTGGTCTCCTGGGCGACGATCTCCTTCGGCACGACGACGACGTCGGTGCCCTCGAGCGCGGTCGTGAAGATGTCGTCGAACGACCGGTTGATCGTGTCGGTGAGGATGTAGGTGCCGGCGACCAGCGCGACGCCGAGCACGACCATCAGGATCGATGCGAGAGCGCGCAGCTTGCGGGCCGCCAGGCCCTTGAGCACGACCGAGGTCATCGGACTACGCGACGGCCTTCATCAGCTCGAAGATGTCGCTCTCGTCGCCCGCCGGACCGTCGTGGGCGACCTGACCGTCGCGCAGCACGACCAAGCGGTCCGCATAGGCCGCGGCGTGGGCCTCGTGGGTCACCATGATCACCGTCTGGCCGAACTCGTCGACCGCGCGGCGGAGCAGGCCGAGGACCTCCTCGGAGGCCTTCGAGTCGAGGTTGCCGGTCGGCTCGTCGGCGAAGACGACCGCCGGCTTCGACACCAGCGCACGCGCGACGGCGACGCGCTGCTGCTGACCGCCGGAGAGCTCGGCGGGCCGATGGGTGCGCCGGTCGCCGAGACCGACGATCTCGACGAGCTGCTCGAGCCACTCCGGGTCCGGCTTGCGCCCGGCGATCGTCAGCGGCAGGCGGATGTTCTCCTCGGCCGTGAGGACCGGCAGCAGGTTGAAGAACTGGAAAACGAAGCCGAGCTTGTCGCGCCGCAGCTGGGTCAGCTTGCCGTCGTCGAGGTCCGCGAGCTCGATGCCGTCGAGGCGCACCGATCCGCTGGTCGGCGCGTCGAGGCCCGCGAGGATGTGCATCAGCGTCGACTTGCCGGAGCCGGAAGGGCCCATGATCGCCGCGAAACGACCACGGTCGAACTGCGTCGAGACGCCGGCCAGCGCGTCTACGGCCGCCTCCCCCTCGCCATAGCGGCGACGCAGGTCGGTGGCGGTCACGATCGGCCCGCCATCCTCCGACGGCAGGCGCCCGTCAGTGCTCGAAGCGTTCATGCGGGGCACTTTACCCACGGATGTAGGCGAGAACGGCGAGCACGCGGCGATGGTCCTCGGCGGCCGGCGGCAGGCCGAGCTTGCCGAAGATGCTCGTCACGTGCTTCTCGACGGCGCGCTCGGTGATCGTCATCTGGCTGGCGATCGCCCTGTTCGAGCGACCCTCGGCCATCAGCTCCAGCACCTCGCGCTCGCGCGGGGTGATCTCCTCGAGCGGGTCGTTGCGGCGCCGGCGACCGAGCAGACCCGCGACCACCTCCGGGTCGAGCGCCGAGCCACCGCCCGCCACCTGCCGCACCGACTCGGCGAAGCGCTCGACGTCCGCGACACGATCCTTGAGCAGGTAGCCGACCCCACCGGCGCCCTCGCCGGCGAGATCGAGCGCGTAGCCCTCCTCGACGTACTGCGACAGCACCAGCACCGCCGTCTCCGGCTGGCGCGCGCGGATCTCCAGTGCTGCGCGCAACCCGTCGTCGGTGTTGTCCGGCGGCATCCGGATGTCGACGACCGCGACGTCCGGCTTGTGGGCGTAGACCTTGCGCCGTAGATCGGCGGCGTCGCCGGCCTGGGCGACGACCTCGAAGCCGTTCTCCTCGAGCAGCCGCACGACACCCTCGCGCAGCAGCACCGAGTCGTCGGCGACGACTACGCGCATGGGATCCTCGCGATCACCGTCGTCCCCTCTCCCGGGCGCGACTCGACGTCGAGGCTGCCGTCGAGCGCCTCGACACGGTCGGCCAGCCCGCTGAGTCCGCTGCCAGCTGCCGGATCGGCGCCGCCGACGCCGTCGTCGCTGACCTGGACCTCGACGGCGCCGTTCTCGCGCCGCAGCTCCACCGTCGCCTGCGTCGCCGCCGCGTACTTGGCGACGTTGGTGAGCGCCTCGGCGACGACGAAGTACGCCGCCGACTCGACCGCCTCCGGCAGGCCCTCGTCGCCGCTACGGCGCAGCTCGACCGGCAGCGGCGCGCGGCCCGCGAGCGCCTCGAGCGCGGCCGCGAGCCCCCGATCGCTGAGCACGGCCGGATGGATCCCCCGCGCCAGCTCGCGCAGCTCGGCAAGCGCGCGGCCAAGCTCCTCGGCTGCGCCGTCGAGCAGGCGCTCGGCGGCGTCCGGGTCGTCGCGGACCTGCCCGCGCGCCAGGCGCAGGTCGAGCGCGAGCGACACCAGCCGCTGCTGCGCGCCGTCGTGGAGGTCGCGCTCGATCCGTCGCCGCTCGGCGACCCCGGCCTCGACGATCCGCTGGCGCGAGGCGCGCAGCTCCTCGACCCGTGCGCGCAACTCGGCGTCGAGCCGCACGTTCTCGGCCTCGAGCACGTCGGCGTCAACGAGCCGGTTGCGCGCGAGAGCGCCGAGGAACGCGTAGGGCATCGCCGCGAAGCAGGCGACGCCGGCGATGAAGAAGACGGTCTCGACCCAGTCGGGGGCGCCGAAGAGGTCGACCGCGAGCGCCATGACGAGCATCGTCAGAAGCAGTCCGATCAGCAGGTAGACCGGCCCGAGCAGCGTGGCCCGTCCAGGTCCGGCTTCACGCCAGCGGCGGAGGAGTGTCGCGATCACGATCCCGAGCAGCACCACGGCGACCAAGCTGAAGGCCGCGTCGAAGACGGCCGCCACGTCGGCGTTGGGGCTGACCAGCGCCAGGTTGTCCGGGCACTCCGGGCAGCCGTCGTCGGCGGGGTCGAGGAACAGGCCCATCAGCAGCAACCCGACCGTCGTGATCGCATAGGCGACCGCGACGACGATCCGGTCGCGCCGCTCGGTCAGCTCACCGCTGGGATAGGAGAGGACGAGCTGCATCGTCGCGGCGACGTAGACGCTGCCGAGCGCGTTGCCGACCGTGAACAGCAGCGGCAGGTTCGAGACGGTCAGCTGGCTGACGAACCAGAGGAAGCCGACGAGCGTCATCAGCGGCCCGATCTGGTTGTCCGGCCGCCGCGCCCAGAGGAACAGGCCGGCGCCGATGAAGCCCCAGCCCGCCGCCAGCGCAATTGCCAGCTGCAGGCCGCGCAGACTCGTGAAGTCGCTGCCGAGGATCAGCGGGATCTCGGCGAGGCCGAACAGGAATCCGACGACTGCGATCGCGACGAGCGCACGGCGTAGGCCGATCACGGCAGCAACGCCTCCAGCGCCGTGCCTGAGAGATCTGACTTCGCGATGAATCCGCGTGCGCCGCTGTCGCCGGCGAGCGAGCCGTAGTCGTCGCCGTCGCGGCTCGACACGAGCACGACGGCTGCCGAGTCGTCGGCGCGCGTCAGCCGGCTCGAGACCTCGAAGCCATCGATGTCGGGGAGCTGCACGTCGAGCAGCACGATGTCTGGGCGGAGCTCGGCAACCGCCGCGATGGCGGCCGACCCGTCCTCGGCCTCGCCGACGACGACGTAGCCCTCGGACTCCAGCAGCCGCCGCGCGGTCGCGCGGAAGCCCGCGTGGTCATCGACGATCAGGACGCTGGAAGCCATCGACAGACATTCTCCACGGCGGTCGCGCATACGCCAATACGGGTAGCCGCACCCTCTGCGCGCCTATCATCCGCTACCGCATGCAGAGCCCAGCAACCGAGGTTCCAGTGGCGCCCGACGTCCGTCGCCCTCCGCCCCCGCTCCACGGCGGACCGCTGGAGCTGCTGCGCTTCATGCGTCGCAATCGCATGTTCAAGCCGAAGTACGCACGGCTGCTCGCCGGGCTCGCGCGGCGCCGCTGGCTGACCCGCTACGGCCGCCGTCTGCGCAGCGACGGAATCGCGTTCGTCGCGCCCGACGTCGTGCTCCAGATCGGACCGCGCGGGCGCGTCGATCTCGGCCGCTGGTCGTGGATCGGCCATGGGACGAAGATCCGCTGTCACGAGGGCGTCGTCTCGATCGGGGCCAAGACGGTCATGGGCCAGGAGTGCACGATCTCCGCCTACCAGCACGTCTCGATCGGCCGCGAGTGCGTGATCGCCGATCGCGTGATGCTGATCGACTTCGACCACGGGATGGTCGAGGTCGACCGCCCGATCCGCCAGCAGGGCATCTACAAGCGCGATGTGCGCGTCGGCAACAACGTCTGGATCGGATACGGCGCCTGCATCCTGCGCGGGGTGACCGTCGGCGACAACGCGGTGATCGGCACGAACGCGGTCGTCACCGAGGACGTGCCCGACAACGCCGTCGTCGGCGGCGTCCCGGCACGGGTGATCAGGATGCGCGAGGCGCCAAAGGTGATGCGGTGGCGGTAGACGCCGACCGACCGGCGGGAGTTCTGGCGCGCGGCCCATGGGATCCGGCGCGTGTCTCGGCGCGTTGGAGCGAGCAGCCGTTCGAGCCCGACGCCAGCAGCTCGGCGGCCGCCGACGCGGCGCTGGCCGAGCTGGGCGAGCGCGGGTCGCCGACCCATGACGGTCTCGGCGCGCGCGTCGCCGGATACGAGCACGGACCCGACGGGATCGTGCTCGACATGCAGCCGGTCCGCTGGGCGCTGCGACTGGCCGGCGACGCGGTCGACAGCATCTCCTCGCTGTGCGTGGTGCGCGACGCCGACGGCCGCTGGCTAGCGGGCCGGCGTGCCCCCTGGGTGGCGAGTTGGGCCGGCCGCTGGGCGCTCGGCGCCGGCGGAGCGGTCGAGGTCGGCGAGAACCCCGCCGAGACGCTGACGCGCGAGCTCGAGGAGGAGTGGTCGGTCGCGCCGGAGCGGCTCAGCGCCGAGGCTCTGGTCCGGCTGCCGACCGGCCTGCTGCTGTTCGTCGGCCTCGCTCACCTGCCGCCAGGCGCCGAGGTGACGATCGACCCCGAGCACGACACCCACGCCTGGTGGCCGCCGGAGATATCGGAGTGGCCCGACGAGGCCGACGCCCCACTGCGCCTGATGGCGACGATGCTCGCCGGGTAGCGGTCGCCCCTGGGGTGCGGTTTTCCGCACCCTGATTCACGGGGCAGCCGCATTTGAACGCCTCCTCGCCGCTGGAAGCCTCCTGGCATGGCCAATACCGGCCCGAAAGGAGACAGCATGCAACAGCGACACAACATCGCGGCGCGGGCCGGACGGTGGAGCGCCCAGCACCGCAAGAAGGCAATCTTCGGATGGCTCGCCTTCGTGATCGCCTCGCTGGCGATCGGCGGCGCGCTCGGCGTCAACACGCTCAGCGACGAGGACAGCGGCGTCGGCGAGTCCGGCCGCGCCGACAAGACCCTGCACGAGGCGTTCCCCCAGAAGACCAAGGAGTCGGTGCTCGTCCAGAGCGCCAAGCTGAAGGCGACCGACGCGGCCTTCCGGGCCGGCGTCGACGACACCGTCAGACGGCTGGAGGCGGCGAAGGACGTTCGCGACGTCGCCGGTCCCTACCCCGCTGACGGCCAGATATCGGAGGACGGCCACTCGGCGCTGATCGACTTCGAGATCGCCGGCGACCCAGAGACGGCGACCGATCGCATCGATCCGGCGCTTGCCGCCACCGCAGCGGCGGCGAAGGCCAACCCCGAGCTGCGGATCGAGCAGTTCGGCGACGCCAGCGCAGACAAGGCGATCAGCAAGACTTTCGAGGACGACTTCAAGAAGGCCGAGCTGACCTCGCTGCCGATCACGCTGATCATCCTCGTACTGGCGTTCGGCGCGATCGTCGCGGCCGGCGTGCCGCTGCTGCTGGCGCTCTCGGGCGTCGCGGCGACGATCGGCCTGCTGGCGCCGATCAGCCTGATCGCGCCTGTAGACGAGAGCGTCAACTCAGTGATCCTGCTGATCGGGCTCGCCGTCGGGGTCGACTACTCGCTGTTCTATCTGCGCCGCGAGCGTGAGGAGCGAGCCGCGGGACGTAGTGAGCAGGCGTCGCTGGAGGCCGCCGCTGCGACGTCCGGCCGGGCGGTCCTGATATCGGGCTTCACGGTGATGATCGCGATGGCCGGGATGTACCTCGCCGGCGCCGCGACCTTCCAGTCGTTCGCGACCGGGACGATCCTCGTCGTCGCTGTGTCGGTGATCGGCTCGCTGACGGTGTTGCCAGCCGTGCTCTCGAAGCTCGGCGATCGCGTCGACAAGGGCCGCGTCCCCCTGATCGGCCGGATCAAGGCGCGCACGGCGCAGGCCGGGATCTGGTCGCGGATCGTCGACCGGGTGCTCAGGCGCCCACTGCTGTCAGCGTTGGTCTCGGGCGGGCTGCTGGTCGCGGTCGCGCTGCCGACGCTCGCGATGCAGACGTCGGTGCCGGGCGTCGACGGGCTGCCGCAGGACCTGCCTGTCGTCCAGACCTACAACCGGATCCAGGAGGCGTTCCCCGGCGAGAGCATCCCGGCGAACGTCGTCGTCGAGGCTGACGACGTGACAACCGGGGCGACCGCGGCGGCGATCGACACGCTCCAGGCCGATGCCGCCATGCAGAGCGACCTGTTCGAGCCCGGAGCGACCGTCGAGGTCAGCCCGGACAAGACGGTCGCGAACGTCGCGATCCCGATCGCCGGCAACGGCACCGACGCCACGTCGAACGAGGCGCTCGACGAGCTGCGCGGGGAGCTGATCCCGGCGACGGTCGGAACGGTCGCCGGGGCGACGACCGACGTGACCGGCATGACGGCGGAGACCGCCGACTTCAACGCCAGCATGAGCTCGCACATCCCGTGGGTGTTCGCCTTCGTGCTGACGGCGGCGTTCCTGCTGCTGATGGTCACGTTCCGCTCGGTCATGATCCCGATCAAGGCGATCCTGCTCAACCTGCTGTCGGTCGGCGCCGCCTACGGGCTGCTGGTGCTGGTCTTCCAGGAGGGTTGGGGCGAGAGCCTGCTCGGCTTCGAGTCGACCGGGGCGATCACCGCCTGGCTACCGCTGTTCCTGTTCGTCGTCCTGTTCGGGCTGTCGATGGACTACCACGTGTTCATCCTGACTCGGATCAAGGAGCTGGTCGACCGCGGCATGCGGACCGACCGCGCCGTCGCCGAGGGGATCAAGTCGACGGCCGGCGTTGTTACCAGCGCAGCGGTGGTGATGGTCGCCGTGTTCTCGATCTTCGCGACGCTCTCGTCGCTGGAGTTCAAGCAGATGGGCGTCGGCCTCGCGGCGGCGATCCTGATCGACGCGACGATCGTCCGCGGGGTTCTGTTGCCGGCGACGATGAAGCTGCTCGGCGAGTGGAACTGGTGGCTGCCGAGCTGGCTCGAGTGGCTGCCACGCGTCTCGCAGGAGCCGTCGGTCGACGCGAGCCGACCGGTGTTCGACGGCGCGGCCCAGCCGGAGCTGGAGCCCGAGCCCGCCGGAGTCGCTTAGACGACGCGCGGACGAGGTGCTGCCAGGCCGCGGTAGATCTCCGCGGTCTGGCGCGCCACGTCGGCCCAGTCGAAGCTCAACACATGCTCGGAGGCCTCCGCGACCAAACGGTCGCGGAGGTCGACGTCTGTCAGCAGCCGTTCCGCCATCTGCCCAAGCGAGTCGGGGTCGCGCGAGTGGAAACGCAAACCGACGTCGTCGTTGGGCACGACCTCGCGCAGACCGCCGGTGTCGGCGACCAGGCACGGACAGCCGGACGCCATCGCCTCGAGCGCCACGAGACCGAACGGCTCGTAGATCGAAGGGACCACAGTCAGATCCGCGATCCGGTAGAGCGAGTGCAGAACGTCGTCGCCGATCCAGCCGACGAACGTGCCGTGGTCGTCGAGGCCGAGCCGCGTCGCCTGCTCGCGCAGCTCCTGCTCAGCGGTGCCTGAGCCGGCGACGATGAAGCGGACGTTGCCGACGCGCTCGATCAGCCCGGGCAGCGCCTCCAGCGCGAGCTGGAAGCCCTTCTCGTAGACGAGCCGCCCGACCAGCAGCACCAGCCGCTCGTCGGGAGCGGCGAAGCGCGAGCGCAGCGTCTCGAGGTCGTCGACGGGGACGAGGTCGGCCGGGTCGATCCCGTTCGGGATCACGGCGATCCGCTCCTCTGGCAGCCCATAGATGTCCGATATGTGCTCGCGCATGTAGGCCGAGCAGGCAATCACGCGCTCGGCGCGGTTGGCCATCCACTTCTCGACGCCGTGGATGTGGCTCTGCGGGTGCTTGTCGACCCAGCCCTGGTGGCGGCCGTACTCGGTGGCGTGGATCGTGACCGCCAGTGGACAGCGGAAGCGGTTGGCGAGATGGTCGCCGGCGACCGCGACCAGCCAGTCGTGGCCGTGGACCAGATCGAAGTCGTAGCGGTCACCGACCTCGACGCCGGCGGCGAGCATGTCAGCGTTCATGTGCTCGACCCAGGTGACGAACTCGCTGAGGTCGCGTGGACGCGCGGGCTCGCGTACGCGGTGGACGATCACTCCGTCGAGCTCCTCCTCGGGCGGGCTCTGCTCCGTTCCTCGTGCCAGCACGTGCACCTCGATGCCCTGGGCGACGAGGTTCTCCGCCAGCTTGCGGACATGGCGCGCCAAGCCGCCCTCGATCAGCGGGGGGTACTCCCAGGAGAGGATCAGGACGCGCATGCTCAGGGTGCGGCCAACGACGACAGCGCCAGGTCTGGCGCCAGATTGCGGAGGGACGGCTCCGGCACGGCCGCTGAGTCTGTCAGAGCCCCCAGTGCGGTGTCGAGCGCGGCGCGGTGGCCGCGGACGCGTTCGGCCGGATAATCAGAGGCCAGCTCACGCTTGGCCAGGAAGGCCCAATCGCTTGCCTGGATCGCGAGCAGCTCGCGCGCCGCTCGCTCGAGCGCCGGTCCCGACGCTGTCTCGCTGGTGGCCGCGGCAACCGTCCGCAGCTCGGCGCCACGTGCCGCGAAGGCGAACTCGGCGACCCGCGGCGAATCCCAAGTCGTCATGTCCTTTCCGGTCCCCCACGTCGAAGCGGCAAGCTCGCGGGTGACCGGGCGGCTACGCCCAATGGCGTCTCCGACAGTCGCCAGCTCGAGCCCCTGCGCCTCTGCCTCAGCGATCACGCCGCGTAGCCATTCGATTCCCTCGTACCACCAGTGGCCGAGCAGCTCGGTGTCGAAAGCGCAGCAGAGCACCCCCGGCCGGCCCCGCTGTCCCGAGTAGCCGTCGAGCCGCGCAACTGCCCGCTCGACGAAGTCGCGCGCGTGCTCGCGTGCGGCAGCCCTTGCGGCATCTGGGGAGTAAACCTCGCCGGCGTTGCTCCACGGGCGCATGTGATGGACCGTTCCACGGTGGTAGTCGCGGTAACTCGAATCGGCCGGATAGCCGCTGCCATCGCGCCAGACCAACTCGACGGTCTGCCAGTCGATCGGCACGGCGACAGGCCCGGCGGCAGTCGCAATCGGCTCGAGCTGCTCGGCCGATCCGTGCCCGAGTGCCGCTGTTTGATCAACACAGAAAGCGCCTACGCCGTGCGGTGCGAGACCCTGCTCGAGGCCGGCGGCATAGGCGCACTCGGGCAACCAGAGCCCGCCGTCCCAACCACCGAAGCGTCGCCGATGGCTGGCGACACCGGTCGCGATCTGCAAGTCGAGCCCGGCGTCGGTGGCCAAGAGCGGCAGTACCGCATGCGTGGCCGCCGATGTCCACAGCTCGAGCGGCCCCTCGGCGGCCGTATTGGCCAGCCGTCCGAGCAGGTCACCACCGCAAGCCTCAACCGCATCGGCGGCGCGCGTGTAGTCGCAGGCCGCACGGCGAACCTCGGCCGCCAACGCCAAATCGCCGGCCTGCTCCAGCCCGGCGGCGTCCTCGTCATGGACCCACTGGCGCGTGTCGCGCAGATAGCCGAGCAGTCGCTCGCCGGCCGGTCCTGACAGCGTCTCGAGCTGATCGCAGAGCACAGGCGTCATGCCGAGCGTCAGCGGCGCAGCCGTCTCCTCGATCAGCTCGAGCAGCGGCACGTACACGCAGGCGATCGCCTCCCAGAGCCACTCCTCGCCGAACGGCCAGGTGCCGAACCCCTCGACGTAGGGCATGTGCGAGTGGAGGACGAGGCTGAGCGTGCCCCGGTCGCGGCTCATCGCAGGACGGCGACGAGATCCAGCGCGCCGTCGAGCGGGCCCTCGCGCAGCGCGAAGTCGCTCGCGGCGATCGCCGGCGTGAACCAGTCGTAGAAGCGACCGGTCAGGCCGAGCCGCTTGTGGACGCTGTCCCAGCCGAGCTTCAGCGCGAGCTCGTGAGCGCGCAGCTTGCGCGCGTGGAAGAGGCCGAGCAGCTCGACCTCGTCGAAGACCGACTCGCAGAGCGCGCGGAACTGCTCCGGCCGGTACTCGCGCAGATGCCAGGGGTTGTCCGACTTCTCCGCGCCGGGCGGGGCGAGCGTCAGCAGGTTCGGCGTCGACACGTAGACGGTCCCGCCGGGGCGCAGCATGCTCTTGAAGTGGCGCAGCACGCCGGCGTCGTCCTCGACGTGCTCGATCGTCTGGAGGAAGACCACCGCGTCGCACGGCTCGCTGTAGGAGTCGACGAGGTCGCGGGCGAAGTCGACGGTCGGGCCGCCGTAGCGGGCGCGCGCGTGCTCGAACGCCTCCGGGTTGGCGTCGACGCCGGTGACGTGCGCGGCGCTGCCCGAGAGGACCCCCGTTCCATACCCCTCGCCACAGGCCATGTCGACGACGTCGAGCCCTGCGCAGCGCGCAGCGATCCACTCGTAGACGGCCAGATGCCGGCGGTACCAGTAGTTCTCCTCGGGCACGTCGGGCAGCGTGCGCTCGCCGGTCAGCGCCAGCGGCGGCACACCCTCCGGCTGATCTATCTGCACGTATTCCCGAGCCTGTTCCAAAGCCGGTGGAGTGTACGCGCGAGCCCTTTCCCATACCCTGTCCCGCCGCATGGCAGCCCCAGCCACCGCAGAGGAGATCCACGAGGTCAACGTCCGCTACCACGACCTCGCGGCCGAGCACTACGACGCCAAGTGGGGCATCGACTACGGCGCGCTCGGCCAGGGCCAGGTCACCGGCAAGCTGGCGAAGGCGCTCGGCGGGCAGCTCGGCCACTATCCCCGCGGCCTCGAGATCGGCGCCGGAACCGGCTACTTCGGGCTCAACCTCGCACTCGCCGGCGCGATCGACGACTACACCGCCAGCGACATCTCGCCCGGGATGTTGGACGTGCTCTCCAAGACAGCCGCCGCGCTGGGAGTCGACGCCACGACGGTCTGCGCCGAGGCCGCGGAACTGCCATTCGACGACGAAAGCTTCGACATCGTCTTCGGCCACGCGATCCTCCATCACCTGCCCGATCTCGACGGCGCGTTCGCCGAGTTCCTGCGCGTCTTGCGGCCCGGCGGCGTGATCGCCTTCTGCGGCGAGCCGTCGCATTACGGCGACCGTCTCGCCGAGCTGCCAAAGCGCGCCGCCTGGAGCCTGTCGCCCGCGTGGCGCACCGTCCTGCGCGCGCGGCCGGCCGAGCGCAGCGATGCTGAGCTGATCGAAGAGGACGACCTCGAGAAGGTCGTCGACGTCCACGCCTTCACCCCGGGCACGCTCGCCCGCCATGCGCGCGGCGCTGGCTTCGACGCGGTCAAGGTGCGCGGCGAGGAGCTGGCGGCCAGCCTCTTCGGCTGGGCCAACCGCTCGTTTGAGGCCAGCGCACGTCCCGAAGACGTTCCCGACCTCTGGCGCAAGTACGCCTACCACGGCTATCTCGCCCTGCAAAAGGTCGACCGTACGGTGCTCGAGCCCCGACTCCCGCCGGCCGTCTTCTACAACCTGCTCGTCTCCGCCCGCAAGCCGGCGTAAGCCGGAGCTGGTCAGACGCGGTAGCGGTCGAGAGCGCGCTCGCGCGCGTCGCGGTGGTCGACTATCGGCGCCGGATAGTCGCTGCCGATCACACAGCCGGCTTCCTGCTGAACGTCCTGGGGCATCGTCCATGGCTCAGCCAGGTAGCGGTCGGGCACGTCGGTGAGCTCCGGCACGTAGCGGCGCACGTAGGCGCCGTCCGGGTCGTGACGCTCCTGCTGGCGGGCGGGGTTGTAGATCCGACGGTAGACCGGTTGGGGGTCGACGCCGACCGAGCCGATCCACTGCCAGTTGCCGTTGTTGTTCGCCTCGTCGCCGTCGAGCAGCATCCGCATGAACCAGCGCTCGCCGCGCCGCCAGTCGATGCCGAGGTCCTTGGTCAGGAACGAGCCGACGACCAGCCGCGCGCGGTTGTGCATCCAACCCTCGCGGCGCAGCTGGCGCATCCCGGCATCGACGAGCGGATAGCCCGTGCGGCCGCCGCACCAGGCGGCGAAGTCGTCGTCGGAGTCGTTCCAGTCGATCGCGCCGCGGTACTTCTCACGGAACTCGGCGCGTGCGTTGGCGGGATGGTGGAGCAGGAGCTGAGCGTAGAAGTCGCGCCAGCAGAGCTGACGCCGGAAGGCCTGCGGGCCTTCGCCGCGCGGCAGGTTCTCCTCGAGCTCGCGCGGCGAGACGCAACCGAAGCGCAGATAGGGCGACAGACGCGAGGTGTTGTCACGACCGAGCGCGTCGTGGTCGTCGACGTAGTCGCCAACCGAGCCGTCGAGGAAGGCGCGCATCCGCCGCCGGGCGGGCTGCTCGCCGCCCGGCGCCGGATCGTCGACTTCCTGCTCGAGACCGAGGCTGGCGAGCGACGGGATACGGCCCTTGGCCAGGCCGCTGGGAAGCGGCGACAGCTTGCGCGGCGCCGGCAGGAGCTCGCGCCGGCCGCTGTCCAACCATGCGCGGTGATACGGACTGAAGACCGTTTGGGGCTTGGCAGCCTTCGTCAGCACCTCGCCGGGCGCGTCGGCGACGTACTGGCCCGGGTGGGCGTGCGACTCGACGTCCAGCTCCGCCAGCGCGTCGGCGACAGCGCGGCCGCGACCGCGCGCGAAGGGCGTGACGTCCGCGCTGAAGTGCAACTCGGCGGCGTCGGTCTCGCGCACGAGCGTCGCGAGCTCACGCTCCGGCGGCCCGTGGCGAACGACCAGCCGGGTACCGCGCTTCTGGAGCGTCGCGTCCAGATCGCTCAGGCACTCGAGCAGGAACTGCGTCCGGGCTCCAGAGGCGTGGCGGCCGTGAAGCAGCCTGTCGTCGAAGACGAAGACCGGCACGAGCCGGTCGCCACGCTTGCTCGCCGCGTGGAGAGCCGGATGGTCATGGACGCGGAGGTCGCGCCGGAACCAGAGGATCGAGGTCTTCACTCGACCGAATGTACGGCTCCCCCGCGGCGTGGATCACCGCCACCCGACATCTCGCCCGCGCTGTCACTGACCACAGCCTGGACGCCGCCGAAGTAGAGGTTGCGCTCCTGCCAGCGGCGGAGGTTCCAGTCATGGCCGGCGAGCCAGTCGAGCGCCTGCGGATCGACGCCGGGCTCGGCGTCGATCAGATCGCCCTCGACGTGGATCCGCGGAGCGTCGACCGCGGCCTGAGCCGCCATGTCGCCGTCGATCACGTTGGCGATCGTCTGGACGATCGCCGAGCGGATGCGGTTCGAGCCGGCGGAGCCGAGCGCGATCTCGACGTCGTTGTCGGCGAGGACGATCGTCGGCGCCATCATCGACGGGACCCGCAGGCCCGGCCGATGGCTGTGGAAGCCGGACGGGTTGAGGTCCTCCTCGCCGAGCATGTTGTTGAGGTGAACCCCGGCGCCGGGAACGACGACGCCGGAGCAGGAGCCGTTCGAGCAGGTGACCGTCGCGCAGCCGCCATCGCCGTCTACGACCGCGAGATGGGTCGTCGACCCGAGGCGCGACGCGATCTCGGCCGAGACCTGGTCGAGCGCGCGCGGCGCCAGGAAGCTGTCGGGGTAGTCGGCGCGCTGGAGGCCGTCGACGAAGTCGGCGTCGCGGGCGCGGTTGGTCGAGGCGATCACCTCGGCGAGCGCGCGCACGTCCCGGGGACGCTCCAGCCGCTCGAGCAGCTCGAGCGCGTCGGCGATCAGGATCCCGCCCGAGGAGGGCGGAGGGTTGGTCAGCACCTCGCGGCCACGGAAGCGCGCTCGAACCGGGCGACGCTCGACGACCTCGTAGGCGGCGAGATCGTCACGCGTGATCAGCCCGCCGCGCTCCAGCACCCAATCGCTGACCGCATCCGCGACGTCGCCCTCGTAGAGGAACCCCGGGCCCTCGACGCCGAGCCGGTCGAGCAGATCCGCGAGGTCGGGGATCGCGAGATGCTCACCGGCCCGTGCCGGGCGACCGTTCGGCTCGTAGATCGCTGTGGCCTCTGGCGTCGAGCGGAAGATCGGCCCGAGGATGCTCAGCAGGAACTCCTGGACCGGACCGACCTCGACCCCCTCGCGCGCCGCCTGTGCGGCGGCCCCCGTCAGGTCGCCGAGTCGTGCCGTCCCGAAGCGGTCGAGCGCCTGGGCGAGCCCAAGCGTCGTCCCGTAGACCCCGCATGAGGACGGCCCGACGTGGAAGGTCTGGATCGAGTCGGCCGAGAAGGCGACGTCGATCGGAATCAGCGGCGCCGGTTGCGGGTCGGCCAGGCCAGCGCCCGGCGCGGCGACGAAGAAGTCGAGCAGATGGCTCTCGCCGCCCGCCGTGTGGACGAGCATGAACCCGCCGGCCCCCGGTCCGGTCAACGGCGACTCCGCCGCAAACGACATCAGCACCGCCGCCACCGCGGCGTCCACGGCGTTGCCTCCCGCGCGCAGCACGTCGGCCCCCGCCTGCGCGGTACGCGGATGCCCGGCTGCGACTACCCCCTTCATCAGGGGGGCGAGACTAATGCGCCTTACCGGCGCGGGATGAACTCGGGCACGTCGAGGTCGCCGAGCGCGTTGCTCGACACCCGCTCGCGGCGAGTGACGCGGGGCTCGCGGTCGACGTCGGCGGGAATGCCCGGACGAGCCTCACGGCGCTCGGCCTTGCCGCCGTAGCCGGTCGCGACGACGGTGATCCAGACCTCGCCGTCGAGCCGCTCGTCGACCATCGCGCCGAAGATGATGTTGGCGTCGGGGTGAGCCGCCTCGGCAACCGCCTTGGCGGCCTCGTTGACCTCCCAGAGCGACAGGTCGCGACCGCCGGTGATCGACAGCAGGATCGACTGCGCTCCGTCGACCGAGGTCTCGAGCAGCGGCGAGGCGACCGCGGCGGTGGCGGCGTCCATCGCGCGCTGCTCGCCCGATCCCATGCCGATCCCGAGCAGCGCCTGGCCGGCGTCGCTCATGATCGTCCGCACGTCGGCGAAGTCGAGGTTGATCAGGCCCGGCAGCGTGATCAGGTCGGAGATGCCCTGGACGCCCTGGCGCAGCACGTCGTCGGCGACGCGGAAGGCCTCGACCATCGAGGTCTTCTTGTCGAGCACCGACAGCAGGCGCGTGTTCGGGATCGTGATCAGCGTGTCGACCTCGGCCGCGAGCGCCTCGACGCCGCGGTCGGCCTGCTCGCCGCGGCGAGCGCCCTCGAACGAGAACGGCTTGGTGACGATGCCGACGGTCAGCGCGCCGACCTCGCGGGCGATCTGCGCGACCACGGGGGCGGCGCCAGTGCCGGTGCCGCCGCCGGCGCCGGCGGTGATGAAGATCATGTCCGAGCCCTTGAGCTGGCTCTTCAGCTCGTCGTACTGCTCGAGCGCAGCGCGACGACCAGCCTCCGGGTCGGCGCCGGCGCCGAGGCCACGGGTGGAGTCGCTGCCGATGTGGATCCGCGTCGCTGCACTGGACTGCTCGAGCGACTGCATGTCGGTGTTGACCGCGATGAACTCGACGCCCTCGACCTGGGCGTCGATCATCCGGTCGACCGCGTTGACGCCGGCGCCGCCGACGCCGACGACACGCAGCACGGGGTCGTGCTTGAGCGGCGAGGACGGCTGGTGGATCGGCTCCTGGTCGGCTTGCGGATCGCCCGCGTGCCGGATCGGCGCGCGGTCGAGGATGTTCTCCGGGATGTCCGACGAGAAGACGGAGCGCAGGCGCTCCTCGGGCGTCGGAACGCCGTCGTAGCGGCTGACGCCGCTCTCGGCGGCACGCTCGCGGGCGGCGGGCGTCTTCGGCTCCGGCTCGCGACGCGGCTGCTCGGCGGCGGGCTCGGGACGGCTCTCCTCGCGGCGCGCGGCCTCGCGCTCCTGGTGGCGGCCCTTCGCCTCGGGCTCGAGGCCGTCCTCCTCGGTCTTGCGAAACAGGGCCGCCAGCGGGCCCTCCCGCATGCTCGCGCGCTTACCGCTTGCCATTGCCGAGGACCTCCTTAGCGAGCTGGCGGTAGGCGTAGGCAGCCTTGCCGTCAGGGTCGTACTTGAGCACGGACATTCCCTTGACGGGCGCCTCAGCGAAGCGAACCGTCTTGGTGATACGCGAGGCGAAGACCTGGTCGCCGAAGTTCTCCTCCAGCAACTCGATCGCCTCCTTGGCGTGGACTGTCCGGCTGTCGACCAGGGTCGGCAGGATTCCCTCGATGTCTACGTCGGGATTGAGGTTCTCGCGGATCATCGAGAGCGTGTTCTGGAGCTGCACCAGTCCCCGCATGGACAGATACTCGCATTGCACGGGGACGATTACCTTGTCAGCCGCCGTCAGGGCGTTAATTGTGAGCAGCCCGAGGCTCGGCGGAGTGTCGATGCAGATGAAGTCGTAGTCCTCGCGAATCGGCCTGATCGCCTTCTCCAGCGAGCGCTCGCGGCCGATCTTCGTCGACATCGCGATCTCGGCGCCGGCGAGGTCGATCGAGGCGCAGGCGACGTCGACCTCGCGCTTGCGGATCACCTCGCGGATCGAGACGTCGTGGACGAGCACGTCGTACATCGACAGCTCGAGCGAGTCCGGGTCGATGCCCTGACTCATCGTCAGGTTGCCCTGCGGGTCGAGGTCGATGCAGAGCGCGCGGTGCCCGCTCTCGACGAACGCGGCGGCCAGATTGAGCGTCGTGGTGGTCTTGGCCACCCCGCCCTTCTGGTTGGTGAAAGCGATGACTTTCGCCTGTGGCGTCACTGGTGCCTCCGGATCGGCCTGCTTGGGGTCCGCGTTTGCCATTACTCGGTGCCTATTCGCACGGGCGGCGGCGATTCCTCCCGCGCGCCATAGCCTTTCCGTCCGTGGGCGCCCTCCTGGACAAGCGGCTGATCTTCGTCACGGGCAAGGGCGGGGTCGGCAAGACGACGGTCGCGGCGGCGCTGGGCCTGGCCGCGGCGCGCGCCGGACGGCGCGTGCTGGTCTGCGAGGTCGCCGCCCAGGAGCGACTGACCGCCAGCTTCGGCCTGCCCGCCGCCGGCTTCCGCGAGGTCGAGATCGAGACCGGGCTGCACGCCTTCTCGGTCAACCCCGAGGACGCGATCGCCGAGTGGCTGCGCTACCAGCTCCACTCGCGCACGCTCGCCGGCCTGCTCGGCGGCAGCCGGATCTTCCAGTACCTGGCGACGGCCGCCCCGGGGCTCGCCGAGATGGTCACTATCGGCAAGGTCTGGGAGCTCGCCCAGCTCGAGCGCAAGACGCCGAGCGCCGCCCCCTACGACCTCGTGATCGTCGACGCGCCGGCGACCGGGCATGGGATCGCGCTCCTCCGTGCGCCGCAGACGTTTGCGGAGATCGCGCGCGTCGGACCGATCAACCGCCAGGCGGAGATCGTCGACGGATTCCTGCGCGAGCCGGCCGCGACAGCCGTCGTCGCCGTCGCGCTCGCCGAGGAGATGCCGGTCAGCGAGACGCTCGACCTCGAGCGTCGGCTGCAAGACGAGCTGGGGATAGGCCTCGACCGCGTGTTCGTCAACGGCGTGCTGCCGGATCGTCTGCGGACGGCCGAGGCGCAGGCGGTGCAGACCGCCCGCGAGGTCGGCTCCACCGGAGGCGGCCAGAGCAGCTCGGCGGCGGCGTCCCCCACCGCCCGGGCCGCGCTCGACGCCGCGTTGGCCGCCCACCGCACCGCGCGTGCCCAGCGCGCGCAGCTCGCTCGCCTGCGCCGCGGGCTGAGCGCCAAGGCGACGTCGCTGCCCCACCTGCTGACCGCCGACGTCGATCGCGACGGGCTGGAGCGGCTCGCCGCCAAGCTGGAGCGGGAGCTGTGATGGCACGCGCGAAGCAGATCGACGCCGTGCTCGCCGGCAAGCGCGTGATCGTCTGCGCGGGTTCGGGCGGCGTCGGCAAGACGACCACCGCGGCGGCGATCGGCGCCGCGCTGGCGGCGCGCGGCCAGCGCACGATCGTCCTGACGATCGACCCGGCGCGGCGGCTCGCCGACGCGCTCGGCCTGCCCGACGCCGGCAACGTGGAGCACCGCGTCGACCCCGAGCGGCTCGAGCGAGCGGGGCTCGCCGGCGCGGGCGAGCTGTGGGCGATGACGCTCGACGCCAAGCTGACCTTCGACGAGGTGATCGAGCGCGGCGCGCCCGACGCCGAGACGCGCGACGCCGTGCTCGCCAACCCGATCTACCGCCAGCTCTCGAACGCCGTCGCCGGCTCGCAGGAGTACATGGCGATGGAGAAGCTCTACGAGCTGCACGAGTCGGGCCGCTACGACGTCCTCGTGCTCGACACCCCGCCGACGCGCAACGCGCTCGACTTCCTCGACGCCCCGGGCCGCCTGGCGCGCTTCGTCGACTCGCGCTCGCTGCAGGTCTTCCGCGCCTCCGGGCGGGCGGGGATGAGCCTCTTCGGCCGCGGTGTCGCGACCGTCATGTCGGTGCTCGAGCGCGCGACCGGGGTCGACTTGCTGCGCGACCTGGCCGACTTCTTCAACGCCTTCGGCGGCATGGCCGAGGGCTTCCGCGATCGCGCCCGCCGCGTCGAAGCGCTGCTGCGCGAGGACGCCACGACGTTCCTGCTCGTGACCTCGCCGCGCGCCGCCGCGATCGCCGACGCCGGCCACTTCCACGGCAAGCTCGCCGAGTCGGGGATGCCCTTCGGAGCGCTGATCGTCAACCGCGTCTGCGAGCCGGTCGCAGCGACGGCCGAAGACGAGGCGTTGAGGACGGAGCTCGACGGCCTGCTCGGCGCGCCGCTCGCCCGCAAGGTCCTCCACGACCTCGGGGACCGCAACCGTCTCGCCGAACGGGACGCCCGCAACATCGAGCGCATGCGCTCCGAGCTGGGCGGCGGCGAGCTGCTGACGGTCCCAGAGCTGTCGGGCGACGTCCACGACCTCGACGGCCTGGCCGCCGTGGCCGCCCAGCTGTTCGGGCGCCGCTAGACGGGGGCCGAGTAGCCGGAGTCCCAGTCCATCTGCTCCACTGGCTCGACGGGCGTGTCGACAGCCGTGACGCCGATCTCGCCGCCGGCGGACTCGATCGACTCGATCTCGGTCGCAGCGGCCGGCGTGGCCGGCTGGCTCGCCGGCTCGGGCGCCGGGGCGGCCTGCGGCTGTTCCAGCAGGAGGTCGTCGGACAGCGAGCGCAGGTCGGGATCCAGGTAGCCGCAGAGGACGTCGCGCAGCAGCGCGCGCAGGTGGCGCTCGACCTCGTCGACGAGCGTGCGCGGCGAGTCGGACCCGATCGCGTCCATGTAGTCGTCGTCGGGCGAGTCGCCCATGAGGAACCGCTCCAGCGCCTGGGCCAGCTCGACGCGCCGCTGGACGCCGCGCCGCTCGCCTTCCTCGGCGCAGAGCACGGCGACGCGCAGCGCGAGGCTCGCGCTCGCCGGGTCGGACCCGCACTCCATCAGCGCGCGCAGGCCGAGCAGGTAGTCCGACAGCGCCTCGGACTCGCGCCTCCGGCCGCAGCCCATCTCGAAGCGCGACAGCGCCCAGGCGACCGAGCCGCTGGGACGGGCGCCGCCGATCGCCGCCACGAACTCGCGCAGGTCGGCGTCCTCGCCCTCGGCCAGCACCCACGGGGCGCCGCGCGCGACGCCGGCCGGCTCGATCTCGAACGGCTGCCAGACGCCCTCGCCGCTCCGCCGCCAGCCGATCGCCGACAGCGCGACACCGCCCGACTTCCATAGCCGCAGACCGGTCACCAGGCGGCGGAAGCGCTCGCGCGCCTCGCTCAGCGGCGGCTCGGCGTCGGGACTGACCTCGCGTGTCAGGGTGAGCAGGACGTTGGGCTCGCGGCGATCGCCGTCGGCGCCGCCGGCCGCGTCGCCCCAGAGCGCGTCGTCGGGAGCGTCCGTCGCCCCACCGCGGACGAGCACCAGACCGCCGCCGAGGTCGACGCTCTCACCGTCGAGGATCAAGCCGTGGACCGGCGCGAGCACGGTCGCCGACTGGCTGCGCTCGTAGAGCGTCCGCTCGACCTCGGCATAGACGCGCTCGAAGCGCTCCTCCGGGAACGAGAGGTCGGTCGCGTCCTCGTACAGCCGCTCCAGCATCGCCCGCAGCGCCGGCTCGGCCTCGGCGCCGCGCAGCCCGTTGATGCGCAGGTAGGCGGCGGCGCCGGTCCCGAGCGCGTCGCGAGCGCGCGCGCAGCTCGGCAGCCCGCGCAGCCGCGGCCAGCGGTCGGCGACGAACTTCGCCGTCAACGGGCGGTAGTGGTAGAGCGTCGGGCCGCCGCGGCGCGACCCCTCGTCGAGGTCGAACTCGATCTCCGCGCCACGCTCCTGGTCCTCGCTCAGCAGCGCCGCCGTCTCGAGGGCGAAGGCCCTCAGCGCGTCATGAAGCTCTCGGTTCCGCATCCACCGCCACTTCCGCGCGGAGGCGCGGAACCCTGCAAACCGTCGTCAGCTAGGCGGCGACCGTTGCGCGCGTGTCGCCGCAGGCGGCGCCGAGCCACTCGCGGCCGTAGCGGCGCATGTCCTCGACCAACGGCAGCAGCGCCTGGCCCTTCTCGGTCAGCGAGTACTCGACGCGCGGCGGGACCTCGGGGAAGGTGTGGCGCGCGACGATGCCCTCGTCCTCGAGCGCGCGCAGGCGCAGCGAGAGCGTCCGCGGCGAGATTCCCGCCAGCGACCGCTCGAGCTCGCAGAAGCGCGACCGGCCATCGGCGAGATCGCGGATCACCAGCAGAGTCCACTTGCCGCAGATGATGTCGGCGGTGGCGCAGACGGGACAGGTCGCATCAGCGGAGGAAGCCACGACAAACCCCAGGTTAGCGCAATGCTTCACGAACTGAAGTGTTAGGGAATGCCGCTAAGTGCGACCTTCTTCCGCCAACTGGGATAGCCTCGCCACGATGAGGGTTCGGCTTACTACGATCACGGCACTGCTGGTGTCGGCAGTGGTCCCTGCCACGACCAGCGCCGCCGAGCCGATCATGAAGCTCTCCGACGTCCGCGCCGGCATGCAGTGCCGGTCGCTGTCGACGATCCGCGGCACGACGCCGTCGGAGTTCCAGATCGACGTGATCGACGTCCTGCGCGGCGATCCGGAGGCGATCGGCGCGCGCATTCTCTTCCGCGCGTCGGGCGCGGCCGTCGACGCGACCGGTATCGGTCCCGGCTTCTCCGGCTCGCCGATCTACTGCCCTGACGGCGCCGGCGTCGGGCGCGTCGCCGGCGCGATCTCCGAGGGAATCGGCCAGTACGGCAACCACGTCGCGCTCGCGACCCCGATCGAGGAGGTGCTCGGCGTCCGGCCGGCCGCGGCGCCGCAGGCGCGCAAGGCGACACGGCTGTTGCGCTCGGCGCGACCGCTCGCCACCCCGTTGACGGTCTCGGGCCTGTCGAGCCCGCTACGGCGCACCGTGCTCTCGGCCGCGCGCAGGGCCGGCTTCCCGCTGTTCGCCGCGCCCTCTGCGTCGACCGCCTTCTTCCCGCCTTACGAGCTGGCGCCCGGCACGTCGGTCGCCGCCGGCATCTCGACCGGCGACATCGCGCTCGGCGCGATCGGCGCCGTCACCTACCGCGACGGCGACAAGCTGTGGGCGTTCGGCCACCTGCTCGACGGCGCCGGTCGCCGCTCGCTGCCGCTGCTCGACGCCTACGTCTACTCGGTGATCGACAACCCGGTCTCCTTCGACGAGTTCACGACGACCTACAAGCTCGCCACGCCCGGGCGCGCGGTCGGCACGCTGACGACCGACGGCCTCAGCGCGATCGCCGGACGCGTCGGCGCGCCACCGGCGACGATCCCGCTGACCGTCCACGCTCGCAACGAGGCCAACGGCCGCACGCGCACGCTGCGCGCCAACGTCGCCGACGAGCGCAGTCTCGATCTCGGCACGGGCCTCGACATGATCGGCTCGCTCGCCGCCGGAGACGCGATGGCGACGGTCTTGGGCGCGGCGCCGATGAGCTTCACGACCCGGATGTGCGTCCGCGTCAGCGTCCGCCAGCGCCAGCGGCCGTTGCGCTTCTGCCAACGCTACTTCGACGCCTACGGCCCGCTCGGCGATCTGTCGAGCGCCTTCGCCCTGGTCGACGGCTACAAGTTCGGCCCACTCGGCATCCGCGGAATCTCGGTTCGGATGCAGATTCGACCGACCGTGCACGAGGCGTTCATCGTCGGCGCGCAGGCCCCGCTGCGCGTCAAGCGCGGGCAGCGCGTGCAGGTCCGCCTGCGGCTCCAGCGCAGCCGCGCCGGCCGCACCCGCGTCTCTTTCCCGTACCGCGTCCCGCGTGACGCCAAGAACGGGCTTCAAATCCTGACGATCCGCGGCCCCGGCTCGGACGGCGGCCTCGGCGGGCTCGAGGACTTCTTCATGTCGCTCTTCGGCGGCGGTGGCGGCGGAGGCGAGGGGCCGACACGCTCTGTCGGCGATCTCGCGAAGCGCATCGCCACGCTGGGAGCGCCTGACGGCGTCCGTGCGACCTTTGCCCGGAAGGGCAAGGGGCCGGTCGTCTACAGCAGCAAGCGACTGCTGATCAGGGGCAAGACCCAGATTCCGATGATCGTCAAGCCGGCGAAGAAGCGCTAGCTCGGCGCCAGCGCCTGCTCGACCGAGGTCGAGCGCTGCCCGCCGGAGGAGACGAGCAGCTTGAAGTCGTGCGGTTGGGTCGCCGCCTTGAGCGCGTCCTCCATCGAGACGCGCCCGGCCTGGACGTGGGCGAGCAGCGCCTGGTCGAAGGTCTGCATGCCGTAGTAGGCGCCCTCGGAGACGACCTCCGGCAGCTTGCCGGTCTCGTCCTCGTTGAGGATCATGTCGCGCACGCGGCCGGTCATCCGCAGGATCTCGCAGGTCGCGACACGGCCGTTGCCGTCGGGCGTCGGCACCAGGCGCTGGGAGATGACGCCCTTCAACGTGCCGGCGAGCATCGCGCGCGCCTGCTGCTGCTCGGCCTGGGGGAAGAAGTCGATGATCCGGTTGACGGTCTCGGGGGCGTCGACGGTGTGCAGCGTCGACAGCACCAGGTGGCCGGTCTCAGCGGCGGAGAGCGCGGTCCGCACCGTCTCCTCGTCGCGCATCTCGCCGATCAGGATCACGTCCGGGTCCTGGCGCAGGACGCGGCGCAGCGCCCGCTTGAACGAGCCGGTGTCGTCGCCGACCTCGCGCTGGTTGACGATCGAGCGCTTGTCCGGATGGAGGAACTCGAGCGGATCCTCGATCGTGACGATGTGCTTCGCGGTGTTCGAGTTGATGTGGTCGATGATCGCCGCGAGCGTCGTCGACTTGCCCGAGCCGGTCGTCCCGGTCAGCAGGATGATTCCGCGCTCCTCGTTCGCCAGCTCGCCGATCACCGGCGGCAGCAGCAGCTCCTCGACGGTCTTGATCTGGATCGGGATCGCGCGGCAGACGATCGAGACCGATCCGCGCTGGCGGAACGCGTTGACGCGGAACCGCGCGAGGCCGGGGATCGAGTAGGCGAAGTCGACCTCGTTCTCCGCGCGGAACTCGGCCAGCTTGCCCTCTTCGCCGTCGAGCATCTGGACTACGAGCCCCTCCATGACGTCGGGCATCAGCTTGTCGGCACCTTCGAGCGGCACGAGCTGCCCATGACGACGGATCATCGGTGGCGAGGGCACCTTCAGATGGAGGTCTGAGCCCTCTTCCTCGACGAGTCGACGCAGGGCCTGATCGAGATCGAACACACCCTGCTCATCGGCCCGACGGCCGCGCTGCTTTAGCCGCGCAGCGAGCTAGGCGACGTCGCGGAGCTTCTGAGCCTCCGCGAGCGACTGCAGCTTCTTGAGCGACTGGTTCTCGATCTGGCGGATCCGCTCGCGCGTCACGTTGAACGTGCGACCGACCTCGTCGAGCGTGCGGGGATGCTCCCCACCGAGCCCGTAGCGCAGCTCGAGCACGCGACGCTCGCGGTAGCTGAGGTTCTCGAGCGCCTCCTTGAGGGCTTCCTTGGTGAGGATCTCGGCGGCGCGCTCGTAGGGCGACTCGGCCCGCTCGTCGGCGATGAACTGGCCGAACTCGGACTCCTCCTCGTCGCCGACCGGCTTCTCGAGCGAGACCGGCGCCTGCGCGGAGCGCTTGATCGAGTCGACCTCCTCGGGATCGATGCCGGTGACGTCGGCGATCTCCTCGGGGGTGGGCTCGCGACCGAGCTCGGTGACTAGCTTGCGCTCGGCGCGGCCGATCTTGTTCAGCTTCTCGACGACGTGGACCGGGATGCGGATCGTGCGCGCCTTGTCGGCGAGCGCGCGGGCGATCGCCTGGCGGATCCACCAGGTGGCGTAGGTCGAGAACTTGAAGCCCTTGCGGTAGTCGAACTTCTCCGCGGCACGGACCAGGCCGAGCGTCCCCTCCTGGATCAGGTCGAGGAACGGCAGGCCCTGGTTGCGGTAGTTCTTGGCGATCGAGACGACGAGGCGGAGGTTCGACTCGACCATCTTCTGCTTCGCGTCGAGGTCGCCGCGCTCGATTCGCTTGGCGAGGTCGACCTCCTCCTGCGCGGTCAGCAGGCGGACCTTGCCGATGTCCTTGAGGAACAGCTGCAGGCTGTCCGTCGTCATGTCGGGCTTGAGGTCGATCGTCGCCTTCTTGCGACGGCCGCGCTTGTCCGGCGCGCGCTCGACCTGCTGCGCGGCTGCCAGAGCGGGGTCGATCTCCTCGACCAGCTCGATCTCCGACTTCTCGATGAAGCCGTGGAGGTCCTCGATGTCACCCTCGTCGAGATCGACCTCCGCCAGCGCGGTGGCCACCTCGGCATAGGTCAGGACGCCGATCTGCCGCCCCTTGGTGAGCAGCAGCTTTACCTCTTCGAGCTCTTGAAGTTCCCCTACCGACATGCAGTATCAACACCCTTGTGGTGGGCCCCAGGGTCGCGCCTCGGGCCATTCAAACAGACGCCTGCAAGCATAGCGGCGCCTAGAACACAGTCAAATCGCAGCAAGATCGCTCTCCAGAGCGGTCCCGCGCGACGCCAGCCCCACTACTACTCCACCGGACGGGCCGGGTTACTTCGTCTTCTCGACCTTGATCAGCTCGGGGTTCTCGGGGTCTCCGAGCGCGACCTTGAGGCCGCCGGCCTTGGCACGGTACATCGCCTGATCGGCCATGTCGAGCAGGGCGTCGATGTCATCGCCGTGCTCGGGGCAGGAGACGACGCCGATCGAGACGCCGATCGGCGAGTCGCTCCCCGTCTCGGCGTCGACCGCGTCGGCGATGCGCTGGGCGAGCGGCTCGGCGGCGGTGGCGTTCTGGTTGGTCGCCAGCACGCAGAACTCGTCGCCGCCGATGCGGGCGGCGGTGTCGGTGGTGCGCAGGGTGCGCCGCATCGCGGTCGCCACCTGGACGAGCGCGCGGTCGCCGGCCTGGTGGCCCTTCGAGTCGTTGACACGCTTGAGCCCGTCGACGTCGAGCACGAGCAAGGCGAACGGGGTCTCGTAGCGCTTGAAGATGCCGAGCGCCTGGCGCAGCTGGTCCTGGAGGTAGCGGCGATTCGAGAGGCCGGTGAGCGGGTCGCTGTTGGCGAGCGACTCGAGCTCGTTGACCTGCTGCTCGACCAGCCCCTCGACGGCGACGGCCTGCAGCGTCCCGACGGCCTCGGCAAGCCGCAGCGCCAGGTCGGCGAAGCCCTCGACGTCGAGGCTCTCGGGGTCCTTCGCGAGACTGCCGAGGATCGCCGCCTGGATCGCGGTCAGATCGCGTGACATCTCCGCCGCCGAGAGCTCGCGGCCGCCATGCAGGCCGGCGATCCGCGTCGCCCGCTCGCGGGCGCCGGCCGGCAGCTCAGCGTCGCGGTCGCCCGCGGCGGTCAGCGCCAGCACGTCGCCGATCAGCTCCGGCAGCTCGTCGGCGAGGCGATCGGTCGGCAGGCCCTTGATCTCGTCGAGCGACGCACGCTCGATCAGCCGGACCAGCCAGGCCTTGGCCAGCTCGTCGCGCTCGCGGTCGAGCCGCGCGAGCGGTCCTCGGAGTGGAGATTTGCGGCGGAGCTCGTCGTGATCGGGCACAGGGACGCTTCCTTGGGAGGCCTTGCAGGCCACTGTAAGCCCAACTTCGGCGGAAGCGCCTCTCGCCGCGCGACTTTGCGCAGCTTTGACGCCGGCTATCTTGGGAGCCGATGAGGCGACGGGACCCGAGGCGGCTGTTCCGTCGCCGCCGTCAGGCGCAGGCGCGTGTGACGATCGTGCGCGAGCAGCAGTCCGTCGAATCTCCCGACGGCAGCGTCACGACCCGGCAGGTGGCCGACGTCACACTGCCGCGCGAAGAGCTCGAGCGGATCTGGAGTCCCGCCTATCTGGAGCGACTGGCGAGCACGTACTGGCGCTTCCTGACGCGCGTCTCGCTCGGCCTGCTGCGCGTCCTCTACTCGGACGACGCGCGTGAGGTGGTGCTGCTCACGCGGCCTTTCGTGCTGCTGCGCTTCCATGCCCCCGAGTACGAGGCGGAGGGCGACCGCGGCGCCGTCACCTGGCGGGTCGACCGCGGGATCCTGGTCGCGCCGGCCGGTCGCAGCCGCGGCTACCTGCGGATCGTGGTGCAACGTCCGCCGGAGGCCGAGCGGACCGGCGTGGAGGTCACCGGCCGCGTCACCTCCGAGGTGGCGAACTTCTATCCGACGATCGCCGGCTGGGGCTGGTTCGCGCGGATCGGCCGCCACCTCTACGGCTTCACGCAGCTGAAGATCCACGTGATCATCACCCACGCCTTCCTGCGCAGCCTCGCCCGGCTCGACCTTGCGGAGAGCCGGGTCGGAGCGCTGGCGAAGCCGCCGGGTCAGTCGACGCGCGAGCCCATGAGCTGACGCAGCTTCGGTCGGTCGTGCGTCGCGTGGATGCGGCGCACGGTTCCGGAGCGCGAGCGCATGACGAGCGACTCGGTGGTCGCGCCGCCGGCGGTGAAGCGGACGCCGGCGAGCATGTCGCCGTCGGTGACGCCGGTCGCCGAGAAGAAGACGTCGTCGCCGGCGACGAGGCGGTCGGTGTCGAGCACCTCGGAGAGGTCGTAGCCGGCGTCGATCGCCGCCTGGCGCTCGCTGTCGTCGCGCGGCCACAAGCGGCCGATGATCTTGCCGCCGATGCACTTGATCGCCGCGGCCGAGAGGACGCCCTCGGGCGTGCCGCCGATGCCCCAGAGCAGGTCGATCGGCGAGCCCTGCGTGACCGCGGAGAGCGCCGCCGACACGTCGCCGTGCGGGATGAAGCGGATGCGAGCGCCGGCGTCGCGGATCTCGCGGACGGCGTCGTCGTGGCGTGAGCGGTCGAGCATGATCACCATCACGTCGCCGATCGGCGTGCCCTTCTCCTTGGCGATCGCCGCAAGCGTCTCGCCGAGCGGGCGGTCGAGGTCGAGCAGGTGGGCGAGGTCCTTGGACGTCGCCATCTTCTCCATGTAGACGCAGGGACCGGGATCGAACATCGTCCCGCGCTCGGCGAGCGCGATCACGGCGAGCGAGTTCGGTAGGCCCCGCGCGCAGAGATCGGTCCCCTCGAGCGGGTCGACGGCGATGTCGACCTGCGGCTGCGAGCCGTCGCCGATCCGCTCGCCGTTGTAGAGCATCGGCGCCTCGTCCTTCTCGCCCTCGCCGATGACGACGGTGCCGTCCATCCGCACCGTGTCGAGCAGCAGGCGCATCGCGTCGACGGCCGCGCCATCGGCCGACTCCTTCTGACCGCGGCCGGTCCAGCGCGAGGCGGCGATCGCCGCGTACTCGGTCGTGCGCACCAGCTCGAGCGCGAGGTTTCGGTCCGGCTTCGGCGTTGGAGAGGAGTCGCTCATGGCCGCGGACCCTATGGAAACCGGTCGTGAAGCGGTTTCACAAGCGGCTGATCCGCGGCGGCTAGGCTTGCGTTGGCCTCTTCGAGGGAGCCCGGCGCGCGTGGCCTCGACCGACACGAACACAAAGCCCCGTGGAGGGGCCGCGCCCGTTCCCCGGGATGGATATGCGGAGGCGCTCGCCGAGGCCCGCGAGCGAACGCTGGCGCTCGTCGCGCCGGTCGCCCAGGACGACCTCGACCGCGTCCACTCGCCGCTGATGTCGCCGCTGGTCTGGGACCTCGGCCACATCGCGGCGTTCGAGGATCTCTGGCTGTGCGTGCGCGCAGGCGGGCTGGAGCCGCTGCGGCCGGACCTGATGGCCGTCTACGACGCCAGCGAGACGCCGCGTGCCGAGCGCGGCGACATCCCCTACCTGCGCCGCGACGACGCGCTCGAGTACCTGGAGCAGGTGCGCAAGCGGGCGCTCGCCGTGCTCGCCGGCGCCGACCTCTCCCCCGGCTCCGACCGGCTCAACGCCAACGGCTTCGTCTGGGACCTGCTGATCCAGCACGAGCACCAGCACAACGAGACGATGCTGCAGACGCTCCAGCTCGCCGCGCCTGGCACGTTCGATCCGGCCGCGGTCGACGGCAGCCACGTCGCGGGGACCACGACCGGGCATGGTGGGCCGATTCCGGCGGCTATCTCGCCGGGATCTGCCCACGACGAACGGACTGCGGCCGCCGGCGTCGCGGCGCGCGACATGGTCGCGGTGGCACGCGGAGCGTTCGAGATCGGAGACGGGGGCGGTGGGTTCGCGTACGACAACGAGCGGCCGCGCCACCGCGTCGCGCTGAGGGGGTTCGCGATCGACCGAGCGCCGGTGACCAACGGCGGGTACGCCGAGTTCGTCGCCGACGGCGGCTACACGCGGCGGGAGCTGTGGACGGCCGCCGGCTGGGCCTGGCGGACCGAGAACGGCGCGGAGCGGCCGCTCTACTGGACCGCAGACGGCCGTGAGCGGCGGTTCGACCGCGTCGGGCCGCTCGACGGGCGGCTGCCGGTGATGCACGTCTCGTGGTTCGAGGCCGACGCCTATGCCCACTGGGCCGGCGGGCGGCTACCGACCGAGCTCGAGTGGGAGGTCGCGGCGGCGACCGCCGGCGCGAACGCGCGCGGCAACCTCGACCAACTCGACTTCGGGCCGGGCGCGGCCGGCCCGTTCGTCGGCGACTGCTGGGAGTGGACCGCGAGCGAGTTCACCGGCTATCCGGGATTCCGCGCCTTCCCCTACCCCGAGTACTCGGAGGTCTTCTTCGACAGCGGCTACCGCGTGCTGCGCGGCGCGTCGTGGGCGACACGGCCGAGCGTGGCGCGCACCACGTTCCGCAACTGGGACCATCCGCAGCGGCGGCAGATCTTCTCCGGCTTCCGCTGCGCGTACGACGTGACGACCGGCGACGGGGGGATTCGATGACAGTGGAGATCACGATCGAGCGCTGCGAGCCCGACGGCGCGCCGCGCTCGCTCGCCGAGGAGGTCCGCGACGGGCTGAGCCGCGAGCTCAAGGAGCTGCCGCCGAAGTACTTCTACGACGAGCGCGGCTCGCGGCTGTTCGACGAGATCACGACGCTGCCCGAGTACTACCCGACGCGCTGCGAGCGCGAGATCCTCAACCGCCGCGCGCCGGAGATCGTCGCCGAGATCGGCGCCCGCGAGCTGGTCGAGCTGGGATCCGGCACGGCCTCGAAGACGCGCGCGCTGCTCTACGCGATGGCCGGCGCGGGCACGCTGCGCCGCTACGTCCCGTTCGACGTCGATCCGTCGGTCGTCGAAGCGTGCGCCGCGGAGCTGACGGAGCTATATCCGGGCCTCGCCGTCCACGGCGTCGTCGGCGACTTCGGCCGCGACCTCGACCGTATACCCGCGGGCGACGGCCGGCTGTTCGCGTTCCTCGGCGGGACGATCGGCAACCTCTATCCGCCCGAGCGGGCGGAGTTCCTCGAGCGCGTCGCCGGGCTGATGACCGCCAGCGACCGGCTGTTGATCGGCACCGACCTCGTCAAGGACCGTGCCGTGCTCGAGGCGGCCTACAACGACAGCGCCGGCGTGACCGCCGAGTTCAACCGCAACGTGCTGCGCGTGCTCAACGAGAGCCTCGACGCCGACTTCGACCCCGCGGCGTTCGAGCACGTCGCCTTCTTCGACGAGGCGAACTCGTGGATCGAGATGCGCCTGCGCTCGAAGGGCGCCCAGACGGTGCGGATCGAGGGCGCGCAGCTGGAGATCACATTCGAGGACGGCGAGGAGCTGCGCACCGAGATCAGCGCGAAGTTCACCCGCGACGCCGTCGATCGCGAGCTGCGCGCGGCGGGAATGCGGCTCGACGACTTCCACACCGACGACGGCGGCCTGTTCGGGCTGGCCGTCGCGTCGCTGACTGGCTGACTGGCCAATCAGCCAGTCGCATAGAGTGCCGCCCATGGACATCCAGGGAATCGGAGCATTTGTGTCGGGCGGCGCCTCCGGGCTCGGCGAGGCCACCACGCGCGCGCTGGTGCAGCGCGGCGCGCGCGTCGCGATCGCCGACGTCAACGACGACAAGGCGAACGCGCTCGCGGCCGAACTCGGCGACGCCGCGATCGCCGTCCACTGCGACGTCACCTCCGAGGCGGACACCCAGGCCGCCGTGAGCGCCGCCGTCGACGCGTTCGGCGAGCTGCGCCTCGCGGTCGGCTGCGCCGGCGTCGGCTGGGCCGAGAAGACGGTGTCGAAGCGCGGTCCCCACCAGCTGCTGCCGTTCGAGACGGTCGTCCGCGTCAACCTGATCGGGATGTTCAACGTGCTGCGCCTGACGGCAGCGGCGATGAACGACAACGAGCCGGGCGAGGACGGCGAGCGCGGCGCGATCGTGATGACCGCGTCGGTCGCGGCCTTCGACGGCCAGATCGGCCAGATCTCCTACTCCGCCTCGAAGGCCGGGATCGCCGGCATGACATTGCCGGCGGCACGCGATCTGTCGGGCCGCGGCATCCGCGTCTGCACGATCGCCCCGGGCCTGTTCGACACGCCACTGCTGGCCGCGCTGCCCGAGCCGGCCCGCGTCGCGCTCGGCGCCGGCGTGCCGTTCCCCCAGCGGCTCGGCTTCCCCGCGGAGTACGCCCAGCTCGCCGTCTCGATCGCCGAGAACCGAATGCTCAACGGCGAGACGATCCGCCTCGACGGCGCGCTGCGCATGCCGCCCAAGTAGGCCCTCCGTAGAGTTTCCATCCCCCCCAGCACTTTCCAGAACCCACACAAGGGAGACGCCCCGCAATGCCTGAAGCAGTCATCGTCGACGCCGTCCGCACCCCGATCGGACGCGCTTTCAAGGGATCCCTGGCCTCGCTGCGCCCGGACGACACCGCCGCCTTCACCGTCGACCAGCTCCTCGAGCGCAACCCGGGCCTCGATCCGGCGCTCGTCGAGGAGGTCATCACCGGTTGCGGCTTCCCACAGGGCAAGCAGGCCTTCAACATCGGCCGGATCGTCGCGCTGCTGTCGGAGAAGCTTCCGCAGAGCGTCAACGGCGTGACCGTCTCGCGCTACTGCGCGTCCGGCCTCGACGCGATCCGCTACGCGGCCAACAACGTCAAGGCCGGCCAGGGCGACGTCTACATCGCCGCGGGCGTCGAGTTCGTCTCGCAGTACAACGAGCGCCAGGAGGTTGCCGGCGACGCCGACAAGAGCGAGTTCCTCCAGGGCAAGGAGCCCGGACAGCCCAACGTCTACATCGCGATGGGCGAGACGGCCGTCAACGTCGCCAACAAGTACGGCGTGACGCGCGAGGCGATGGACGAGTACGCCCAGCGCTCGCAGGAGCTCGCCGTGCAGTCACAGGAGAGCGGCTTCTTCGACCGCGAGATCGTCCCGGTCACGCTCGCCGACGGCACCGTGGTGTCCAAGGACGACGGCCCGCGCGCCTCGTCGACGCTCGAGAAGCTCGCCGAGCTGCCCGAGGCGTTCGGCGGCGGTGGCGTGACCGCCGGCAACTCGTGCCCGCTCAACGACGGCGCGGCCGCCGCGCTGATCATGTCCGACGAGAAGGCGAAGGCGCTCGGCCTGACGCCGCGTGCGCGGATCATCACGGCCGCCACGGCGGGTAACGAGCCGGAGTACATGGGCGTCGCCCCGATCGGCGCGATCAAGAAGGCGCTCGACCGCGCCGGCATGACGATCGCCGACGTCGACACCGTCGAGCTCAACGAGGCGTTCGCCGCCCAGGTGATCCCGATCATGGACGAATGCGGCATCTCGCTCGACAAGATGAACCCGCACGGCGGCGCGATCGCGCTCGGACACCCGTTCGGCCAGACCGGCGTGCGCATCATGACCACGCTGCTCAACGGCCTCGAGTCCGACGACAAGACGATCGGCATCGAGACGATGTGCGTCGCCGGCGGCCAGGGCGAGGCGATGATCGTCGAGCGTCTGAGCTAAGCAGGAACCGAAGCAGACACGATCCAAGTCGACGCCGGGGCGACTACGCCGTCGGGGCCGTCCCACTCGGACAGGCCCTCGCGTAGCGCCTCGGCGATCGGCTCGTGCAGATGGGCGGCACGGTCGCCCTGGAGACGGATGATCTCGCCAGCGGGGCCGAGGCTCATGACGTACTCGACCGCCTCGTCGATGTCGACGCCGATCCTGATCGGCAGGTCGCAGCGGCGCAGCGAGACGTCCTCGAAGCCGGCGCTCAGCAGGATCCCGCTGGTGGTGTCGGCGTTGCCCATCGAGAACGGTCCCGGCCCGCAGGTCGGGTCGTCGTACTGCTCGGGCTTGGTGACGAACCGCTCGACGATCTGCTGGGCGCGGTAGACCCAGTCGTTCTCGACCTTCGCGCGCCAGACGACCGTCACGAGCTTCCCGCCCGGCTTCAACCCCTCGCGGACGTGGCGCAGCGCGGCGACCGGGTTGGCGAAGAACATCGTGCCGAAGCGCGAGAACGCGTAGTCGAACGGCCCGTCGAAGATCGTCCGCTCGACGTCGGCGACGGCGAACTCGACGTTCTCGACCCCCGCCGCCTCCTCGGTAGCGGCCTCGACGAAGCGCGGCGAGGCGTCGACGCCGAGCACCGCCCCCTCCGGTCCGACCAGCGCGGCGATCTGCTGCGACGCGTCGCCGAAGCCGCAGCCGACGTCGAGCACGCGGTCACCCGCCTCCGGCGGGTGGAGGCGCAGAGCCTCGTCGCCGTGCGCGGTGAGCCCGGTCACGACGATGTGGCGGTACTGGACGAAGCGCTCGAACAGCGGCCCGTCCCAGGCCTCGATCGCCTCGGCGTTGGCTGCGGGGAAATCGCTCATCCCCCCATGTTGAACCCGCGCGGCTACCAGCGCAAGAGCATCAGGCCGACCGTCACACCTGGCCCGATCGTCAGCATCAGCCCAAGCTCGCCCGGGTTTGGCTCGTTGCGCTCGGCGACGCCCTTGAGCACGTAGAAGCTCGACGGCGTGCCCATGTTGCCGTGGTTGGCGAGCGTGTCGTAGCTGACCTGGACGTCCTCGCGGCTGAGCCCGAGACCCTCCTCG
>DASTKX010000100.1:0-3885 GCA_035715585.1 Thermoleophilaceae bacterium
GCCTGGACCTACGCGAGCACCGCCGGCTTCAGCGTCGACATGTCGATCCTGGTCGACCCGCTGTCGGTGATGATGTGCCTGATCGTCTCGGGCGTGTCGTTCCTGATCCACGTCTACTCGGTCGCCTACATGGAGTCGGACCGCTCCTACAAGCGGTTCTTCGCCTACCTCAACTTCTTCGTCTTCTCGATGCTGCTGCTCGTCCTGGCGGCGAACTTCGTGCTGCTGATCGTCGGCTGGGCGTTCGTTGGCGCGGCCTCCTACCTGCTGATCTCGTTCTGGTACCGCCGCTCGACAGCGACCAAGGCCGGCATCAAGGCGTTCGTGATCAACGTGATCGGCGACGTCGGCCTGGTGATCGGCGCGTTCCTGCTGTTCGACGCGACCGGGGCACTCGACTATGCCGGGGTCTTTGCGGATGTCGGCACCGCCTTCAGCCACAACGACGGCCAGCTCGTCGCGGCCTGCCTGCTGCTGCTCGTCGGCGCGTTCGCGAAGTCGGCCCAGCTGCCGCTGCACACCTGGCTCCCGGACGCGATGGAGGGTCCGACGCCGGTCTCCTCGCTGATTCACGCCGCGACGATGGTCACCGCCGGCGTCTACCTGATCGCGCGCATGCACCCGCTGTTCGAGCAGGCCCCGGCCGCCGCCGACATCAGCGCGGTGATCGGCACGCTGACGCTGTTCGTCGCGGCGTCGATCGCGCTGGTGATGACCGACCTCAAGCGGGCGATCGCCTACTCGACGATGTCGCAGATCGGCTACATGATCCTCGGCGTCTCGGTCTTCGCCTACAGCGCCGGGATGTTCCACCTGATGACGCACGCCTTCTTCAAGGCGCTGCTGTTCATGGGCGCCGGCTCGGTGATCGCGGCGATGGCCAACGAGCAGTCGCTCGACAAGATGGGCGGCTTCCGCAAGGCGATGCCGTTCACCTACGCGACCTTCACCGCGGGCGCGCTGGCGCTGGCCGGCTTCCCGCTGACCTCGGGCTTCTTCTCGAAGGACGAGATCCTCGCCTACACGATCAACCGCGGCGACTGGTTCATCGCGCTGGCGGTCGTCGGCTACATCACCGCGTTCATGACGGCGATCTACGCCTTCCGGCTGGTGTTCCGGGTCTTCCACGGCGAGCCGTGCGAGCAGGCGCGCGAGCTCGAGGGCGGCCACCTCGCCCACGCCGAGCCGTTCAACCCGGCGACCGGCGAGGCCGAGGACACCGACGCCGGCTTCCCGGGCGCGGAGCACCACATCGCCGAGCGCGAGGGGTCGATGAAGGCCGCGATGGGGCCGCTGGCGCTGCTGGCGATCGTCGCCGGCTTCGTCCAGATCCCGGGCGTGACGGATGTGATCGAGAAGTTCCTCGAGCCGACGTTCGCCGGCTCGCACTACGTCCACGACCACCCGAGCACGAGCGCCGACTACATCGGCCTGGCGATCGGCGCGGTCATCTCGGTCTCGGGCATCCTGGTCGCGGCGCGGATCTACCTCTGGCGGCCGGGCGCCTCGGCCAAGCTGCAGGAGCGCTTCGCGCCGCTGCACAAGCTGCTGTCGAACAAGTGGTACTTCGACGAGGCCTACGACCTCGGCGTCGTGCGGCCGATGACCGCGCTCGGCCGCTTCGGCCGCACGGTGATCGAGAGCGCGTTCGTCCAGGGCTTCCTGGTCGGCGGGACGGTCGGCATCGTGCGCGCCGGCAGCTCGTTCGCACGCTCGATCCAGACCGGCGAGCTGCGCGCCTACGCCGCCGTGCTGCTGCTCGGCCTGAGCGCGATCGTCCTCTACTTCCTGATCGTGGCGAGCTGATCGAGTGCTGACGATCCACCTGACAATCGTCGTCTTCCTGCCGGTGATCGCCGCGCTGATCGGCGCGCTGCTGCCGGAGCGGATCGGGCGCTGGGTCGTGGTCGCCGGAAGCGTGGCGGTGCTCGGCTACGCGATCGCGATGATCGCCGACTTCGGCGCCGGCACGACGGGGCTGCACTACGTCACCGACGACGAGTGGATCGCCGAGCTCGGCATCCGCTACCAGCTCGGCGTCGACGGGCTCAACCTCTTCCTGGTCGGGCTGACGGCGCTGCTGTGGGTCGCCGCGATGGTCTGGTCGGCCGTGCGCGAGACCGAGCGCCAGAAGCTGTTCCTCTTCCACATGGCGCTTGCCGAGACGGCGGTGCTCGGTGCGTTCCTCGCCCAGGACCTGGCGCTGTTCGTCCTCTTCTTCGACCTGATGCTGGTGCCGTTCTACTTCCTGATCGGCGGCTGGGGCCAGGGCGACCGCGTCGCGGCGACGACCAAGTTCGTCATCTACACGCTGGTCGGCTCGCTGCTGATGCTCGCGGGCGCCGTCGCGCTCGGCGTGCTGACCGCGTCGAACTCCGGCAACGAGCTCAGCTTCTCGATCGCCGAGCTGGCCGCCAACCCGCTGCCCGAGGGATCGCAGCAGTGGATCTTCCTGCTGTTCGCGCTCGCATTCCTCGTCAAGGCGCCGGCGTTCCCCTTCCACGGCTGGGTCGTAGACACCTACCGCGCGACGCCGATCCCGGTGCTCGTCTGCCTGTCGGCGGTCCTGTCGAAGGTCGGCGTCTACGCCTTCCTGCGGATCGTGCTGCCGACGATGCCCGACGCCTCGGTCCACTTCCAGGACCTGATCCTGGTGATCGCCGTCTTCTCGATCCTCTACGGCTCGGTGCTCGCCTTCTCGCAGGACGAGCCGCGGCTGGTGCTCGCCTACTCCTCGATCGCGCAGCTCGGCTTCATCACGCTGGGGATCTTCGCGATCGACGACCTCGGCGCCCAAGGCGCCGTGATGCAGATGGTCAACCACGGCCTGGTGGTCGGCGCGCTGCTGTTCGTGATCGCCGTGCTGACCGCCCGCGCCGGCGGCTCGCCGACGCTCGCCCAGATGGGCGGGATCGCGCTGCGCGCGCCCGTGCTCGCCGCGCTCTTCCTGATCGTCACGCTCGCGACGCTCGCGATGCCCGGCTCGCCGAACTTCGTCGGCGAGATCCTGATCCTCTTCGGCGCGCTAGAGGACAAGATCGTCTTCGGCCTGATTGCCAGCATCGGCGTCGCGCTCGCCGCCGTTTACGCGATCCGCCTGTTCCAGAAGTCGATGCACAACCGGGTCGGGCCGGGCGTCGGGGGCGGCGACCTTGGCGCGCTCGACCTCGGCCTGATCGCTCCGATAGCCGCGGTGATCGTGGCGCTCGGGATCTACCCACAACTGGTTCTGGAGCGGACCGAGGATGCGACCACGGCGCAGATCGCGGCCGCGGCGAAGCGGACTGAGGATGGATCGGCCAAGCGCGCTCAAACCATTCGGTTCGAGGGATCCGACGGATCCAGAGGTGAGATGGAGGTCTTCGAGTCCCGATGATCGACGTCCTCGCAGCCGTCAAGGCGCCGGAGATCGACTACCAGGGCCTGGCGCCGCTGTTCGCCGTGATCGGTGGGGCGATCGTCGTGCTGATCGCCGGCCTGTTCCCCGGTCGCTACGTCCAGCGCTCGCTGGTGCCGCAGCTGGCGGCAACCGCGCTCGTCGTCGCGATCATCTTCTCGGTCGCGAACTGGGAGCCGGGCGTGGTCAAGCCGATCGTCTCCGGCGCGCTGTCGATCGACACGCTCGCGCTGTTCATGTCGCTGCTCTTCTACGTAGCCGGGCTGGCGGCGATCGCGCTGTCGCTGCGCTCGGAGAGCGTTCAGGACACAGGCGCGGGCGAGTACTACGCGCTGATGCTCGGCTCGATCGCCGGCATGGTGCTGCTCGCGGGCGCGGAGAACCTGGTCACGCTGTTCGTCGGCCTCGAGCTGCTGTCGATCCCGCTCTACGTGCTCTGCGCCTCGTCGGTGCGCGACCGCAAGTCGCTCGAGTCCGGACTCAAGTAC
>DASTKX010000101.1:0-4960 GCA_035715585.1 Thermoleophilaceae bacterium
CGCGGGAACTTCATCTTCCCGCCGAAGCCGGCGATGCGGCTGACGACCGACCTGTTCGCCTACTGCCGCGAGAACGTGCCGAAGTGGAACACGATCTCGATCTCCGGCTACCACATGCGCGAGAAGGGCTGTTCGGCCGTCCAGGAGGTCGGCTTCACGCTCGCCGACGCGATCGCCTACGTCCAGGCGGCGATCGACGCCGGCCTCGACGTCGACGAGTTCGGGCCGCGGCTGGCGTTCTTCTTCAACGGTCACAACAACGTCTTCCAGGAGGTCGCGAAGTTCCGCGCCGCGCGGCGGATGTGGGCCAAGATCATGGTTGAGCGGTTCGGCGCCAAGAACCCGAAGTCGCAGACGATCCGCTTCCACACCCAGACCGGCGGCGTGACGCTCGCGGCGCAGCAGCCGGAGAACAACATCGCGCGCGTCGCGCTGCAGGGCTTCGCCGCGGTCTGCGGCGGCACCCAGTCGCTGCACACCAACGGCTTCGACGAGGCGCTCGCGCTGCCGACCGAGAAGGCGGCGCGGATCGCGCTGCGCACCCAGCAGATCATCGCCGCCGAGTCGGGCGCGACCGACACCGTCGACCCGTTCGCCGGCTCCTTCTTCGTCGAGGCGCTGACCGACGAGATCGAGGCCGGCGCGCAGGCGCTGATCGACAAGGTCGACGAGCTCGGTGGATCGGTCGAGTGCATCCCGTTCATCCGCGCCGAGGTCGAGGAGTCGGCCTGGGGCTACGAGGAGCGCTACCGGATCAAGCAGGACATCGTCGTCGGCGTCAACGAGTTCGTCACCGACGACGGCGACCAGGTCGAGACACTGCGCGTCGACCCGAAGTCGGAGGACGAGCAGGTCGCGCGCCTGAAGGAGTTCAAGCGCGACCGCGACCAGGAGGCCGTCGCCGCCGCGCTCGCCGAGCTGCGCGCCACCGCCCAGGGCAGCGGCAACCTGCTGCGCCCGATGCGCACCGCGCTGAAGGCCCGCGCCTCGCTCGGCGAGGTCTGCGACGTGCTGCGCGAGGAGTTCGGGGAGTACTCCGAGGCTTGAGCCAGGCCGCGTTCGTCGAGGCGCTACCGCAAGCGGTCAAGGAGGCGGTCGCGCCGGCGTTGATGCGGCTGCCGCTCTGGGCGCAGCGGCTGATCGGCGGTCGGCCGATCAGCGCTGACGGCCTCGAGCTGCACCCGACCTCGCAGCTAGCGGTCAAGGCCGAGGCGCTGTTCGGCGTCCGGCCGTTCTCCGATCTCTCAGTCGCGGAGGCGCGCGAGCAGGCCGGCTGGCTCGCCACCCTGCTCACCGGCCCGAAGCTGCCGCTCGCGCGCGTCGAGGACCTGGCCATCCCGGGCCCTGCCGGCGAGATCCCAGCGCGCCTCTATGCCGAAACGCCGGACCAAGACGCGGGCGGACTACTCGTCTACTACCACGGCGGTGGCCACGTGATCGGCACGCTCGACACCCACGACAGCGCCTGCCGCTTCATCGCCAAGTACGCCGGCGTCGGAGTCCTGTCGGTCGACTACCGGCTCGCGCCCGAGCACCTCTATCCCGCCGCGGTCGACGACTCGGTGGCCGCCCTGGCGTGGGCGTCCGAAAACGCCGAGCAGCTCGGCTTCGACCCGGCGCGGATCGCCGTCGGCGGCGACAGCGCGGGCGGAAACCTCGCCGCCGTCGTCGCGCTCGCCGCCAAGGCCGGCGAGGCCCCGCTACCTGCTTTCCAGCTGCTGATCTACCCGGTCTGCGACTACGTCGAGAAGCGCCCCTCCTACGAGCTGTTCAAGGAGGGCTTCTTCCTGACCGCGGCCGAGATGGACTGGTACCGCGACCACTACATCCCGGACCGCGACGCCGCCCACGAGTGGCGCGTCTCGCCACTGCGCGCCCCCGACCACTCCGGCCTGCCGCCCGCCTACATCCTCACCGCCGGCTTCGACCCGCTCCGCGACGAGGCCGAGGACTACGCCCGCATCCTCACCGCCGCCGGCGTCCCCACCGCCCTCCGCCGCCACGACGGCCTCCTGCACAGCTTCGTCAACCAGACCTCGCTCCACCGCGGCGCCCGCGACGCCATGCTCGAAGCCTGCGGCGCCCTCCGCCTCGGCCTCGCCTCGCGTTAGGAACGGAGCTCGAGGAACCCGGCAGCGCTGAAATCAGCGTCGAAGGCGAGCACCGACGTGATCTTCTTCTTTCGCATCAACGCGAAGGAGGTCGCGTCGACGAACGAGTAGCTCCGCTCGTCGTGACGACGCAGCCATTCGAAGGCTTCTTCCTCCAATCCCGCCGTCACCTGCGCCACCTCTACGCGCGGCGATCGCGACATCGACTCGAAGGCGTGGACCGCGGATCGATGCCCCACACGTCCACGCAGGAAGGTCCAGGTCTCCGACCGTACGAGATTCGTCGTCAAGAGCGGCTTGTCCGCGTATTGCCGGAACAGTCGCGAGGCAGAGTCGTGCCAATCGTCCCGTGGAAACCGAAGGGCGATCCAAAACGAGGCGTCGACGAAGAGCATCGCTACTTCGCGTCCCGCATCTTTGCCTCTTTCAGCCCGATCAGATACTCGTCGATGTCCTCGACCGGCTCTCCTCCAGGATCGGCGCCGACCATCTCCCAGATCGGATCCTCCTCGAGCGGCGGCAGCGGCCGCAGAGTCTGGCGTAGAGACTCGCGAATGATCGACGCCTTCGATCGCCCCTCAGTGCTCGCGCGCCGCGCAAGCTCCGCGTCGAGATCCTCGTCAAGCATGATCTGGAGCCGTTTCATGGTCGAGAGCCATTACATCACCTTAGGGCGAGTGATGTAACGGGTTACCGCGCTTCTGTGACAGGTCCGTACCAACGGCAGGAGTCGTCATGCCCCGCCCGAAACCGGAGGACGATGGCCGATCTGACAGCACAGAGAACGCTGGTCAAGTCGCCCCCGGAGCTGTGGAGTGAGCTGAGCGAGGTAGAGAGCCTCGCGAAGCACCTCGGTGAGCTGGGGGAGATTCGGATCACGAAGGTCGAGCCCGAGTCCACGGTCGCCTGGGAGGGCGAGGAAGTGAGCGGAACCGTGGAGCTCGAGCAGTCCGGCTGGGGAACGAAGGTCACCTTCAAGGCGACCGTCCCCGAGCCGGGCCCGGCCGCCGTGCCAGAGGCGGCCACGGAGCCTGAGCCTGTATCCGAGGCAGCGGACCCCGAGCCGACCCCGGAGCCGGTCGCCGCCGAGCCTGAGCCCGTCGAGCCAGACCCGGAGCCTGAGCCGGTCGCGATCAAGCCGCCGGCCGAGGCCTCGGAGCCGAAGCAAGGCTTCTTCGCCCGCTGGCTCTTCCGCCGCCGGCAGCCACTGCCCGAGCCGGCCGCCCCGCCGGAGCCGACTCCGGCACCGGAGCCCGTCGCTGTCGAGCCGGAGCCCGAGCCCGTCGCGCCGCCCGTCGTCGAGACTGAGCCCGTCGCGGTTACGCCCGAGCCACCCGCCGAGCCAGAGCCGACGCCGGTCGCAACCACCGACGCCGAGCGCGTCCAGCGCGTCCTCGACGGCACGCTCGAGGCGCTTGGGCAAGCGCACCACCGCCCCTTTTCGCGCGGCTAGCCGCGCGCGCGAGGGGTGCGTCGGTACGATGCCGCGCCCTATGCGCCAGACGTCGCCAGAGACCTACGAGGAGAAGCTCGCCCAGCTCGAGGAGCTGCGCGAGCAGGCCGTCCACACCAACCCGCAGGCTGAGGAGAAGCAGCACGCGCGCGGCAAGATGACCGCCCGCGAGCGGGTCGAGAAGCTGCTCGACCCGGGCAGCTTCCAAGAGCTCGACACCTTCGTCCGCCACCGCACGGCCGACTTCGACATGCAGAAGAACCGGCCTTGGGGCGACGCGGTCGTCACTGGGCACGGCACGATCGACGGCCGCCCGGTCTGCGTCTTCTCACAGGACTTCACCGTCTTCGGCGGCTCGCTCGGCGAGGTGATGGCCGAGAAGATGTGCAAGATCATGGACCTGGCCGCGAAGATCGGCTGCCCGGTGATCGGCATCAACGACTCCGGCGGCGCGCGGATCCAGGAGGGCGTCGTCTCGCTCGGCGCCTACGGCGACGTCTTCGTCCGCAACGTCCAGTGCTCCGGCGTGATCCCGCAGATCTCGCTGATCATGGGTCCGTGCGCCGGCGGCGCCGTCTACTCGCCCGCGATGACCGACTTCATCTTCATGGTGAAGGAGACCTCGCACATGTTCATCACCGGCCCCGACGTGATCAAGACCGTCACCGGCGAGGAGGTCGAGTTCGAGGAGCTCGGCGGCGCGATGACCCACAACTCGAAGTCGGGCGTCGCGCACTTCGCGTCCGAGGACGAGGAGGCCTGCCTCGAGGACGCGCGCTACCTGATGTCGTTCCTGCCGCAGAACAACCTCGAGCTGCCGCCGAAGGTCGAGACGGGAGATCCGCACGACCGGATGGATCTCGAGCTCGACTCGATCGTCCCGGCCAACCCGAACAAGCCGTACGACATGCGCGAGGTGATCACCCGCACGGTCGACGACGGCGAGTTCTTCGAGGTCCAGGAGCACTTCGCCAAGAACATCGTGATCGGCTACTCGCGGCTCGGCGGCCGCTCGGTCGGCGTCGTGGGCAACCAGCCGTCGCAGATGGCGGGCGTGCTCGACATCAACGCCTCGGAGAAGGCGGCTCGCTTCATCCGCACCTGCGACGCCTTCAACATCCCGATCGTCACGTTCACCGACGTGCCCGGCTTCCTGCCCGGCACCAGCCAGGAGTGGGGCGGCATCATCCGCCACGGCGCGAAGCTGCTCTACGCCTACACCGAGGCGACCGTGCCGAAGCTGACCGTCGTCACCCGCAAGGCCTACGGCGGCGCCTACGACGTCATGGCCTCCAAGCACATGCTGGCCGACTTCAACTTCGCCTGGCCGCAGGCCGAGGTCGCCGTGATGGGCCCCGAGGGCGCGGTCAACATCATCTACCGCCGCGACATCGCC
>DASTKX010000102.1:0-7692 GCA_035715585.1 Thermoleophilaceae bacterium
GTCGAGCAGGTCGACTTCGACGACCTGCTCGCGCGCGAGCCCGACCGCGCCCGCTTGCGCGAGGTCTTCCGCGAGTTCGAGCTGCGCGACCCGCTGCGGCGGCTCGAGGAGGTGTTCGGCGACGGCGAGGCGGCGGCGCCGATGCCGGCGGCGAGCTCGACCACGGCGGTGCGGATGCGCAGGGTGGCGCCGGCCGAGCTGTCGTCCTTGATGGGGGATCACGTCGCCCTCTGGGCCGACCGGCCCGAGCCACCGGAGGACCAGCTTCCCGGCTTCGGCGACGACGAGCCGCTGAGCTTCGCCGCCTACGGCGGCAACAAGGAGGCGCTGGCCGGCGAGGCGCAGACGCTGACCGAGGTAGTGGCCGCCTGGGGCGACCGGCCGCTGACCGCTCACGACTGGAAGACGCTGACCGTCTCGGAGCAGCCTGTCACCTCTTGGGCGACCGCCGATGGCGCGGATGACGCCACGATCGCCGCGCCGCCGCTCGAGCACGACACGCTCGTCGCCGCCTACCTGATCGACCCGGCGCGCCGCACCTATCCGCTCGACGAGCTGGCCAGCGATCTCGGCCTCGGCGCTGAGATCCAGGGCGCGAAGGGCGAGGATCGCTCGAAGGAGGCGGCCGAGCAGGCCGTCCTGCTGCACGCGCTCGCCGCGAGCCAGCGCGAGACGCTCGAAGAGCTCGGGCTGACGCGGCTGCTCGAGGAGATCGAGCTGCCGCTGGTCGAGGTGCTGGTCGAGATGGAGCGCGCCGGCGTGCGGCTCGACGTCGATAGGGTGCGCGAGATCGCGACGCGGATCGGCGACGAGGCGACCGCGCTCGAGCGACGGATATGGGACGCGGCGGGGGAGGAGTTCACGATCGGCTCGCCCCAGCAGCTCGCCGAGATCCTCTTCGTCAAGCTCGAGCTGTCGAAGAAGCGACGCGGCAAGACCGGCTTCTCGACCGACGCGCGGGTGCTCGCGGCGATCCGCCACGAGCACGAGATCGTCCCGATGATCGAGGAGTGGCGTGAGTTGACCAAGCTCAAGTCGACCTACCTCGACGCCTTCCCGGCGCTACTCGGCGACGACGGCCGGTTGCGCACGACGTTCAGCCAGGTGACGGCGGCGACCGGGCGGCTCTCCAGCAGCAACCCGAACCTCCAGAACATCCCGGTCCGCACCGAGCGCGGCCGTGAGATCCGCGCCTGCTTCGTCGCCGAGGACGGCTGCCGGCTGATCTCCGCCGACTACTCGCAGGTCGAGCTGCGTCTGCTCGCGCACATCGCCGGCGAGGAGGTGCTGAAGGAGATCTTCCGTCGCGGCGAGGACGTCCACACCGCGACGGCGGCGTGGATCCTGGGCGCCGACGCCGGCGGCAAGGTCGATCCCGGCACTCGCTCGAAGGCCAAGATGGTCAACTACGGGATCGTCTATGGGCTCTCGGCCTTCGGCCTCGCCGACCGACTCCAGATCCCGCAGGGCGAGGCGCAGGAGTTCATCGACCGTTACCTGGAGCGGTTCCCGGCGGTCAAGGCGTTCATCGACACGACGATCGAGCGCGCCACCGACGAGGGCTTCGTCGCCACCGAGTTCGGCCGCATCCGCCGCATCCCCGAGTTGCGCGCGCGCAACCGCCAGGTCCGCCAGCTCGGCGAGCGGCTCGCCGTCAACATGGTCATTCAGGGCACCGCGGCCGACATCATCAAGGTCGCGATGGTCAACTCGGTCCGCGCGTTGCGCGACGCCGGTCTGAGCACCCGCCTCGTCCTCCAGATCCACGACGAGCTGCTGTTCGAGGGGCCGGAGTCCGAGGTCCCGGCCGCGTCGGAGATCGTCCAGCGTGAGATGGCTGGCGCGTTCGAGCTGGATCCGCCGCTGACGACCGATCTCGGCGTCGGGAAGAACTGGCTGGAGGCGAAGTAGTGGACCGCTGGGTTGCGGTCGTCGCGATGGTCGCCGCGGGCGGGCTCGTCGCGATGCAGGCCCCGATCAACTCTACGCTCGGCAAGTCCGTTGGCACCTTTGCCGCCGCTTCGATCTCCTTCGCCGTCGGCCTCGCCGTCCTCGTCTGCATCACCCTGCTGTTCACGAGCGGCTTCGGCGAGGTCGCCAACGCCGCCGACCTGCGCTGGTACTACCTGACCGGCGGCCTGCTCGGAGCCGCCTACGTCACCACCGTCCTCGTCTCCGTCCGCACCCTAGGCGCCGGCGGCGTCACCGCCGCCACGATCGCCGGCCAACTCACCCTCGCCGTCGTCGTCGACCGCTACGGCTGGTTCGGCGTCGACAAGCAGGGCCTCACCCCTCAGCGGGTTCTCGGCATCGCCCTCCTCGCCGTCGGCACCTTCCTCGTCGTCCGCGGCAAATAGGCAGCGATGGGGGACTTCGACCGGCGCTTCGATGGCGGATCGTGATTCTGGAGCCGTTGACCCAGCCGTGTCGTTCATGAGCGTCGCTTCCGCCGCGTAGCATCTCAAGGGTGAGCCACGCGGGAGTGGATGACGACTCAGCGCAAGCTGAGCGCACAGATGTGCAAAACGGATCGGGAGAGCCCAGTTCTGGGAAAGAGGGCTCTCGAGGCGATCCCACATCGCCACCGCCCACGTGGCTGGCGCGTCACGGGAACGCGATCGCGGTCGCGGTCCTGGCGACTCTGATCGCCACGTTCCTAGGACCTCTTGTGTCGCCGCTCCCGTCCCTCCCGCTGAAGGTGCTCGACAGTGTTAGGGATCAATTTCGTAGCTATGACGGCGAGCATGCCGACACGGCGCGGGAGCAGGTTCCCGATCGGGCGTATTGGAAAGGGGAGCCCGAGTTGTTCGATGAGTCCTTCGACTACATTGCGCAGGGCTACGAGGCTCAGATCTTGGAGACGGACGGAGGAAAGCTGACCTACTACGACATCCCCACGGTTGTCAGGCAGGCACCGGGTCTTGCGGGTACCCCGATAAGCGTCGTAGGCCGAATCGTCGACACGACCGATACCGGGAACCACGACTTCTCCGACATCGAGACCGAGTATCGACTCGCGGGCCCAGATGATCGCGTAGAGGCCCGAGCAGGCGTGTCCGAGATCATTGCGAACGATTACTCCAAGATCGGCGACGTCGTCGTGATGCACGGCTTGGTGGTAGCCCGGGGGGTGAGCCAAGCGCCAGGAGATGACGCGCGGGAGTCGGTTTATCTCTACGTGAAGGAGATCAGCGATGTCGAGGACTACGCGCCAGATTTGATAGATCCGACTGATCCCGAGTTACGCCGCCGTGTCAAAGCCGTGCGCGAGAATTGAGGCGAGACCGCGGACGCTTTCGTCAGGCTGCGGCGGAGATAGCGGTACGGCGGTAGCGAAAGGGCGCTGCGGTGACAATGTCGGGTGTGGCGATGTTCCAGTAGTGGCCGAAGGACCAGTTGAGGAAGCTGGGCCGATTGCCGGCCTCGATGATGCGTTGGGCGAGTGGCGGGTGGATGCGGGGGAGGAGCTTCTGGCCGCGGAGTAGCCAGGTGTACTTCCACTCGTGGGAGGCGCTGAAGGCGAAGTAGCTGCCGAGCGCCTGCTCGCGGGTCTTGTCGCCCTCGAGGACGGAACGGAGCTCGCGGCCGCAGGCGACGCCGAAGTAGAGGGCGGTGCGGATGCCCTCGGCGGTGAGGGGGAGGCAGTGGCCGGCGGAGTCGCCGGCGAAGAAGATCCCGTCCTCGGCGGCGTCGCGCAGCTTGTGCGGGATCCAGTTGCCCTGGAAGCCGACGGCGTCGGCGCCGAGGTCCTCGGCGAGCTTGACGGTGTTGTCCTTGACGTGGAACTTGGGATCGAACGATCCGACGCCGATCCGCAGCTCGTCGCCGGCGGGGAAGATCCAGCCGTAGCCCTCCGGGACGATCGAGCGGTCGATCCAGACCTTGAGGTCGGGGCTCTGGCCGTTCGGATGGACCTCGAGGCCGCGCGAGAGCGGCGCGTCCGGCGGCTGGTAGGCCGGGTCGTCACCGGGGGCCAGCACGCGCCGCCAGCCGAGGCAGTCGACGATCAGCGGGGCGGTCAGGTCGCCGCGGTCGGTGTGGACCGTGTTGCCGGTGCGGCCGTCGACCTTGGCCGTCTCGAACTCGGCGTCGCCCTGCGCGGCGAGCAGCGCGCAAAGCTCGGGGTAGTCGAAGGTCGAGAAGGTCCAGGGGATCGGCCAGCGGGTGGTCCCGTGGGGCGTCGCGATGACCAGCTCGGAGAACGTCTGGCGGTGCGCTCCCATCAGATCGAGCGCCTCGAGCCAGCCGGTCGGGACGCCGCACGCCGACGTCTGGCGCTCGCCGATCTCGTAGCGGTCGATCATCAGCACGCGTGCGGGAGTGCCATCGGCACGAGTGGCCCCAGCAAGCTCGCGGGCGATCGCCAGGCCGGCGAAGCTGGCGCCGCAGATCAGGACGTCGTAGTCCCCGGACAGCGGCGTGCGCTCGTCGCCGCGCTTGGTGGCTCTGACCGGCATCGGATGGGCAGGGTAGCCATCCGGCGCGAAGGAGCGCAGGATGCGGCTCGTACGGTACGGCGCTAACCTACGCCGTCGCCAATGACCGATACCCAGACCCTAACTCCACCACGCCCCGTAGAGGGCTCCGACGGACTCCTACTGGAGATCGACGGACAAATCGTCCCCAACTACGACGCCACGCTCGTGCCGTTCGAGGAGGGCGACGTCGTTACCGGCAAAGTCGTCCGGATCGATCAGGACGAGGTGCTCGTCGACATCGGCTACAAGAGCGAGGGGGTCATTCCCTCGAACGAGTTGTCGATCCGCAAGTCGGTGGACCCGCACGACGAAGTGGAGCTGGGTGAGGAGGTCGACGCGCTCGTCCTCACCAAGGAGGACCAGGACGGCCGCCTGCTGCTTTCCAAGAAGCGCGCTCGTTTCGAGAAGGCGTGGCGCCGCATCGAGGCTGCCGCCGAGTCCGGCGAGCCGGTCGAGGGCAATGTCATCGAGGTCGTCAAGGGCGGCCTGATCATCGATCTCGGCGTGCGTGGCTTCCTGCCCGCGTCGCTCGTGGACATCCGTCGAGTCCAGGACCTGGACGAGTTCATGAGCCAGAAGATCGAGTGCAAGGTCATCGAGCTCAACCGCTCGCGCAACAACGTGGTGCTTTCGCGCCGCGCGGTGCTCGAGGAGGAGCGCAAGGAGGTCCGTCAGCAGATTCTGGACCGCCTGCAGCCCGGCCAGGTGGTCGAGGGCTCGATCTCGAACATCGTCGACTTCGGCGCGTTCGTCGATCTGGACGGGATCGATGGTTTGATCCACATCTCCGAGCTCTCCTGGAGCCACGTCAACCACCCGTCGGAGATCCTGTCGATCGGCGACACGGTTCCGGTCAAGGTGCTCGACATCGACCGCGACCGTCAGCGCATCTCGCTCGGCCTCAAGCAGACGCAAGAGGATCCGTGGCAGCGCGTCGTCGACACCTACAACATCGGTGACGAGCTCGAGGGCAAGGTCACCAAGGTCGTCACCTTCGGCGCCTTCGTCGAGATCATGGACGGTGTCGAGGGCCTCGTCCATATCTCCGAGCTCGCCCACCATCACGTCGAGAACCCGCGCGAGGTCGTCGAGCCGGGCGCCGAGGTGAAGGTCAAGGTGCTGGAGATCGACTCCGAGCGCCGCCGCCTGTCGCTGAGCATCAAGCGCGTCGCCGGCAACGAGCCGCCGCCGGACGCGGGTGGATCGACCGGTGGCAGCACGCTCGGTCGCGTGCCGGACCTTGGTCTCTCGGACGAGATGTTCGCTGGCCCGTCGGTGACCGGCGCCGAGGATCTGCGCGCCGTGATGGTCGCCACCTCGGAGGCGACTCCGGAGGAGGGCGGCGCCGAGGCGCCGGCCGACGAGCCGGAGGCCACCGCTGAGGACGCGGCCCCGGTCGACGAGGCTCCCGCAGAGGAGGCGGCGTCGGTAGAGGACGCGCCTGCGGAGGAGGCTCCTGTCGAGGAGGTTTCCGCCGAGGAGGCGCCCGCTGAGGACGCTCCGGCGGCTGAGGAGCCCGCGGAGGATGCCGCTCCGGCGGACGGCGAGGAGCCCGCTGAGGCTCCCGACGCCGACACCGAGACCGACGAGGGCTAGGGACTGGACATGTCCGGCGCCGGGCAGGTCCCGTTCGTCGGACTGACCGGGGGCGTCGGGTCGGGCAAGTCGACGGCGCTCGCCGCGCTCGAGGAGCTGGGCGCCGCGACGTTGTCGGCGGACGCGGTCGTGCACGAGCTGCTCGGCAGCGAGGAGATGCGCGACGCGATCGTCTCGCGCTTCGGGAGCGACGTTCTCGGCGCCGACGGCGCGATCGAGCGGTCGGCGGTCGCGGAGCGGGTCTTCGGACAGGCCGAGGATCGCTCTTGGCTGGAGGGGCTGCTGTGGCCGCGCGTCGGCGCTCGAATCGTCGAGTGGCGCGCCGAGGTCGACGCGTCCGAGGCGCTCCCGCCGGCGGCCGTCGTCGAGGTGCCGTTGCTGTTCGAGTCTGGGATGGACAGCGTGTTCGACACGACGATCGCGGTCGTCGCCGACGAGCCGCTGCGCGCCGAGCGCGCCTATGCCCGTGGTCACACTGCTGTGGCGGAGCGGGTCGGACGGCAGCTGACGCAGCAGGAGAAGGCCGATCGTGCGGGCTACGTTGTCCGCAACGATGGCACTCGAGAGGAGTTGAAGGCAGAGCTGTCCCACGTTCTTGCCACCATCGAGGACTAGACCTTTGGCCTCCGCATCAGCCACCCGAACGCGATCGCGCCGGCAAGCGTCCGCCCGGCGGTCGAAGCGAGCGCGAACGGGGAGGCAGCGGCGGATCGCCGGCGTGCTCGTCGCGGCGGCGATCGGCGCGATCGTGGCGGCGGCGATCGGCGGGCTCGGGCCGATCGGCGACGCGGTGCGCGAGATCACGCTGCCGCTGAAGCACGAGGACATCATCCGCCAGCAGGCGGCCGAGAAGGGCCTCGACCCCGCATTGGTAGCGGCAGTGATCTACGAGGAGTCGCGCTTCCGCGACCAGACCTCGCACGCCGGCGCGCGCGGCCTGATGCAGATCACGCCCGACACGGCCGACTTCATCGCGCAGGACTCGGGCGGGACGGCGTTCACCCAGGCCGATCTCGCCACGCCGCAGGTCAACATCTCCTACGGCGCGTACTACCTGCGCTACCTGATGCGTCAGTACGACGGTGACGAGACGCTTGCGATCGCCGCCTACAACGCCGGCGAGACCAACGTCAACCGCTGGATCGAGGAGGCGGGCGGGGTCGACGGCTTCGACGCCTCCGAGGACATCCCGTTCCCGGAGACGCGTCACTACGTCGAGAACGTCAAGGAGCGCAAGGGCGAGTACCGCGATCACTACGGCGACGAGCTTGGTCTCTAAGCAACGCCGAAGCGGCTGCTAGCTTCGATCGCCGTGCCGAAGTTCGAGCTCAACCCGATCTACACGCCGATCGCCAACCAGCCGGCGGCGCGCGACGCGCTCGCGGCCGGGATCGAGGCGGGCGACCAGTTCCAGACGCTGCTCGGCGTGACGGGGTCGGGCAAGACGGCGACGATGGCGTTCACGATCGAGAAGCTGCAGCGGCCGGCGCTGGTGATCGCGCACAACAAGACGCTGGCGGCGCAGCTCTGCAACGAGTTCCGCGAGCTGTTCCCGAACAACGCGGTCGAGTACTTCGTCTCGTACTACGACTACTACCAGCCCGAGGCCTACGTCCCG
>DASTKX010000103.1:0-5841 GCA_035715585.1 Thermoleophilaceae bacterium
CCTCCGCCAAAACTGCGTCCACGGCGCCGCCCGCACCGACTACGGCGCCGGCGGCATCGCCACCGGCGACGGCGGCTTCACCGCCACCAACAACACCACCGCCAACCCCCAATACCTCAACCCAACCAGCAAAGACTTCCGCATCGGCTCGAGCAGCCCCTGCGCCACCGTCTACTCGCCGAGCAATCCGGTTCCGGGGCCGGGCAGCGCGGCCGCGCCGGCCCCAGAGCGCGCGCCCGTTCCCACGCCTGAGCCTGACCCCACCCCCACGCCTGAGCCTGACCCCACCCCCACTCCTGACCCCGCCCCCGCCCCGGAGCCCGCTCCCACGCCCGATCCCGAGCCGACACCCGCACCGGCTCCGACGCCTCAGCCCGAGCCCGCCCCGGAGCCGGCCCCCACGCCGACACCTCAGCCCCAGCCGCCGGTGTCCAAGCCGAAGCCTGTCTCCAAGCCGAGCAAGTCGCGCAACCGGCGCGACGGCCGGCGTGGCTCGAAGAGCTCGCGCAGGTCGAAGCAGCAGCGCTACGCGAAGCGCTCGCGCCGCTAGCGCCGGGTAGCGCGGCGCGCCAGCGCCGCCAGCCGCTCGGCGCCGCGCAGGCGCTGCACGGCCGGCGACAGCTTGAGCCTGAAGCGCTGGCCGGCGTCGGCGTGGTAGACGCCGACGCGCGGCCAGGCGAGCGGCCGCTCGCCGTGCATGGTGTCCGGCAGCGTGCAGGCGGTCGCGTACCCCGCGGCGCCGGCGGCGGCGACCACGCGCTCGTCGTAGTCGCCGTAGGGATAGGCGAGCGACTCGCAGGCGCCCAGCTCACGCTCGCAGTCGGACCTCGACGTCGCGAGCTCCTCGGCGAGCTCGGCGTCGGACAGGCGGGTCAGGTAGGGATGGCTGCGCGTGTGCGAGCCGATCTCCCAGCCGGCGTCGCGCAGGGCGCGCAGCTCGTCCCAGGACATGCAGCTCAGCTCGGCCTCGTGTGGCCCGCCGACCCAGTTGTCGGTGCCCGGCCACGCCATCGGCCCCTCGCAGCCGACATAGCCGGTCGGCACGAAGACCGTCGCCGGCATGCCGACCTCGTCGAGCAGCGGCTTCGCCAGCTCGCCGACCGAGCTGAAGGCGTCGTCGAAGGTGATCGCCACGACCTTGCCGTCGACACGCCCGAGCGCCACGTCCGAGAAGGTCGCGCCGCGATAGCCCTGTCGCCGCAGCAGCGCCAGCTGGTCGCGCAGCGTGTCCGGCGTCACCGAGAGCGCGGCCGGCCAGCGCTCGCTGACGGCGTGGTAGCAGAGCACGAGCGCGCCCATCAGGATCTCCCGCTCGCCCACGGAAGGCGGCGCGCGAGCCGCTGATTGCGCGGGACGGCGACGCGGAAGGCGGCCTTGGCGGCGAGCGCTCGCCGCGCCCCGAAGCGCGAGCCCTCGTAGGCGCGGAAGCGGTCGGCCGCGGCCGCCAGCGCGGACCTGGGCGCGATGCGGTCGAGGGCGATCAGCTGGTCGATGTGCAGCTCGTGGTAGCCGGCGCTCGCGACGTTGGGGAGCGGATGCGGGAACAGGTCGTAGCGCGACCACCAGCCGAGATCCCAGCGACCGATCTCGCGTGCGAGGGTGTCGACGCCGTCGTCGAAGAGCTGCCGCGCCCGCTCGTCGTCGAGCGCGACCGCCACGTCGAAGCAGCCCCAGAGCGTGAAGATCGCGCCGTTGAGCACGTAGGAGGCGGGCTGGGTCGGATACTCCTCGTAGAACGGGCCGCCGCCGAGGTCGGCCAGGACCCCGCCCTCGGCCACGGGCACGGTCAGCGGCTGGAGCGCGAGCCGGGCCGCGTCCGCGAGCTGCTGCTCGCCGGTCTCCTGGAAGACGCGCACGAGCAGGCTGGCGACCTCGCCCTGGGCCATCGCCGACAGCCAGCCGGCGGCGAGCGGGAAGGTGTGCGGGTAGGCGAGGTCGTGGACCCAGCCGCCGGCCAGCGCGCCGTCGCGCAGTTGCAGGTCGAGGAAGTGGCGCGCGCATGCGGACGCCGCCGCCAGCCAGCGCTCGTCGCCGGTCTCGAGGAACTGCTCGTACGCGCCGAGCCCCCACTGGGCTGTGTCGACGTGCATCTGGCCGGCGAGCGGCTGCAGCTCCGGCGGTGGCCACTCGGGCACGCTCGCCTTGACGCGCATGTCGAGGTAGTAGCCCCGCACCGCGCCGGCGACGACATTCGTTCCCAGCGGCTGCGAGAAGCCCGAGCTGAGCCGTCCGCCGCCGGCGAGCCCGGCGCCCCCGTGACCTCCCGCGCCGGCCATCGACTAGCGCGCCGAGCGCTCGGCGAGCGTCGTCCGGTAGAGGTCGCCGAAGCGGCGCGCGATCGACTCCATCGAGAACGCCGGCAGCAGCTCCGTTGCGGCCGCCGCCAGCTCCGTCCGGCGATCGCCGTCCTTCAGCAGCGTCGCCAGCGCGCCGCCGAGCGCGCGCGGATCGCGCGGCGGGACGAGCACACCGGTCTTCCCGTCCTCGACGAGATCCGGCAGCCCGCCGACATCGGTAGAGACCAGCGGCGTCGCGTGGGCGATGCTCTCGAACGCGAACAGCGGCAACCCCTCGAAGTCGGAGCTGAGCACCGCCACGTCGAGACCGCCGAAGATCGTGCCGAGGTCGTTGCGCGTGCCGAGGAAGCGGATCGAGTCGGCGAGCCCGACGCGCGCGGCGTGCTGCTCGAGCAGCGCCCTGTCCGGACCGTCGCCGACGAGGATCAGCTGTGCCGCGGGCAGCTCGTCGACGACCAGCCGCCACGCGTCGATCAGCACGCCGAGCGCCTTCTGGGGCCTGAGCTGGGCGATCGTCCCAGCGGTCGGCGCGTCGGGCGCGATCCCCAGCTCGGCGCGCAGGTCGCCGGTCGGGCCCTCGCGGCGCGCGATGTAGGAGGTCGGGATCGTGATCGTCTTGCGCGCGGGAACCCCCTCGAGCGCGATCATCCGCTCGCGGTCCGCGTTGGAGACCGAGACGAAGCGGTCGCAGAGGCGCCCGACGACCTGTCCGTCGAGGAAGCGCCGCAGCGGCTGGCCCTCGTAGGACCAGGTGTGCTCGTGGGCGATCACCGCGGGCGTCCCAGCCGCCCGGCCGATCATCGAGCCCCAGACGTTGGAGCCGAACTTGTGGCAGTGGAGCACGTCGACCCGCTGCTCGCGCAGGAAGCGCGCCAGCCGCCTGAAGGCCGCCGGGTCGACCGTTCGCGAGCGGTTCAGGGCGAAGTGCTCGACGCCCGCCTCGTCGAGCGACCGCGGCAGGTAGCCCTCGGCGTGCCTGGTCGCGCAGAGCGAGACGCGAAAGTCGCCTCCCGCGGCGACCGCCGCCGCAAGACCGGCGGCAAACCGCTCCGCGCCGCCGGTGCCGTCCTCCAGCGCGTCGACCAGCATCAGCACATGCGGCCGCTCACCGCTCGGTTGGTGTCCTCTCCTACGCATAGGTCTCCTGCCGCTTCGGCGCGCCGTCCGACGCGGTCGAGGTCTGGGCGATCCGCAATAGCGCCGGCCCGAGCGCCAGCAGCAGCCAGAGCTGCTTGCTGAACTGGTCGGAGACGAAGAAGTCGGCCGCCAGCAGGGCGATCACGGCGACCGTCACAGCACGCGCGATCAGCTCCATGCGCTCGTCGCCCTGTCGCATGAACGCGCGCGCCGCCTTCATCGACGACACCAGCGAGAAGGCGAGGATCGATATGAACAGCACGAATCCGACGACCCCCAGCTCGGCGGCCACCTCGAGATAGATGTTATGCGCGACCTTCGGCTCGTCGACGATGAACTCGTCGCGCGTCAGCGCTCCCGGCGCCAGCAGGTAGTGAATCGACGAGACCGGGAAGTTGCCGGCGCCGATGCCGACCACCGGGCTCGCCTCGAACATCCGCCAGCCGACCTCCCAGATGTCGGAGCGGCCGGTCCCACCCTCGACCGTCGTGACGCGATCCCGCTCCTCCGGCGTTGCGACATAGAGCACGTAGCCGGCAGCGCAGGTGACGATCGCGACGAGCAGCAGCGCCGCATACGGCCGCCAGCGGCCCCCGAGCACGACCGTCGCCAGCAGGGCCACCCCCAGCGCGACCAGTCCGCCGCGTGAGAAGGACAGGATGACGCCGGCGAGGCAGAACACGATCGTCATCCCCGCGAAGACGCGGATCGCCGGGCTTTCGCGCCAACCGGCGGCGAACGCCGTGGCGAGCACGAGCGCCGCGACCAGCAGCGCGGCGAGCTCGTTCGACTCGACGCCGGCGCCCGAGAGGCGCGAGACGTCGTCGACCGACGACGGCGAGACCGGCGACAGGATCCCGTAGGCCGCCGAGATCAGCGCCCCGAGCAAGAACGAGGCCATCAGCCAGACCGCCGCCGACCGGTTTCGCACCGCCGTGTAGACGATCAGGAAGAGGATGATGTTGAACGCGTAACGGGTGACGGTGTCGAGCGCGATCGCCGAGTCCTCGGCCCAGAGCAGGCTCGCGGACGCCCAGCCGAGGAAGGCCAGCAGCAGGTAGGTGAAGCCCGGGTGGTCCTTGAGGAAGTCGTTCTCGGTGTCCGGGCGCGTCGCCAGCGCCGCGACCCACGAGAGCGCCAGGATCAGGCCGATGCCCTTGGTCAGCGTCAGCGCCGGTCCGCCGAAGGGCAGCACGTCGAGGAAGGCCGCGACGGCAAAGACGCACAGGCCCGCCTGGAGGTTGAGCATGACGAGCGTCGCGAAGGCGATCCCGATCGCCGCGCCGAGCCCGTATATCGGCTGGATGCCCGCGAGCAGTCCGACGAAGGCAGCGGTTGCCAGCACCGCCGCGGTGAACGTCGCGGTCGTGAAGTCGAGGCGCGAGGCCAGCGTTACACGGAGCCGGCCGTTCGCCGGCCGGGCTTCCCCTCCGACCTGTCGCTGCCCGCGGCGCGATCGCTGTTCGAGCGCTCCCGCCGCGCCGAGAGGTAGTAGCTCTCACGCGCCGAGCTGCCGACGCCGACGACGACGAATCCGCTCGGCCGGATGTCGTTCTGCGAGAGCAGGTCGGCCAGGCGCGCCAGCTGCGGAAGCTTGCTGGAGCCGAGCCGTGTGACGATCAGCACGTCGTCGACCTGCTGCGCGATCGGCAGCGCGTCGATCACCTCGGTCAGCGGCGGCGAGTCGATGATCACGTAGTCGGCACGGCTCTTCGCCTCTTCGATCAGCGATCCCGCCGCCGGCAGCGACAGCAGCTCGGGCAGCACCTCGCCGTCGGAGTCGGCGAGCAGCACGCGCAGGCGGTCGCCGAACGGCTGCGTGTCGATCAGGCCGTCGTCGATCCCCGCCTCGCCGAGCAGGACCCTGCCGATCCCGACGGTCGGCCGCACGCCGAGCGCCTCGCCGATCGTCGGGCGACGGAAGTCGGACTCGATCAGGATCACGCTGTGCCCGGCCGTCGCGAAGGCCGCGGCGAGGTTGATCGCCGTCGTGGTCTTGCCCTCCGACGGCGAGGGGCCGGTGACCAGCACCGATCCGCCACCGCCACGCCGGCGATGGCTCGCCTCGATCATTGCGCGCAGCGTGCGGTAGGCCTCACGAGTCGTCGGCGACAGGCGCCCGGGCGGCAGCGCCCGCCGGTGGCGGCGGCGCTCGCCGAAGACCAGCAGCCGGCGCGGACCGCTCGTGAAGGCACGCACCCCCACCTCGCGCGGGATGCGGGCGAGGATCGGGATCGAGTAGAGATCGCGCAGCTGGTCCTCGCGCCGCAAGCGGGGGTCGAGCGTCTGCAGCGCGAACGCCGCGCCGATGCCGAGCACCGCGCCGCCGATCAGCCCGACGAAGATCGTCAGCACCGGGCGCGGCGACGCCTGGTTGTCGGGCGGCGTCGCCTCGGTCTCGAGCCGC